>JAHQVL010000400.1 GCA_019634345.1 Rhodothermaceae bacterium
CTTACACGGCTGCCGAAAGAGCCCATTTTGTCGAAAAGGATCATGAGCAGGCTATCCTTCTATACAAACTTGTACCCGAAGATCATCCGAAGTATGAGAATGTCCAACAGATTTTGGCTAAGTTAGAGAATGAAGTGCATTAAGTTATTTGGAGTGCTTTACAAAATAGGGTGATACCAAATGCCAAGTAAGCCAAAAACATTCTTTGAACAAGAAGTAGAAAGAATTGCCGAGCAGCACTTCTTAAGTAAGCACCAGTACATCCAGGTAAGGCAATCCAAGGCCTTTATGGAGAAATATTACGGGGAGAACATCGAGTTAGAAAACATCGCCGCCGCCGCATGCATGTCTCGGTTTCACTTTATTCGGATTTTTAAACAGGCCTATGGCATTACGCCCCGGCAGTATCTGAGAGATTTGCGGATGTCTAAGGCGAAGGAACTGTTGAAGAAGGGTGTTTCTGTTACGCAGGTTTGTAGTGCGGTGGGGTATGGGAGCATCTCGACCTTCTCGAATGCCTTTAAGCGTGGTATCGGTTACTCGCCGCTGGCGTATCAAAAGATGAATAAAAGCAATCTGGAATAAGCATTTCGGTGAAGACTTTTGCATATTGCCTGCGACTACGAAAATAATATTGAGGGCTATATCAAATGATCAAAATCTACGTTACAGGTGTACCCGTGGATGACCAGGAAAAGGCACTGAAATTCTATACAGAAGTGTTAGGCTTTATCAAAAAAACGGAGATCCCTATTGGTGAGCACAAGTGGCTTACGGTTGTCTCCCCAGAAGAACAGAACGGGGTAGAGCTATTGCTCGAGCCTGTAGCGTTCGAGCCAGCAAAAGTGTACCAAAAGGCACTCAAAGACGCCGGCATTCCCGGGCATTCATTCATGGTTGATGACCTTAAAAAAGAATACGAAAGGCTGGTAGCTCTTGGCGTTCAATTCAGTATGGAGCCCAAAGAAGTGGGGACAAATATGATTGCGGTTCTTGATGATACGTGCGGTAATAATATTCAGTTGATTCAGATGTTGTAGACGAAGTCCGGGGCGTGGAGTCCGGAGTTGGGGAAAACCTGGTGGGTTTCAACGTAGGAGTAATCAGGCAAATCTAAACTATACCTCTCTGCTGGGTTAAATTATTTCGATATATCCAGGTGTTGTTGTTTATTATGTTTGCTGGTTCATATCTTTCCTTAATAAAATTAAGGGTGTATACTAAAGTCCTTCATGGTACGTTAATATAGGAAGCGTTGTAACATCTTGACGTTTTATCCATCCAATTAATTGTATGGCACTTGTTGCGTGTAATAAAATAAAGGCACGCAGGAATAGAGAATGGCTGGTAAAGGTCTAACATATGATCAGGTAGACACGGCTTTTAAGCATCAAAACTTTAAGCCCCTGTACTTATTGTATGGTACAGAGCACTTTTTGATGGATGAATTGCAGAAAAGCCTGATTACTCATGCCCTCCAGCCGCACGAGAAAGATTTTAATTTGGACATCGTGTATGGTGCTGATTTGGATGTGAGCCAGCTACTGAGCCTGTGTGCAAGTTATCCGGTGATGGCGCAGCGTAGGGTGGTGATCGTTCGAAATTTTGATCAGGTGAAGGATAATAAACGGTTTGCCGCCTATGCAGAGCAACCAAATCCGTCATCTGTTGTCCTGTTAGTATGTTCTCGTAAACCAAATATGTCGTCCCATCCCTACAGAGCGTTGAGGGAGAAAGCCGAATGGGCCGAGTTCAAACCGCTGTACCAGAACCAGATTTCTGGCTGGATCTCCAAGAGAATTGGAAAGAGAGGTTTGAAAGCAACCCCAGAAGCCATCGAACGGCTTGGTGACTTTTTGGGCACGGACTTGCAGGCCATTGAAACAGAGATCGACAAATTGGTGGCCTATTGTGGTGACCGCAAAGAGATCACTGGTGATGACGTTGTGTCAGCAAGTGGACAAACACGTGACTTCAATGTCTTCGAATTGCAACGGGCAATAGGGGAAGGGCGCTATCCTGCGGCAATTTCTATCACGGAACGGTTGTTGCACCAATCGACCAACAAGCGCAGTGAAGCGCTAATGATCGTGTCAATACTGACTTCATACTTCACGAAATTGTGGAAGCTGACATATTTGCAGTCACGAAAAATGCCTGAGAAGTCGTTGGCGCAACGAGTCGGAGTTTCCCCCTATTTTATTAAGCAATACATACACAGTTTACAATTATATAATAGAGTAGAAATTGCGAATGCATTTGCATCTTTGCTTTCTGCGGATTATGAATTAAAAGGAGGAGCCACTAGAAACGCACAACTGATACTAACTTTGTTGATCCGGCGTTTAATACCTGACGCTGCCGCAAGTGTGAATACGATTACCGCTGTTTCACCATAGTGTAACGATATATTGGTCACATCGTACACACACTTATTCCACAAACCGTGTACGCTCCGTACAGATTCCAGCAGCTGGCTATGTTAAAACAATCGTCAAATAAAAGCAGTACGCACATTGAGAGGCCGACAACTCCTGACGGTCGATATGCAATGCTTGCGGAAATGAGTGACGAGGACCTTATGTCCTATTTTCAGGCAGGTACCGTAGAGGCCTTTGATCTCCTTGTAAATAGATATAAAGATCCTTTAACAAACTATATCTATCGTTTCCTTGGGGATATGAAGGAGTGTGAGGATTTGCTGCAGGAAACGTTCCTCCGTGTATACCGAAATCGCCATTCCTATCGGCGCATTGCCAAGTTTTCTACCTGGCTTTATACCATTGCTGGTAACCTTGCTCGTTCCGAGTACCGCAAGAGAAAACGCCGGCGCTTGTATTCTCTTCAATCCATGAATAGGGAAGAAGAGGAGTTCGAGTTGGAAATTCCAGATGAAACTTTCTCACCTGATAGGCATACCGAAAGTACAATCCAGGATCGATATATTCAGGAAGCGCTAAAACTCATACCCGAAGAATTTCGGGAAGTTGTTGTACTCAGAGATGTTCAGCAACTTGCTTATGAAGAGATTGCTGAAATTACTGGATTGCCTATGGGAACGGTTAAGAGTAGAATCAACCGTGGCCGTACAAAATTACAAGCGCTTCTTAAAGATGTGTACTCACCACATCCTATGCCTTCATAGCTAAATATGGCAGAAGAGAAGGTATCAGTCTTCTCTTCTGCTTCTTATACATCCGTTCAGAACGAATCATTGTATCTTAGCCTATGGAAGAGGGATACGAGCATTCTGAAGAGAACGACTTCGCTGACCTGGATGAATGGTTATGTGAATACGTAGATGGTACAATCGACCCGATTGTTCGCGAAGCTCTCGAAGAATACATGCAAGCAAATCCAGCACTGGCCTCGCACGTCGAAAGCCTGATGGAAACGCGGCATCTGCTATGTAATTTTGGTTGTAAGCACAAAGCACCCTCCCGGCTTCAACCGCTTCTCCGTTACCGTTTGGAGAACGAAATTGTCCAGGAAGCTGAACCCTGGATGTCACGCTATAACTTCTCTCTTGCTACTGTAGCTGCAATATCTTCCATAGCAGCCCTTCTTCTCATTCTAGCTTCGACAACCTCCACTGATTCCACAGATCGCGTAGGTCCAACCCGATTGGGTGTTTCCCATGCTGCCTCTTCACAGAACATACAGATACCTGTATGGAAGGCGACGCCGGTTGAGCAATTGAATAATTTTCCCATCTATTCTCAATTTGCTCAGGAAGGTTTATCCATTGTACCTGCGGAGCTCCGATTTCCTATGATGGCTACCGGCTCCACCCGGGCTGACTCGTTGCGTCCATTGTTTCAGCAAAACGATTTTGCTCCCTAAGGTAGGATTAACGTATCCCCATGTGTATCGCTGGACTATGAAGTTTAGCGAGTGGATGTGATTTTGCTTGACATTCGCATTTGCAAGCCGTAGTATTTTCGCCTTGCTACTACGTTCTATTCCAATCAGAGCAGCTCCTTCCCGTACATACTTCTGTCGAGGTATTTGTATTGCGAAGCCCCATGAACCTTGTTTCCGTTTCTTTTGTCTCATGTAGAAATGTTTAGCGCATATGGCTTCAGGACTCTTTCTCGTAGGTACAGACCGAGATGTCGGTAAAACAATGCTAGGCGTGGGTATTGTGGGGTTGCTGCGTGAACAAGGCGTTGATGCAACGCTACTCACCCCGATTGCAACCGGTGGGTCCGTGGAAAGTGCTTCAAATCTGCTGCGCCAAATTGGTATCGAAGAGCCTAAAAGACGGCTCAGCCCTATCTCCTTTGAAACCCTGGCTTCTCCTTATGTCGCTAGCCAGGTTGAGCGCCAAACCATTCAACTCGACCAGATATGGAGTGCCTATCGGGAGTTACAAAGCGAGGGCAAATTCGTCGTAGTAGAAGGTGGCGGGCTTATGGTACCCATTACCCGGAATTATACGGTGGTAGACCTATTAAAGGATTTTAATTTACCGCCGATAATAGTAGGTAAAACGGCTCGCGGTACCCTGAATCATTGTATCCTCACCCTCCGGATGATGCTTGTCATGGGTATCCAGCCCTTAGGATTTATCTTAAATGGTTTTGGTCAATTTGGGGAAGGATTTGCAGAATCATTGAACCCAGACGTCCTCGAAGAGTTAGCCCCCCCTCTAAAAGTATTAGCTACAATGGAATGGAGGCCCGAATACCCAGAAAATATCCATGCATTTATTCGAGCCCTCAAACAACAGCCTCTATTAATGTCTTTATTAGATTCAATTACTGAACAGCAAGATTCATTGCTGGAGTAGAAGTATATGGAAATTTTGCACGACCAGGTTTACGCTACTCAGCCTAAACCGCTTCAAAAGCAAATAGAGACCCTCCTCTCTCAATCTACACAAAATCCCATAGATGAAGATATTCTGGCGCTAATCGTCCCAGATACCAATCTACTACGTGTTGGGCCAAGTTCGGCGAAGATCTTCAAAACGTTGGCTGGACAAGACTATGAAACCGTCATTTTGGTCAGTCCAAGCCACATGGGCAGTTTTGGCAGAATGACGATCTGTGATCTAAAGGCCTATCAAACACCTTTAGGTTCTATCGACATCAATACGTCTGTCTGTCATGAGCTGTGTGATGAAGACGATGACATTTATTTGGAAGACACCGGCCATTTTCATGCACGGGGCATTGAAGTCCAATTGCCTTTTTTGCAAAATATGCTAGATGGGTTTGATGTGGTTCCTATTGTGATGGGGGTAGAGTCTCCTGATTTTTGCAGAGAGCTGGGAGCAGCTATTGGCGCCATCATGTTTAATCGAAGGACCTTGTTGGTTGCATCAGCGGATATTTTATCTGCCGATGAGGAAAGCCTAGGTCTGTTTACAGAAGCCATGGAGACCGGAGACGTAAATGCTCTGTTTCCCTTGCTCTACAGTAATGATGTGGATATTTTAGGCAAAGGAGCTTTGCTTGTAGCACTCATCGCCTCCACGAGGCGGAGAGCTAAGCAGTTCCGAATTCTGTCGATGTCATCCCCTGAAAACGGAACACCTGGTCATGTGGGTGCCGTGATTTCTCGTTAGCCGGCTTCGGAAGCGCTTTTATGACGAACATGCGAGTGGCTATACTTGGCCTGGGTGCTGTTGGCGAAGATCTCGCACGGACTCTTCATGGGGCGGGATTTCCTATTCATTGCCTGATAAGTAGACGTAAACACGCTGCGCGTGCACTTGCGAAAGAAGTGGACGCGCAGTTTGTTGTTTCCTATGGTGATGAACTTCCTGATGGCATTGAACTTCTGTTTCTGTGTGTACCAGACGATGCCATTTCACGGGTCAGTAAAGAATTGTCAGATCACTCCTACCCCTGGCATACAGTATATGTATCGCACACCTCTGGGGCGTTGTTGTCGGCTGAATTGGGAGCACTTGCTGCGAGGGGGGCTAAGGTGTTTAGTTTTCACCCTGTTCAGACCTTTGCCAAGGGCCAGGAGAGTGAATGGAAGGGCATCTATGTAGGTATCGAAGGTGCTGAGAGCGGGGTCCATGTAGGGCAACGTATTGCGGTTTCTTTAGGTAGCATTCCATTGCTGTTGAATGAAGAGGACAAGGTACTCTACCATGCGTCCGCCGTGTTCGCTTCAAATTTTTTTGTTACGGTAATTGGAATTGCCACCGATATACTAGGTCAGATAAATGTGAGCCGGGCAGATGCTGTCCAATTGCTTGCCCCCCTAATTCAACGTACGTGTCAAAATATAGTGGAATCCGGCCCCGAGTTAGCTCTCACTGGGCCTGCCTCTAGAGGTGATGTTCAAACTATAGAAAGACATGCAGAAGCACTTGGAAATAGCGTGCCGGATAAATATAATATATACCTTGAGCTTACCCGAGCGGCTATTGAGCTAAAGCGCCGAAATAATCCTGAATTTGAAGAAAAAGCCACTCTAATGGCTCAGGAAATAAAGAAATTGCTGCGTGAATAGATAATGATTTAAGCCGGAATCGGTCTATAACAACTTAAAAGAGAAACCAAATCGGTTTCCATGTTGTTAGTAGGCGCCCCCAAAAAAGTTTAGACGTAATAACGATGATTGATTTAAATGAGATACAACAGATGCTGCAATCTCCAGGCACAGGAGGAACAGCATTTCAATCGTTTGTTATTACCTCTCTGCAAATGCTTGCCACTATTCATGAGAAAGAGGTCCACGCAAACGAAGCAGCACTATCTCTTGGGCAGCAGACAAAAGTTCAGAGAATGATGGGCAATGTGGAGGAGCTCCAGCGATTATTAAAAAGCGTCCTCAATAAACAGGGCAAGCAATTATTAGATATGCAGATTGCTCTCACATCTAAAGAGCCTGAACCTTCTAGTGGGTCCTGGTGGGCTTGCCTGGATGAACTCATCGAAACAATAGGATTAGGAATAGAGTGTATTGGCTCAATTATTAGAAGCCAGCCTAAAGAAAGCCTGGCTAGAATGCTTGGAGCAGGGGTGATTGATGTGTTGTCTGTACAACACAAAGAACTCCTTGCCGAGACGGACGAACAACTCATCAATAAATAAAACGTGTTACCCTATCAAGAGATAGATGACGAAGAACTGGCTAGGCGCTGGAAGGAACTACTTTCATGGGTAAGAGAACGTTTTGATCGAGACGCAGGCATTGAATCCATCTTGTTTCTGATCGGAATTCAGTCTCGTGGACAAGGATATCAACCAAAGTTGTCAAAAAAAGCAAAACAAGACCTTATCATGGAAGGTACTTATTGCGTCTTTGAAACTCTCGGTTTATATAAACGTGTTGGAATAGATGAAAAAGGCCATACAATTTGGGCCAATAATAACACGTTAAACCAGGTACTTACTTTACCTGAACAAGAAAAGTTATTGCAGGTAGCTATTCTCACCTACTTTGATACATTGAATACCTGACACTTTTCTTACAAAACGCTGCTTCTGATGTCTCGAATTTATTTTATTGTCATTCTATGTGTTGCTTGCTGGGGTTGTAAGGTCGAAATCCGGGATAGACCCTATGCAAACAACCAGACTCAAAACAACGCCAGAGCACAGTCAAACCAAGCTGAGGCTCAAGAATTTACTCCGCAGGTCCAACCTGAAGTGACACCGTTGCCTTCAGTGACCAATAACCTCTCTAGCAGAGTTACTGGTGAGATGTATGATATAGTAACGACTGTAGGTACTATGCGGATGCGTTTATATAACGAAACGCCTGTACACCGGGACAATTTCAGAAAACTTGTCGGAGAGCGGTTTTTTGATGGCACTACGTTTCATCGGGTTATCAATAATTTTATGATTCAGGGAGGAGATCCTAACTCCCGTGATGGAAACCCGAGAAATGACGGACAAGGCGGCCCTCCCTATACATTACCCGCTGAGATTATTCCAACGCTATATCATAAACGGGGAGCTATTGCAGCAGCTCGGCAACCCGACCGCTACAACCCTTCAAGGAGCTCAAACGGAAGTCAATTCTATATTGTAAAAGGACAAGTCTTTGATGAGGCAACGCTTCTTGAAATTGAGGATTATCTGAAGCGTCAACTAGGCGACCCGTCTTTCATTTTTTCCAATTCTGCGCGGAATATGTATACGAGCCAGGGGGGGTATCCCATGCTTGATAACCAGTATACTATATTCGGCGAACTAGTAGAAGGGTATGACGTTCTGGATGCAATCAGTGCAGTTCAAACAGATGGTTCGGACAGACCTGTTGAAGACATAACCATAATTTCTATACGGCCTTCTCGGGCACAATAAATTCGATGTACGCAATATGAGGGAATTTACAGAACAAGAACAGCAACGACGTGAAGGAAGAGCGGCTATCGAGGCCCAAGATATAAATCCATATCCTTATTCATGGGACGTAACAGATTATGCACAATCTGTATTAGATCGATTTGACGATGCGATCCATCAACCGGATGAATCTGGTGTTTCGAAAGAACCCTTTACGGTGTCGATTGCTGGCCGAATCATGAAAAAGCGTGTGATGGGGAAGGCTTCTTTCATTGATATACTGGATAGCTCAGGGACGATTCAAGTGTATGTTGCGCGGGACAGTATACAGGAAGGCTATTATAACGGCGTCTTTAAAAAACTGTTAGACATTGGGGACATCGTTGGAATAGAAGGATATGTGTTTCGCACAAAAACGGAACACGTTAGTGTCCACGCTACTCGGCTCGTGCTTCTTGCCAAAGCACTACGCCCTATTCCTATCGTTAAGGAAAAAGAAGGTGTTGTTTATAACGAGGTAACGGACAAGGAATTCCGGTATCGCCAGCGATATGTAGACCTCTTTGTAAATCCCGAAGTGCGCAAAACGTTTGTTTTACGGGCAAAATTAGTGTCGGCATTGCGGTCGTTTTTGGATGAGAAAGGATACCTGGAAGTTGAGACACCGGTGCTACAACCCATTTATGGTGGAGCGTCAGCGCGCCCATTTACGACGCATCATAATGCGCTTGATATGGAGTTGTACTTGAGGATTGCTGATGAGCTTTATCTCAAGCGGCTTATTGTAGGTGGCTTTGAAGGAGTGTATGAGATCTCCAAAGATTTCAGGAATGAAGGGCTCAGCCGTTTTCACAATCCTGAATTCACGATGATGGAGTTGTATGTCGCTTACAAGGACTACGACTGGATGATGGATCTTGTAGAGGAGATGGTAGAAGTTGTTGCTATGTCTCTCCACGGGGAAGCAAAGGTGAATGTAGGTGGTAACGAGATTTCCTTCAAAAGACCATGGAAAAGAATCCCGCTCCTGGATGCGATTAAGGAAAAAACGGGATACGATTTGTTTGGCAAATCACGCGATGAACTCGCTGAGATTGGAAAAGCGCTTAAGCTTGAAATAGACTCAACCATGGGAAGCGGGAAAATTATCGATGAGATTTTTGGTGAGTTTGTCGAGCCAAATCTTATTCAGCCTACGTTTATTACCGATTATCCGGTCGAATTAAGTCCTCTTGCAAAAAGACATAGAGACAAGGAAGGACTGGTTGAGCGTTTTGAAGTCATTTGCAATGGAAAGGAAATTTGCAATGCGTTTAGCGAGTTAAATGACCCTGAAGATCAACGCGCTCGATTTGAAGATCAAGTTAGGTTGAAAGATAAAGGGGATGACGAGGCGATGGCGATTGATGAGGATTACCTTCGTGCCCTTGAGTACGGAATGCCTCCAACGGCAGGCCTTGGAGTGGGAATTGATCGCTTAACGATGTTGATGACAGGGCAAGATTCCATCCGAGATGTAATCTTATTTCCTCTTCTTCGTCCTGAAGTGGCAGAGGGTACAGAGGATTCTGATACCGAGGATTCCAGCGAAGCAGAGCCCGTTACTTCTCAGGAAGCCTAAAATTGAGGGAAAGGCTCTCTACGCATGTCCCAAGACGAGCCCCGGACGGGATACCTTGAATTACTCAAGACGAATAGGAATTTCCGGCGCCTCTGGATAGGAACGCTCATTTCTCAGCTTGGCGATTGGTTCAATACCATCGCGTTATACCAATTAATAAATACATTAACAGGCTCTCCTCTGGCTATGGGGGGAGTCTTTTTGTTTAAGCTCCTTCCGTGGGCACTCATTTCTCCGTTTGCCGGCATTCTGGTCGATCGATTCAACCGCCGGCAAGTCATGATTGTGTCGGATATACTTCGTGCGATCGTAGTGTTGGGCTTCCTGTGGATTGATTCAGCAGACCAGGTGCCGTTAATCTATTTACTGATTACGCTGCAGGTAGTCATCGGAGCGGTGTTTTTACCCGCTAAAAGTGCCTCTATCCCGAATATTACCGCTCCTAAGGACTTACTTACGGCAAATGCAATCTCTTCAGCAACCTGGTCAATCATGCTGGCACTAGGGGCTGGGTTGGGTGGAATCGCGACGGAAGTAATTGGCACAGACGGTGTTTTTATCATCGATAGCCTGACATACATAGTCTCTGCGTTTTTCATCTACAGAACGGTGATTCCACAAACTACCGACGAGAAACCGCGTTCTGGGTTTATGCAGTCCTCCTACAAGAGCATTGTAGAAGGATGGTCCTACTTACGAAAGAATCCCCCCATTGGCCGAATTGCACTGGCAAAGGCTTCTTGGGCAGTTGGAGGAGGAGCGACGGTTTATATGCTAACGCTCCTTGGGCCAGAGATTACGCCGGGGGCGGAAGCAACGGGGATTGGGACCCTCTTCTTTGCCCGTGGGCTTGGAACAGGCATCGGGCCAATCATAGCCAGGAGCTTGTTTAAGGACCAGCGGGTGTGGCCGGCTGTCCTCGGGCTGTCCATTATCATCAGCGGTTTGTTTTATGCAACGATTGGGTTTAACCAGTGGCCCCTGTGGGTGATCAGCGCTGTAGTCCTGGCACACGCTGCCAGTGGGGCTAACTGGGTTCTTGCTACTGTGCTCTTGCAACAACGATCTGCGGATCGTTTGAGGGGGCGAGTGTTTGCTACAGAGTGGTTGTTCGTATTGTTTATGGAAAGTGTATCCATTCTTGTGGCGAGTCTCCTGCTAGAGGCCGGTATTTTTGAACTGGCAGACGCCTTTATCGTATTCGCAAGCTTACAAGTGCTCTGTGGTGGTGTCTGGATGTTTACAGTGGTTCCTGCTGAAAAACGCGAAAAAGAGAACGAATCGTAGTACCCAGCATCTTTTTGGCCTCGTATTTGATCTGTCTTACCCCAGTTATTTATCGCTTATCGAACGTTCAACTCTATCATCTCTGTGCTCCCAGAAGTGCAAGTATATTCTAACCCATATTATTCAGTAGAACCCCTACCAGATTCCCCAGCTGTCGCCTTGGTACGAGTGAGCGGGGGAGGGCAAATCATGTCGCTTAATTCTGCAGGAACTGCACTTTGGGGCTGGAAAAGCGGGGATTCGTTGTCTGGTGTTACGTTGTCCTCTCTGCTAAAGGCCGAGCCGGTCATCTCAACCACGGATCGACATGGAAGACCTGTTCAGACCACCTGTGTACCTCAACAAGACGGGTGGTTATTGGTAGGGCAGGCACATAAACCAACTCCTTCCTATCCAGAGAAGTCCAGTATTAAGACTCTTATTGAGAAAACGCCTGTATTTAATCATTCCTTTGCATCGCATACACCCCAGGGAATATTATTTCTAGATAAAGCAGGCCAGGTTCTCTATGCTAATCAAAAGCTACAGGAATTGATGCTTAAGAAGGATCATATACCGGAGTTAGCTGACTCGTATTTGCATCTGGGATTTGACGAGGGGTTAAATAAAAAAGTGAAGAGCCTGCTAGAGGAAGAAGTGACTTCCTTCCAGCATAACATGGTGCTCTCAGGCGATCGTGCAGGGAGAACATTAGGCGTTTATGGCACACCGATCTTTGATACCAGCAACAACATCCTGGGCGCTATTCTAAACTTTGAAGTTCGGCATGCGCCCTACGAGGAATTAGAAGGGGCTGACACTGAGGCAGAGCCTACCCAGCACATGACGCATCTCAAGAATGTCTTTGTTGCGATGATGAGCCATGAACTGCGTACTCCATTGGGGGTAATGAATGGGTACTCTGAAATCCTCTGTCAAGAACTGGATGAATACCAATCTCTTTCTGGAGAACCTCTGCCTCCACAGATCAAAGAGTTTGTGCTCGCCATTCATGAGAATGCACAACGCGTGCTTGGGTTGGTGAATGAGCTGTTTGATTTGTCTAACATGCGGCAGTTGACCCTTACTCCGATGAACCTGCATGAAGCACTGCAGCCCGTGATTGATAATGCGCAGATGGAGTTGGAAAGTAAAGGAGTACAATTTATTACCCACCTGGCCGAAGAGCCTTTAAAGGTGTTCAGTAATCCAAATCGGCTCTCGCAGATCATACACAACCTCCTCTCTAATGCCGTTAAGTTCACTCATGATGGATCCGTAACCTTGAGCACTAAAAAGGCCGGCTCCTCCATCATCATTGAGATTACAGATACTGGTATTGGCATTGCCCAAGATTACCTGGATGAACTCTTTACCCCGTTTTTCCAAGAAGATGGTGGCGTCAATCGTAGTTTTGAAGGTGCTGGCCTTGGCCTGGCCCTGGTGAAGCTTCTGATTGACTTGATGAAAGGGAAGATAGAAGTAGAGAGTGAAAAAGGGATTGGATCTACCTTCCGAATTTTCCTTCCCGCTGCCTGATCATCTACTCACGAATTGTTGTCAGGGCGAATGCCGTGGTTGACAGCAATAGCTACTGCCTCACTTCTTGAATGCACATGGAGCTTTTCGTACAGTTTTTTGATGTGCGATCGGACGGTGTCGATACTGATAAAAAGCTCTTCTGCCAGCATCTTATATGTAAGTCCGTTTACAAGCCCGTGAAGAATCTCTGTTTCGCGTTCAGATAGGTTGAACTCTTGCTGGGGATCTTGTTTTTGTTTGCTCTGAATCTGCTGGAGAATGCGCAACGCGACCGGCCCTGATAACGAACTGCCTCCGCTGTTAACGGTCTTTATTGCTTGCAGGATTTCCTGGGGCGGTGTCGACTTGAGGAGATACCCTACGGCGCCTGCAGTAATCGCTTGCAGGATAATATCGGTTTCCTCCTTCATGGTGAGCATCACAATTTGTACATAAGGGTACAGGTCTTTTACAACTCGCGCCCCTTCGGTACCTTGCATGCCGGGAAGGCCAATATCCATGAGGACAATCTGGTTGTCAATTGGAGGGGTGTTTTCCTCCCAGTAGGCAAGTGCATCCTCAATAGATCCATAACTTCCGTTACAGATAAAACCATCTGTGGACTCCAACATCCATCGCATTCCATCTCGAAGCCCTTTATGGTCTTCAATGATAGATACGATGATATCCTCTTCAACTGTATGGACAGGGTTAGACATGTGTTTTAATGGGCCATCTTAGTAAAACTACAGTTTCTCTGTTCGGTATAGACGTGATATCTAGTGTTCCTCCTTCTTCGTGCGCCCGCTCCTTCATAGTATTTAGGCCGTATCCAGAGAACATCTGGTCGACATCAAAGCCTTTGCCATAATCATGAATCTCCACTTGAAGAATACCAAATTCTTTGTCGAATCGGATGTCAATCACCGGTGTGCCGCTATGCTTCACCGCATTATTGATGGCTTCCTTCATGATTAAAAAGAGGTTTCGCCTTGACCTCGGTGCTAGAGCTAAGTTGCTTACACCGTCTTCAACGTGCCAATTCATGGTAATATCAGCCGCATCGCTCATGCGTTGGTAAAAGGCCTGCAGGCGCCCGATAACACTCCCCACCGAATCGTGTTTAGGATCTACAGACCAAACGATATCCAGCATGTTGTCGACCAAGTCGCTAGACATGTGACTGATCTCTTGCAGCAACGGGGCAATTTCTTCCTTCGGTTTTTGCCTATTGGTGTGCTGCCAGGCGAGGTTGGATAAGAAGGATAAGCTTGTAAGGGAACTGCCAATATCATCGTGGAGGTCCATAGCAATACGCGTTCTCGTTCGTTCTACTCGAAGGATCGAACGGAGCCGGTATCTATGTAACGTGTACATAAGCGCTACGGTCATCATGAGGATGATCATCCAGAAGTACGGGCGTTGATAATAAGGTTCTGGGATTTGGAAGTTATAAAGCGCTGACATCCCATACTTAAGACTTGAAGCAGATGCTTGAACCTCAAAAGTATAGTCCCCAGCGGGAAGATCTGTGAATTGGACACCAGGCTCTTCTGTATTCTCCCATTGATCGTCTAATCCGCGTAAACGGTATCGGTAGTGGACGCGATGAGGTTGAGTGAAGGATGGCGCTTCAAATGAGAATCCAATGTTTCGATCTACGGCACTCAAGCTAAGTGGGCGGTTTGGAGGCCTTGCAATCCCGTTGTAGTTGATGCCTGTTAGAAGTACCTGTGGGACGGGAGGTTCACGTTCCAGAAGAGCACGAGGGATACGAGTTACGCCACCAGGGTGGTTGATCCATAAAGTGGAAGCAGAGAATGTCGCTCCGGCTACAATACTGGATAACAAGCCATCAGCCTGGGTAAGATGAAACCGGACACTGGCGTCTTTCTCCAGGTGGATACCCTGTTCTGCTTCTTCACCTTTAGGGAAGTTGAAAACAAAGAGCCCCTCATTAGCACTTGCGATGAGGAGGCTGTCGCCTTCCAGGGACAGCCTGTTTATTTGATGGCCTGGGAGCAGGTGCATCGCAGTGTCAGGTTCAATACAAAGCATGCCATCGTTTAATAAAGCGACCCACGTTCGTCCAAGTTCGTCGACAATCATATCATTGACTGTGTGGTCTATAAACTTTGGCGTAGATCGTATTACCCGGAGTTCATCCTGGGATTGAGAAAGTGAGGTCTTAGAGAGTTGCACCAACTGCCCATTTCTCCAGACAATCAGGTCGCCTTTGGATGAGAGCGCATGGCGGTAAAACTCTTGATTCTGAGGGTTCCAGGAAAGAAGTCGAGTAGGTTCGTGCTCTGCTTCGTGGCGAAACAGTCCTGTATGATGCCTGAAAAATCCAATCCCATCCTTGTCAACTGCGCCGCCAATTCCACCTTTAAACTCTTCAACAACATGCCATTGTTGTTCCTTGTTGTACGCATACCATCCCTGCTCGCCGAGGATATGGAGCCTGCCGTCTTTCCCTCTGAAGAAATCTGTTGAATGAGACATGTAAGACGATTCCATGATGCTTTCCGGTAACATTTGGAAGATGCCTTCAGTTTGCGACGCTGCCCAGATAGAGGAATCTGAATGTTTTAGCACATCAATCATATTGACCAACGGCGTATTGCTGATGTTATCGAGATGCATAACGCCAGGGTGGCTCATGTGAATGAGGCCAATTTGAGTGCCTACCCAGACATTTTTTTCCTTGTCTCTAAAGATGCAGTTGACCCGGTTCGTAGGAAATCCTGATTCCTCGTTTAAAGAAGGAGCCTGCATATTGGTGTTATGATTCCAATAAAGAGTCCCGTGGTCATAAGAAGTGACTGCAATCACCATTGGAGTGATACAGATATGACGGACTCCTGGTGTGGCAATGACCAGGTCTAACGAACCTCTGGCAGGGTCAAATCGGTAGAGCCCTGTTTTCTCATTGGTGATCCAACCAATGCCTTTGTCGTCAAATTCAATACTGTACCATCCATTCTTTTCAATACCTTGTGGGGTTTGATAGAATTCAATGGCCCCGTCCTCCTTTAGTAAGCCAGGTCCTTTTGTGCGATCTAGAAGCCATTTGGTGCCATCAGGGGCGATATCTGCACCAACAACACCCATTAGTCTTTGTTTAGTGGACTGATCCCGGTTAGCAATGTTGTATCTCTCCGGGTAATCGTAATCTATCTTTGTAATAGCGTCATTTTCAAGAGAAACGATCCATAGCTCTCTTTGAGAGAAAACGAAGAGAGAGTCGTTTTTTTCGATAAGCCGGCGAGCATGGACATTTGCAAGCTCTTCATAGGGTCTCTTTGCATGCTCAAATCGAGCTTTCCAAATCCCCTGGTGGTTAGTGGCTACCCAGACCTCGTTATACGATGTAGGCTCAATTTCGCGAACGTTTACCGTTCCTATTGCTCCCAGGAAGCGTACAGCTTTGAACTGCCTCCCTGTATTAAAAGCGAGGCCGGCAGACGTGCCTACCCACATCCTCCCATCAGGCGTTTGCTCGATGGTGCTGATGTTTTCATGAGGAAGGCCATCTTGAATTGAATAATGACGATATGGAATATCATTCGCGCTGGCTTCTAACGCGAATGAGAAAAGTACCACAACTATCCCGATCAATAAGATGCGGGATATGTACTCCATAGATCTGAGGAATGACTCCATTGACGGTCGAACGATCTTTTGTTTGCAAACATATCCATCCATCGGCTTTGCCTACACGTGTATGCGCATACACTGCAGCACGGATGGTGATACAAGTATAAGGTGCCAGGATTCCTCTGAAATCTAGAAGAGGTAAAGATCAAGTATACTTTAGACTCTTTTTGTATGCGTTTTATCTGCCTTTACATATTCATGTGATCACATGCATATGTGACTCAGCCTCAAATCTGACCTCTTACATAGGGGATTGCATTCTCATCCAGGTGTTTGTGACAATTCAAGCATAGTTCCACGTTGGACAAACTACACATTCTCACATCGTTGTGTGATTGTCTGCAGTAGTAGGACTGCCTTTTCTTGAGAGCGTCTGAATGCCCTCCTGCATTTTGGGATTCCCATACCGTTGTGTTGGAACACCATTTCATCGATGAATGCAAAAAAGAGAATTATTACATACTTGGAGGTTTACTACAATGAGAGGTTCTATTCCTTTCTGGAAAAACGCTAAAAAAGATTTACTAAGAGCAACATCGGCTGCTGCAATGTGCGCCGCTTTATTGGCAGGCTGTGATAGTGTTGATGGTCAGGGAGGACCCGAAGATCCACCACCAAATGAAGTTGAAGAGTGTAGTGGTTTTGGTGTTGTCTGTCACGTATCCGGTGTAGCTGGTGAAGCTGGCCTGGGAGGCAACGATGGACCAGCTATTGACGCTAAGCATTACTGGCCTATGGACGTAACTGTTGGTCCTGGCGGTGAACTGTTCATCGTGGACTGGAATAACCACGTCGTACGCCGAATAGAAGCCGATGGTACCATGCGTCCCTTTATCGGAGGAGGTGGCTTGGGTGATGATTCAGTTGGACCTGCAGGGGAGCTCAGCTTGAATCACCCAACTGAACTCACGATTGGTGATGACGGTCACTATTATCTTTCGTCCTGGCACAATTGGAAAATCAAGCGCGTCGACAAAGACACTCACGACACCGTTCCCTTTGTAGGAACTACTCAAGGGTTTGAAGGCGACGGCGGGCCAAAGGAAGCTGCTAAAATGGATATTCCAAGCAGCATGAAGTTCGATTTCGATGGCAACATGTATATCGCTGACGAAGGAAATCAACGCATCCGCCTTGTTACTCCTGACGGAATGATATCGACGTTTGTAGGAGGTGAACGAGGGTTTGCAGATGGCATCGGGGAAGAGGCACGCTTTGATCTTCCTCAAGGACCTTCCGCGACTCCAGGAGGAAAAATTGCCATGAACCAGGATCGCACCGTGATCTACATGGCAGATACCTTCAACAACCGTATCCGAAGAATTGATATTGCTACCAGAGAAGTAACGACGATCGCGGGTACAGGCGAAGCCGGTCATACTGGCGATGGAGGCCCTGCTACGGCAGCTACATTGAATGGTCCTTCTGATGTGTATCTAACCCATGACAATGAATTATTCATTGCTGATGCAGAAAACCATTCAGTACGTAAAATTGATGCGAACGGTGTCATTACTACAGTTGCTGGTAATGGACAGCAAGGCATTCCAGAAGATGGCGTACAGGCAACTTCAACTTCATTCAATAAGATCTTTGGAGTTGCGTACGATGAAGCAGCACATACCCTGTATTTCACAGATACATTTAATCATATGGTCAAGAAGATCTATCTCGGCCATGAGAATTAATGTGAGTGTGCTGCAGTAACATTCTATGTACGATGTATTAGCAAAGTATACTGCAAGCACGTAAGGTCAGGGCTACAAGCGGGTGCTTCGCCTTGTAGTCCTGGCTCCTTACTCTTCTCCCCTTTCCCATTTCGATTTATTTCTTATCCGCTCCAGATGGTGAGTCTACCTAAATACCTGCAAGTCTCCCTTGTCAACGATAGCATTAATCCCACATGGTTTGTGGTAATGGCTTTGTCGTTGATAGTACTTTCAGGATGCGACTTTACTCCGACTTTTTCTGAGCTGGACGAAACGCAGGGGGCTGAAAAGAGTGGAGAAAATGCCTGTGGCGGATTGGGAATCTTGTGTGATGTGGCTGGTGTGGCTGGGCAATCAGGAGATCAAGGCCTTGGAGGGCCGGCGCTTCAGGCATTCTTATCCTCTCCCGTAGACATTGCAAAAGCGCCACTTACCCTCTCTCAAACCGGAGAACTCTTGATTGTTGATCAAGGAAACCATGCCGTTCGCAAGTTAAATCGAGATGGGACGCTATTCCCGCTTATTGGCTCCGGTATCGCGGGAGATGAAAACAATGGCGCAGGGCAACAACTTTCCCTACATAAACCATCCGATGTGATTATCGGCTATGATGGCCATTATTACTTGACAGACTGGTACAATTCCAAGATCAAGGTCATTAATTCGATCAGCCTGGAGATCATGGATGTCTATGGTACTGATATCGGTTTTGGAGGGGATGGAGGGCCGGCCAGCGAAGCCCAATTAAATATGCCTAGTAGCGTAGTCTTTGATCCTGATGGGCTTCTTTATATTACAGATCAAGTGAACCAGCGCATCCGCAGGATTGACGAAACCCAGACAATTAGTACGTTTGCTGGAGGCGTGCAAGGCCTGGTTGATGGGGATCGCAATGACGCAGCTTTTCAATTTCCTTCTGGGCAAGCGCCGGCACTCGGAGGGAAGGCCTCGATAAATACCCATGATTGGGTGATCTATATTGCCGACACCGAAAACCACTGCATACGGCGCATCAATTTTTTCACCAATAGAGTGACCACTATTGTTGGTACTGGAGAGCCGGGCTACTCAGGCGATGGTGGCAATGCAAGAAGCGCGCAGTTGAATAAACCAACAGATGTCATCTTCCGGGAAGACCATCACATCTACATCGCAGACTCAGGGAATAATGTGATCCGCAAGGTGGATCCATTTGGTAACATATCAACGCTGGTTGGAACTGGTGATCCGGGCTTTTCTCCGGATAGTACTTCTGCTACTGAAGCGATGCTACATAATCCGCAAGGCCTCTATTACGACGAAATTAACCACATACTATATATCGCGGATACAGATAATCATCAAATAAAACGGGTAGAGGATTTATAGGCTCTACGGGTTTTCTCTACATACAACATTGCCCCTCCGAGTAATAAATCAAATAATATAGATTGACCACTGAAACAATGCTATCATTCTTTAAAGGGATCATTCCTGTACTTCTGATTGCTCTGACTTTTTTGGGTTGTGAACACGTTGATGCAAACGATGGGGGCGAACTGGAATGCAATATTCCATTCGAAGCTTCGGACTACCCAGCTTCAACTGTTTCCTTCTCAAGTGATGTAGCTCCCATTTTTGCAAATAACTCGTGTAGTTCTCAGTTCTGCCATGGAGCACCAACCCCACCTTCTAACTATTCGCTGCTTGATGCCGAATCGGCTTTAGGCCCTGGCAATGAAGCTGTCCAGTTGGAAACATGTAACATTACAAGGGGAGATCCTGATAACAGCTATCTCATTGATAAACTCACCGGTGCAGCTGGGATTATTGGAGAGCAAATGCCTTTTGGAGGCAATCCTGTTTCCTCTGCCGAACTAACTACCATCCGGCAGTGGATCATAGAAGGCGCTCCGGACAACTAGGTTACCGCCGGATTGGATACAATGATACGCTCCGCCATTATACCGTTACGTCAGCTTGCCTTTGCTTGGATTCTTTGGATGTCTCCATGGTCTCTATTTGCCCAGGCCTGGACGATGCCGGCCGGGGAAGCCTATGTAAAGCTTTTTTACGGAGAGGTTAAGGCAGGCCATCAGTTTACCTTTGATGGGCGATCTGCAGACTTCATCAGTGGGCTGCCTGGCGATACGTATCGAGATCGCAGCCTGTATGCGTACGCGGAAATGGGATTGGCCGATCGGTTATCTCTGATTCTTTCTTTTCCCTATAAACGGACATTTGTTCGTGATCACGCTTTTCGGTTCAGGTTGTACAGTCCAGGCACTGCTTCACTAGGGGTTCGGTACTCGCTCGATAAACTGCTGGGTGTCGATAAAAATAAGCACGCCGTTGCAGTAAACATTCAAGCTTTCGTGCCAACGGGATACGTGAGAAACTACACACCTAGCTCGGGAGGAGGGCAGGTCGATGTGCAAGGGATGGTGTTTTATGGCAAAAGCTTCTATCCACTGCCTGCTTACCTGCAGATTGGCACTGGTTTTCGCTACAGGTCCTCTATATACGCTTTTTCCAAAGCGATAGAGTGCATTCCAGGCAGTGATATTCATTGTACTCGAGATACTCAGCCTAAGTATAACGATGAATGGCTCTTCCATGCCGAGATTGGAGCCTCCCCGCTTGGTGACTTTTTGTTGTTACAGATATTGAGCCTGGGCACCCTCTCTACAAAGAATCCTGAAGTAGGGTTTTCTCCGCTAAACCCAATACCAACGAGCCAACGCTATCTGAAGATAGGCGGCGGTGTAGCTATCTATCCGTTCTCATTCCTTAACGTTTTCGCCCTCTCCTCGCTTGGGTTCAATCTCCAGTATTTCGAGACGCCGGTTGGAAGAAATACAATTAACTCTCGAGATATGTTCATGGGCTTTGAGTTCCGAGCTTCCCTTTTTAATAACTAACATTTAACTCGTTTAAACATCATGTTTTCTAATATACAGCGTTTCTTACCGTGCCTCTTGCTGATTCTTTTGGTGTCAGGATGCGATCTTTTCGGAGGGAACGACGACCCAGAAGAAGGTGTGGTTGGTGTTTCTTTTGAACACTATGGCAATGAACAAATCGTTACTCTTGAACAGTCTTCGCATCAAAGCGAAGCCGGCCATTCATTTACTGTCACTCTCCTGGAGTACATCGTGACAGACATAGCGCTTACGCACGAGGATGGGACCGTCGTTTCCCTTAAAGGGAGCCACTATGTCAATAAAGACAACCCAGATACGTGGACGATAGCTTCTATAACCATAGCCCCTGGTACATATACATCGTTGTCTTTTCGATTCGGCATCGAGGGATCTGAGAATGTCTTCGGCGCGCTAGAACGAACCTTAGCGGTAGACAACATGATCTGGCCCATGATGATGCCTATGGGAGATGGTACCACGGAGCGGTATCACTATATGCGATTTGAGGGACGTTATGGTACGGACGGTACATTCAGAATCCATAACGGTCCTTCTGGAGGAGGAGATTACTCTTTCCCTGTCTCTCTTCCCATCGATCTGGAAATCGACGGAAATTCAGAGACGATTCAAGTCGATATGCACCTGGATCAATGGCTTACCGGGCCGAATGTCTGGGACTTTACGGACTATGGAATGATCATGGGCAACCCTGGCGCCCAGGCTCTGCTTCAAGCAAACGGTTCCACAGTTTTTGCCGTTAAAAACTAACGCAGTAGCGTGTCATGACCGCGATAGTCAAAGTCAGCTTGCTTCTTCTATTGATCTGCACGGGGTGTGATAGTTCACGCATGGATAGTACGCCTACTCCTGTGATTCTTGAGATTCCTGCGTCTTTTCCTGTGTTGGAGATCCCTCAAGACAATCCCCTGACTGAGGAAGGGATTGCACTTGGGCGCACGCTGTTCTTTGATCCTATTTTATCAATAGATAGCACAGTAGCCTGTGCATCTTGCCACGAACCCGCTTCAGCCTTTTCGGACCCTCTGGCATTTAGCCAGGGGGTAGACGGGGTGACGACGAGAAATTCGATGCCCATTATCAACGTGGGCTGGATGGAAACATTGTTCTGGGATGGACGAGCAATGAGCGTCGAAGAGCAGGCCTTGAAGCCTGTAGAAAATGAAGTGGAAATGGGAGAACGCTGGGATCAGGTTGTTAAGAAAATCAAACGACACGCGGTTTATCCCGCAATGTTTGATGATGCATTTCCTTCGCAGTCAATTACTCCTGAGTTGATCGCAAAGGCCATTGCTCAGTATGAGCGAACACTGATCTCAGCCGACTCCAAGTACGATCGATTCAGAGCGGGGGAAGCGACCCTGACTGAGCAGGAGATACTGGGCATGAACCTGTTTTTTAATGAGCGCGGAGATTGTTTTCATTGTCATGGAACGGCGCTCTTTACGGACAACCGCTATCACAATAATGGCCTGGATGAGTATCCGGAAGACCTTGGCCTGGCAGCGATAACGAACCATCCAACCGATGCAGGCAAGTTCAAGACACCTACGCTTCGAAATATCGAGTATACTGCACCCTATATGCACGATGGTCGCTTTGAGACCCTTGAGGAAGTCGTAGAATTCTACAACTCAGGCACTAAATACTCTGAAACTATAGATCCCTTGTTAGGGAACCGCAGGCAGATAAATCTGAGCGAAGAAGAAAAGGCCGCTCTTGTAGCTTATCTGAAGACGTTGTCGGACCCTGGATTTCTTTCAACCCATTGATGTGTGAGCGAGATGCATACTGAGTCACATAGAGTCCATTCAAGACGAACGTTTTTGCGAAAAGCAGGTGCCGTCGTGTTGAGTTCGTCTATTATTTCCTTTAGTGGTTGTGAAAGCCTGGTGGTAGATCCTGTGATCTCGGGCGAGGAAAACTTCCCGTTTATTACCCCCACTGATTCCTTCTTTGCCCAATTTGGTGCAGATGGAGCGATAGGTGATTGGCCCGGCGTTCAACAGATTCCTCGAGGCACCTGGCGGCTCGCCATTGATGGCCTGGTTAGTAACCCGTTGTCGCTCAGCCTTGCCGACATTGATAGCCGGCTGGAAGATCAGTTAACCATTGTGTCCACTTTGCGCTGTATCCTGGATAACAATGCTGTCCCTGGGCTTGTAGGCACAGCTACATGGACCGGTGTACCTTTATCGCTCTTCTTAAACGAAGCAGGCATTGATCTTCAGCAAGGAAAACGAGTCAGGGTTTATGCAGCTGATGGATTCACCAATAACTTGACATTGGACAAGCTTTATAGCCCCGGCAGTGGTTTGGTTGAACCGCTACTGGTCTACTTGATGAATGGGAGTCCACTGCGTCCTGAGTTCGGAGCTCCAGTTCGGTTGCTGGTGCCTGGGCATTATGGATATAAAAGCGTTAAGTGGATTGAACGCATTGAAGTGACCGATCAGGACGAAGCTTTTGGCACGTACCAGGAGGTTTTAGGATACGAAGATGACGGCGAGATCGATGTACACTGCAAATCTACGTCCATCTTGCAAGGGGCACGCTTACAGCCCGGAAGAACCCGAATAGCAGGCTTTGCCTTAAGTGGTGCTGCTAGTGTCGAGAAAATCCTCGTCTCCATCAATGATGAGCCTGCTCGAGAAGCGCGAATCAAGACCTTGAATGAAGTGGTCGTAGGCGAATCCTCGCTTCAGCAAACCGTCCAGGTGAACGAGCAACATGCCTATCCTTATCGAGGAGTCTGGACCCAATGGGAATTGTACTGGGATGCGAGTCCTGGAGAGCATACTATTTCAATAACTGCTCTTGATGCTGCGGGTCATCAGCAACCACTTGATGATCCTGACCCAACGAACGGTCAAAATCCTGCCCTCTCTTTACCTGTATTTGTTGAATCATAGCCCCCGTTTTTACACGTATAATTAATGTGAGTAATAACATGACTATTCTTCTACGGCGTGGTCTATGGGCTGCTTGTATACTATTTCTAGCCTGTAGTACAATCCCACGAGAGTCGCAGGGGCAAACGAGCGCTCCGATAAAAATGAGTGATATAGAGGCAGAGGTAGCCGCTTTGTTTGAAAGAAGTTGTACCCAGGCCGGCTGCCACGGAGCGCCTGTTGCACAAATGAACATGAACTTGACTGCCGATCAATTCTACAGCAACACGGTCAACCAACCGAGCATGGAAAAGCCGGACATGAAGCGCGTTGAGCCTGGACATCCTGATAAAAGCTACCTTGTTGACAAAATTAAAGGAGCAGAAGGTATTGTTGGCCTCCAGATGCCTATGACGGGCGACAAATTAACCGATGAAGAAATCGCAAAGGTAGAGCAGTGGATTCGAGAGATCCCAGAAGATGAGGTCAAAGAAAAGAAGCAATCTTCCAATGAAATAAAATATCCGTTTTATGGATGGAAGGTGTTGAACCTTCCTACGACCCGATCGCTTGAAAAGGGAAACATGTTGTTCTTGATCGGACATCGTTTTAACCCCATACTCTCTGATGGATACGATGCTTTCTTTGGACTTGATGGGAGCGGGATCATCTATATCAGCCTGGGTTATGCAATAACCGATAAGTTCATGGCTGCGATTGCGCGGAGTAACTCTGCAGACGACGTCGAGCTTCAAGCCCGGTATTCCATCGCTAACCAGGGAGGTCCCGGTGGCGGATGGCCCATTGGTGTTAGTGTCCAGGGATCGTTTAATTATGTCTCGCAACAACTTGCTCATAAGGACCGCTTCGCTAGAGAGCGATTTAAAACCACCCTGCAAGTGAGCATGACCCGCCAGATTGGGGATCGGATTGGTGTTGCGGTTGTGCCTGGCATCCTTCTGAACCCTGCTGAGGACGTAGATGGAGAGCCGCAATTGTTTACTGTAGGGCTGGGAGGGCGTTATAGCTTGACTCGTTCCCTCGCTTTAATAGGTGAATGGACACATATTGCATCTGGTTTTACTCGTACACTCACGTTCGGTAATGATATCCGATTTGATACGTGGGGAGGAGGTCTAGAGATCGCAACAGCCGGCCACGTGTTTCAGATCGTGGTAACCAATTCCGTTGGAATTACCTCAGATCAGTACTTGCGCGGTGGAGATCTTGATCTTTTTGAGGGAGATATGCGGCTCGGATTTAATATATTTCGCGTCTTAAACTGAGAAATGTGATGCAAAACCACATGAACATGTGATTGATCTCACCTGTGAAAGTGATGTATCTTAGTACCACGAAAAAGAAGTAACTCCCTATACATAGATTTTTCTGCAAGCATAAAAACGAAGCCTTGACCACCGGGCTTCGTTTTTTTATTGCATCAACTTTTTGGCGGATGTTCTCGAACCATGCGTACGTTGCGCATGAACCCTTCGTATTTTGTTCGCTTAACTGGGTTTTTTCTGAACTGCTTTCTGAACGATTCTAGGTCCAGTTCAATCCATTCTTCAACGCGCGTATCGACCATCTTGTCGCGAGGCATATACCTGGGTTCACTGGTTGGCCTTTTAAACTTGTTCCACGGGCACACATCCTGGCAGATATCGCACCCGAAGATCCAGTTTTCTAATCGAGCCTGGAGTGCTATGGGGATATCGTCCTCTCTGTGCTCAATCGTTAGGTAAGAGATGCATCGATTGGCGTCGACGGCGTAGGGTTGGTAGATCGCATCGGTTGGGCAGGCGTCGATGCATCGTGTGCAGGACCCGCAGTGGTCGGGGACCGGACCATCGGGCTCAAGTTCAAGATCTATGATGAGTTCACCGATGAAGAAGAAGGAGCCCATGGACTGATTGATAAGATTGGTATGTTTTCCAATCCAACCCAGGCCGCTTCGTTGAGCCCATGCTTTGTCCATTACAGGCGCTGAGTCTACAAAAGCGCGCCCGCTAATCTCGCCGATGTGTTCTTTAATCCAATCAAAAAGTAAAAACAGCCGTTCCTTTAGTACGTCGTGGTAATCATCGCCCCAGGCATATCTGCTGATTTTACCTTCAGCGGGATTGTTTGAGTGGGTGGATGGGCTGTAGTAATTGTGCAGGACAGAAATGACTGATTTGGCTCCGTCTACCAGTTTTCGGGGGTCGATGCGTTTTTCAAAGTTGCGCTCCATCCATCCCATGGTGCCCTGGTTGCCTGCATTGAGCCAGGCCTCTAACCGAACCGCCTCTTGATCCAGTTGCTCCGCTTTTGAGATTCCGCAGGCATCAAATCCGAGCCGCGCTGCTTCTCGTTTAATGGCTTGAGCAAGGTCTTGTCCTGAATGCATAGAGAAATTGATTGGTCCGTAGTGTAGAACGCTATCAATTTCGGTATCCAGGAAATGTGTTGCAACTTACCATGACGGATTCTACGCGCCTGTGAATGGTGCAGTCAGGGTCTTCTTTTTTAAGACACGGAAGTGCAGTGCCCTGCTGGCGAATCGCAAGGCGATCGCTGGCGATGCCGTTTCCTGTATAAAAATCGTAAACGGCCGTAGCGCGTTCTCTAGAGAACTGTAGCGCTTCAGTTTCTGTGTCGGTTCCGTCTGTATAGCCTTCGATGATTGCACAGCAAGCAGGGCTCAGTTCAAGTGCCTCTATGTTTTCATTTAGAAGCGATGACATTATGGGGCTGAGTTCGAGGGAGTCTTCTGTAAAGAACAACGTATTCATTTCGAGAAGAACACATTGGTTGCTGGGCTCTCTGGTTACAGGAGATGGCGGTGAATACGGGGGAATATCTACAGGGTCTGGCAACTCTATTGGAGGCACATCATCAACGGAGCGTTTTACATCAACCAGGTTCATGCGCAAGCCAGCCATAATTAAGGAGCTGTTGTGCGGATTCGTGCCGCCTTGATTGCGCCCTACATAGTTGAAATTAATCCGGAAGCTCGCGTCAACAAAAAAGGAGAATTTGTGATTAAAGGAGTAATCGACGCCGAGCCCCAGTGGCCACGTGAATACAGATCGATCTGGTCCTGGTCCACCAACGCCTGGTTGGTCAACGGTTCTCGAAGACCCTCCGAAGGGATCAGCGATCAATGTGCCAAACCCGGTATATGCATAGGGTAAAAGCTTCTTTTTAGAGCCGGGGAAGAACGTGTACGCAACCTGGGGTTCAAACCAGAAGAGTTCGCGATTCAGGAATTCGTTGTTAGAGAGCGTGCCGCCATTACTGAGAGAATTGAGGTTTGAAAGACCGAGCAATCCCCGGAAAAATAGCCTGTCGCGAAGAATAGGGAAGGAACCAAAAAAGACAAAAGCCGGGTCGCTAGAGCGTGTGAAGTTCGCATCGCTTCTGGAATCTGAGAGATTTATGCGTCCGTGATAGGTGAACAACCCAATGCCTGTCCCAAAATGTGCTTGTGTTCCTCTGAACTGGCGCTGGCGGTTTTGGCTCGACGCGGTATTGGTTTCAGATACAAGGCATATCAGTAACAATGTGAGGGCGGCGACAGCATGTAGGCGTATCATAGCGAGAGAAGACAAACTTTAATCAGACTTCCTAATAGAGGCTTAGGGTAGAGAGGCGCTTTTCAAATACTACAAATAACATAAGTAAATGTTTGCACACTCTGTGCCAAAACAAATAGGCCAAAACAAAAGGGCATGCCTTCGAGGCATGCCCTTAGTTTCAATGTCGACCCGAAAAAAGGTCGAGGCAGAATGTAAATCAATTATCGAATCGGAATAGTGTCCGAACGGCGGAACTGATCAACACCTTCTTTCTTGCTTGTTGTGCCACCTTGACGGCCTTGGCCCATTGCCATGATACGGCTTACAGGTACACCATTGTCTGAGTAGAACTGCTCTACTGCACGAGCGCGATCTTCAGAAAGGCTTTGCGCATTTCTTTCGCCAGGAGCAGAGAATCCTTCAACGCGAACGTTGGTGTTTGGACAGTCGCTCAAGATAGACAGGTTTTCTTGAAGAGCAGCGCGTGCTTCTTCAGTTAGTACACTTGAGTTACGTGCGAAGTACGCAGCGTTCATCTCAACAACTTCACTGCAGTAGTCTGCTTCGTATTCTTCAACGGTGATCGTCATTGAGCGAGAGTCTGATCCAGCGTTGTTAGAGGCACGGAGGGTAATTGTGTAGGTGCCAGCTGTGTCAAACGTATAAGTAGGGTTCGTAGAAGTACTGCTTCCAACGTCACCAAATGCCCAGTTATAGCTGATAGGTACATCGCCGCGAACGTTTGATGAGAAGCTCACAGGAGTACGTGTATCAGGTGTTTGAGGGTTGGCGCTAATGGTCACTACCTCTGCAGGAACTGGCGGACGATAAACTACAACGCTAGCTTCGCCAGTGTCGGGGCCTTTTTTGTTCGTTGCAGTTACAGCTACACGGTAGGTGCCAGGTTGGCTGAAAGAGTGAGTAACTGTTTTACCAAGTCCTGTTCTGCTGTCACCAAAGTTCCAGTTGTACTCTACTGGATCAGAGGCATCTTCGTTTACAACGGCCATGAACGTGCCAGACTGGTTTGTTCTGAGGCTATCAGGTCCGTCAACAGACATTACTGTAACTTCTGTTTTACATCCGATCAAGCTCAGTGTACCTATAAACAAGGCTGCTGTTAACAAGAGCGAGGAGCGTAGATGATTCATCATGTTGTTAGTTTATTGTATTTGCAAAAACCGATATAAGGATCGCGTACTAATTATGCTTTTCGTTTGAACTAAGAGCGTGTCTTCGCTTGCTCACTCGGAAGTTAATAAATCAGTACCCGAAATTGCTACTGTAATAAGTAAAATCGTTATCGCCAAACGGGGTATTTCGGGGAATTAATCCGAAAATTCGGTGAAGATTTGAAACTAGCAATAAATTTGCTTAGAAACACGTGAAAATCTTCATTTATGCGAATTGAACAAATAATACTGCTTAAGAAAGTTGATTTACTTTCTTCTCAAGAGTACTCTTGTAGTTGGCTGCTTTATTTCTGTGAATGATGCGCCGGGCAGCTAATTTGTCCAGGCTTGCTTTTACTTCACTAAGCAGGGATAGCGCCTTTTCCTTGTCTTCTTCGACTTCTAGACGTTTGACGAGAGTGCGCATTTTGCTTGTATGCTTTTTATTTCTCACGCGTCTTCTTTCTGTCTGACGAACGCGTTTGGCTGCAGATTTATGTTGTGGCATGTGATTTGGTTATACTCGTATAATGAAGTTACGTGTTTTTTTCAGCCGGGGATAAACAATTGGATAGGCCCTATTGTTTCATTTTTTTGGTTTTGAGTACAATTCTTTCGATTAGACTTCTTAGATTAGCAGGTGTTTTAACGAAAACTTAATGCGAAAACGCGTATCTGAGTGATGCCGGAAGTAGAACCCAATACATCCTGGTAGTTTATCCGGTCAGTTTCTCGTTTTTGGTTTCTGGTTGTTTCCACTGAAAAAACCTGCTTTTCAACAAGAAACAAGAAACCAATTAATCAATTCGTCAGAATTTATGTGATTGTACATAAAGGATGTGATCTATTTGTCTTAACTGTAGTATATTATGAGGCCTTGAGAAACCCCCTCGCCTCGAGATCACTACTTTTACTTTCGTCTATAGCTCTCCGGCGCATATAAAACTTCGCCTTGCCTGCCATGCTTTTTAGTTTCCTGTCAGAGTTTACCAGAGGATTTAGAAATACGTATTCCATAATCGTTATGGATGAGAAGCAACTCCAGGATCCTCGTCAGTATCGAATCAAATCGTCCCGCGTCATTCAGTTCTGGTTCCTCTCTTTGTTTGTGGCAGGCCTTCTCGGTATAGGAGGGGTTGTGTTGACTCCGATTCGTGATTATATCCCAACCGAGGGTACGGAGGAGATGCGGCACAAGATTAAAGAGCACTCTTTGAGGGTAGCCGCCTTTCAAGATTCATTAGAAGCCCAGATTAACTATGCGACCCAGCTAAGAATGTTAATGATGGGGCATATAGATTCTACCTTCATTGCTCAGGCAGAAATTGACCTTTACCAGGCAAACGATAGGCCCGCAACCCGCGTCAGGGGAAGTGCTGAACCGAGAACGTCATTCTCGACCGATCACGTACAGCCTGCGATGCCTATCCCTCGCCTGGACACAGAGTCAAATATTGTACCTGTACGCACCTTTTCTACCGGGGAACGATATGTTTCTAGTATACAGTTCCCAGCATTGCCTCCGGTTGATGGATATCTTACACGCGGCTTTGATGCTCGAAGCGGGCACTATGCGATAGATATTGCAACGGAGGAAGGAAGTGTAGTACGCTCTATCGGCGATGGATATGTTATTCTCGCTGACTGGACGCATGAAGGAGGATATGCAATAGCTATTCAACACTCGGATGGCTACGTTACAGTCTACAAGCATGCCAAGCAATTGTTAAAACGCGTAGGAGATCGCGTTCGTAATCGAGAAGCTATTGCAAGAAGCGGAAATTCTGGCGAGATTACAACTGGTCCCCATCTCCATCTTGAGATATGGCACAACGGGCTGGCTCAAGATCCACGATATTTTTTCGTTGGTTGGTAAACGTTCGTCTCTTGCGTTAATCGCACGACTCTTATCACACACTTATCATTTTTCGAAAACATGGCATTCGGTAACAAAAAAGAAAACATGGCAAGGACACAAACAAGCAGTGCGCCTTCACCTCAAATCAATATGATCGGAGAAGGCACTGTATTCGAAGGTACATTGCGCTCTGAGAGCAACCTCGTAATAAGCGGCCGCATCGTAGGGAAGTTAGACGTTGGCGGAAAAGCCATCGTAGCTACAGATGGCGTTGTAGAAGGTGAAATGATTGCTACTAACGCTGAAGTAGCAGGTAGCGTACAGGGAGAAATTAGAATTCGCGAATTGCTCGTGCTCAAAGGATCTGCTCGGGTAGACGGCAATATCGAAGCGGCTCGCCTGATTGTTGAAGAAGGTTCTATCTTTAATGGCAAGTGCCAGATGACTAAAGATGCTGGCAAAGCAAAAGTGCATCAGGTCAATAAAGGTGGGCAGAATAATAACAACAATAACAAGAATAATGTGAATGAAGCTAAGCGAATGGCTGCCGGCCGTTAAGTTTTTCTTAGCTACAAATTCTGTTTCTAGTGAATTCTCTCTCAGGCCGTGGTAAGCCTCCACCTCGCCCTAAAGGAAGTTGGTTCTCAGGTTTAGGGGGAGCTCAACGCTATTTCAGCATTGGGCTCCAGGCTGGTTTTTCCGTTGTGTTCTACTTAATTGTAGGTTTACTGCTAGACAGGTGGTTAGATACATTCCCATGGTTAATGCTCGCAGGGATTCTTGTTGGAGTAGCTGGGATGTTTGCGCTTTTTTTGCGTGTCGCAAAAGAGCTCAATACCGAAAGTGAAGAGGAGAAAAGACAAAAAAAGCAGAGTTGACCCCTCCATAGGTTGCATTTCTTGTAAAAATTGTGGCGCTTTCATTTATAATTCATTGATATGCGGGGCTTTTGAGGGGGCTTAATGGCTCCTCGTGCGTTTTGTATGCAATTCAATCCGTCCGGGATGAGTCACTTACAAAGCCTGGCTAAAACGATACACTGATAGTGAATATTTCACCGGAAACATGGCTAAGCGTATTTCTAGGTTTGAGTGTAGGAGGGTCCTATGGTTTGGCTTTCTTCTTGACCTCGAAATTCGCGTATCGTTTTAACGATAATCGCTTTTTGCTGATTATATTTGGGGGCATGCTTGCCCGTATGGCTCTACTGCTACTCACTGTGATGGGTCTTGTACTTTATGTAGATGCTGTAAAAGAAAACGTTTTTACGTTTGCAACCGCACTGGTGGGTTCGTTATTGCTCTCTCTGTGCATTGAAGTCTGGATTTTGTATCGGCGCATGCAAACCACTCCAAACAAAGAAAAAAAAACGCACTCTTAATATAGATTCAATGAGACCGTTCAACGTGTCCACATATAAATATGCTAGCCCCGCTCGACTAATTCTCGCCGTTTGC
>JAHQVL010000401.1 GCA_019634345.1 Rhodothermaceae bacterium
ATTCTGTTTGCCTCCCGAAGAGAACTAGGCCAGCGATCTTCCCGCCAATTCTTCTCAGTAAGCAAAGAGGGCGGGTTGCCTGAAAAACTATCTATCCCCTATGGGGAATTAGCCAGCTACTCCCCCGATGGAAATCACCTCGCTTATATCACCAAGATTACAGAAAGCTACCCATTCAAGAGATACCGAGGCGGCCTGGCTTCAGACATTCTCATTTACGATCTGAAAAACAATCAAGCGGAGAATGTATCAACGCACCCTGCCAATGATGGGCAGCCAGCATGGGTCGGCGATACCGTTTACTTCTTATCGGATCGGGCAGAGAACATGCGCCTGAATATTTGGGCCTACAACACGAGTGATAAATCACTCAGTCAAATCACTCGCTTCGATGACTTCGACATCTCGTACATGGCAGGCGGGCCGCAGGATCTCGTTTTTGAAGCCGGCGGTGTTCTCTACGTGATGGATACCAACACCCAGCAATACGAACCCATATCGATAAACATTGTCAGTGACCTGGCTGCCGAGATGCCAAGGGCAGTGGACGTAAGTGATCGGATCATGAACATGACGGCTTCTCCAGAGGCAAAACGTGTGATTTTTGAAGCGCGTGGTGAATTGTTTAATGTACCGGCCAAAGAAGGCTACGTCATGAACCTGACGAAATCCAGCGACGCTTTTGATCGCAACCCTGCATGGTCTCCTGACGGAAAGCACATTGCTTTCTGGAGCGATCGCTCTGGGGAATTTGAAATCTATCTCCAAGCCTCAGACGCAAGCGACGAAGCCAAACAACTCACAAAGCGCGGCAAGGGATTTGGGTACACCCTCTACTGGTCGCCGGATAGCAAACACATCGCTTTTATCGATGAAACCAATACGATCTACACGATCGATACGGAGAATGGAGACACCAAAAACGTAGGCCACTACTCCTGGAATATTGGGCATGGTGGTAAATTCAACTTCCCTATCTCCTGGTCAAAAGACTCAAAATGGCTTGCCTTCGCTGAAGGCCTAGACAATGCGCACACCGCCATATTTTTGTACAACCTTGATACCGAGCAGAAGCATCAAGCAACGAGCGGTTTCTACCAGGACTTCTCACCGACCTTTAGTTCTGATGGTAAATACCTGTTCTATCTCACCAATCGAAGCTTCTCGCCATCCTATTCGGATATGGGCGACGGTACCTGGGTGTATCCCAACGCGACCCAAATTGCTTCGGTTAGTCTGACGGCCGATGCCCCTTCGTTGCTTCACCCAAAAAATGACGCCTACGAGGTAAAAGAAGAGGAGAATGAGGATGAATCCAAAGAGGAGGAAGAAAACGAAGAGGAGGAAGCGGAAGAGGATCCAGGTATTGAAATCGACCTGAACAACATCGAATCCCGCCTGGTCTTGCTCCCTCCTGCTGCAGGTAACATTGGAAGCCTTGCCTCTTTTGATGGCAAGCTCGTCTACCTTCGCTTCCCCAATACGGGATCAGGCGGCGGACCTGCTACGCTGAAGTTCTATGACCTGAATGAGCGGGAAGAGAAAGACATTATGAGCACTGTAAACAGTGCTGTAGTCACACCAGATGGGAAGTCATTGCTCGTAAGAAGCGGTTCAAACTACGGTATCATTCAACCGGCTCCAGGCCAAAAAATCGAAAAACCCATTCCGACGGATGGCCTCGTAATGAATCTGGTCCCGCGCGAAGAGTGGCGGCAATTGTTTGCCGATACCTGGCGCAGACACCGTGACTTTTTCTACGACCCAAACATGCACCAACTCGACTGGGAAGAGCTTCGCGATCGCTACGGTGCATTAATCGAAGATGCACGCACCCGATGGGACGTGAGCTTCATCCAATCGAACCTGGCTTCCGAGTTAAGTGCCGGCCATACGTACACGTTTGGCGGCGACACCGAGCGCGTCGATAACAGAAGCACTGGTTTTCTCGGCATCGACTGGCAGCTCGATAAAGGAAAATACCAGATCGCCCGGATCGTAAAGCCCGCGGCATGGGATACGGAAGTGCGTTCCCCCTTTGATCAACCTGGGGTAGACGTACAAGAAGGTGATTATATCCTTTCGGTGAATGGAGAAATGCTAGATACAGGCAAAGATCCTTATGCTGCGTTCGAAGGACTCAACGGAAAAGTTGTCTCACTTGAGATAAGCAGAACCGGCGATAAAGAAGACAGCAAACACCATATCATTCAGTGCCTGACGCAAGGAGAAGAAACAAACCTGCGCTACCTGGAATGGATCGAAGACAATCGAAAAATGGTGGACCGATTATCTGACGGGAAGCTCGGTTACATTTATATGTCCAACACAGGCGGCAGAGGCCAGCTAGAGCTGGTTCGCATGTACTACGGACAACTCGACAAACAGGGCTTCATCATCGACGAGCGGTTTAATGGCGGAGGTCAACTTGCGGATCGCTTCCTCGAACTGATGAAACGCCCCGTAGTCTACAACTTGCACTGGCGCCATGGAAAGGATCACACGTGGCCGATGAAGACCAATACAGGTCCCATGGGCATGCTCATCAACGGATGGGCCGGCTCCGGCGGCGATGGCCTACCCTGGGCGTTCCAGGAATTGGAAGCAGGTCCTATCGTGGGAGAACGAACACTGGGCATTCTGGTTGGCCCAGCTACAGGGCATCAACTTATTGACGGCGGCGGCATCACCGTACCCGGAGCACGCTTGTATGATAACGACGGACACTGGTTCTGGGAAGGCGAAGGGGTATCTCCTGACTTTGAAGTTTGGGATGATCCCAATTTGCTGGTCCAGGGCAGAGATCCACAAGTTGAAAAAGTGGTCGAAGAAGTGCTCAAACTGCTGGAGGAACATCCACCCGCAATGACACCTGCACCCCCCCTCGAAGATCGTACTGCAAAAGGACTCTCCGCAAAAGAAGGAAGTAATTAGCTTTTGCAGGAACCACATTCGTAAAAAAGGACTTCTACACAAAGACCCTTCATCACAATGAAGGGTCTTTTTCTTTCGGCAGTTTATTTCTCTTCAACAGCTTCTCCTTACTCATTTAGTTAAAAAACCCCTAACATCAATTCAGAAAAGCGCTTACATTATAGGTACCACCCCTCCCATCCGACAATCTCACTATGGCAACTCAATTTCCAAAACCCAATGATCGATACCCCGTCGTATCCCTGAAGGATACGGATTATGACCTGCCTAAAAGTGCAGTAAATAACAAGATGCGATATGCCTATTTCAAAACGATCGCACAAGGAGGGAAGTGTATCATCCAATCCTGTAAGGACCTCCACCTGAGCCGCACGGTGTGCTATAAAAGCTTGCGCAGAGAGATTGCTGACGACCCTATCGAACAGCAACGGTTTTTAAGAGAAGCTCGTGTCACCGCGATGTTGCAGCACCCTAACACCATTCCCATCTATGAATTGAGCCGCGACACAAAGGGTCATTACTACTTTACCATGAAGCTGGTAGAAGGTGCTACACTTCGGGAAATCATTAATTGGCTCAAAGAGGGTGATCCCAAAACGACTGAACAGTATGGATTTGCTGCGTTAATCGACGTCATTGTTCAAATCTGCAACGCCCTAGACTATGCCCATAATCACGGCGTGGTTCATCGGGACATCAAGCCGGCCAATATCTTAATTGGCCCCTTTGGTGAAGTGCTTGTCTTAGATTGGGGGCTCGCGAAAGTTTGGAATATAGAGGAAAGAGACTTTTCTCATCTAGAGCTCATCGAAGATGCCGACTTTTCTCTCACCTCCAAGGGCCGTTTGCAAGGTACTGCGCTGTATATGTCCCCCGAGCAAATAGCCGCCTCCAAAGACATCGATCATCGTACAGACATCTATAGCGTAGGTGCCGTTTTATATGAAGCTCTAACTCTCGAACTCATGGCCTGGGGCAAAACGTTAAACGAGATGCTGCAACACATAAAGTTCGACGATCCGCCGCCGCCAAGGGAAAAAGCACCTCATAGAAATATCCCTGAGGAATTGGAGAGGATATGCCTCAAATGCATCAATAAAGATCCCGAAAAGAGGTATACAACAATCAGCGAAGTCATTGAAGCTCTCCAAACCTGGAGGATGCGAGTAGAAGAACTATCCTAGATGGACTTTAGCCTTGCTCAAGCAGTAACCGGCGGTATGTCCCGCATGGTAACGAGCCCAGCGGGTGCTTCATGTACCCGCCGCACAGCGTTTACGACCATAGCAACTGTTGATAAATCTCCGTTCGTCCCCTTGAGTTTTACTTCTAGGTCAGGCCGGCCTTTGATTTGAATCGTGTCCCCATCATCCTCCATATCCAGGGCAGCGATAAACGTAAGCTTCGCAAATTCACCGTTTGCTCCAAACCCTCTTGCCACCTGCTTCAACCCCTTAACCTCCCCTGGCTGTACCGTAAACGCATCTGTTTTAGTCAGCTTTTCAGCTACAACCGGTTCTACACTGTCGTCGTAACGTTCCATTCGCTCGCCTAAGGTGTCGAACAACATGCCCATCGACTCCGGCAAGCCTACGTGCCCCATCCGACCGCTTTCCATCTTCTCCATGAAGGCTTCTACACTCATTCCGGATCCAATTTTTGCTTGAAAAGGCCCTCTCCGCTCTGACGCATTGATCACGCGAGTAACTGAGATATAATCCACTTTCTGGCAAATCCCCGTTATGGTGAGGGGAAGTGTATCCATTAAGAATCCAGGATTTACGCCTGTGCCCAATACGGTTTTACCCGCCTGTTTCGCAACCTCATCCAACTCATTGGCTACTACATAATTCTCTAACCAGGGAAAAGAAAGCTCCTCAGCCGTTGAAACGATATCGAGCCCAGACTGAAGAATCTCTTCTATCTGAAGCTTAAATAGATCGAAATAGGAGCTGGTAGTATGCGTTACAACGTCCGCTGCAGTACGATCAAGCACCTCCTTTAACGACGATACCACCGGAAATCCAAGCTCTTTATCCAATCCGATAATAGTGCCAACATCCTTTCCCGTCTTCTCAGGATCGATATCAACACCTCCAATCAACTCTAAATCAGATCGTTCATTTACCAGGCGGGCTACTGCACAACCGATAGGACCAAGCCCAAACTGGACCACACGCAAAGGATGCTTTTTCATTACAACAAAGGAATAATAAGGGGGGTTTGAGAGATATTCAGCGGGAAAAACTCACTCAGCAGGCATGCGGTTTCATCTGTTTTCTGAAGTCTGAGTCAAAAGTTGGTATCCACTGATAAGTGACTATAACCAATGTAGATATCGACAATGCTTCTTCTCCTCTCAACGAGGCAACTTTCATCGGTTCTAATAGGTTAATAGAGACAGTAAAAAGAATTGAGGGTACTCAATACAGTGCATTTAAAGTCTTTGTTATTGCAAATTCCTTCACTCTTGTCATCTCGACCCTGTGGAGAGATCTACCTTAATGTAGTTGCTCTGCAAAGCGTCCAATCATACCGTAAGGGTAGATCCCTCGATCGCTTTGCTCCGGGATGACAAAGGAGGATTGTCAACATAGCTTAAATGACCTTGAACTGAAGTATTTGTTAGTCCAAACACTGATTCATTGTCAATACGTCGTTTTTTTAAGCAGAAAGCTGCCTATCAGGAAGTGGTCGAAGAGTTGAGAACGAATCCAATTGGTGGTTATGGGTTGTACCATCTCTTGGATGACGCAAACTTGCTTTCCAAGGCAGCAAAAGAAGAGCTCGAGCCGCTCGTGATTAAAGTGGAGAATCGGCTGCGTCTTAAAGACGAGGAACTGATATTCGAATTGCCTCTCAACTACGAGCCAATTACGGATGAAGAGTACGACACCTTAACGTTCCTGATTGCTGAGCTTATCCGAACGTTTGTGGACAACCTATCTCATGGTTCAGAACGGCTTATCCTTGCTGAACTCATGGGCCTTAATGATACGCTTGAACGGCATATTGGTCACACGTCCTCCCTTCGCCGCGAGCTCAGCCTTGAACAAGTGCTTGTGCCTATATTACATCATTGTGGAGATGTGATCCACCAGGAGAGGTCACGACGCAGAGACGTATACCTTCGCCCGGGCGACTATTTCCACGTGCGTAATCTCGCTCGTTCAAAACGATGGTTTCCAGGGCACTACCTCGCAGAGCGCCGGCTGAATCGCGATGAAGTCGTTCGAGTAGATGAGGTCTGGCACAAGGGATATTTTCAGGCACGAAGAATCAACCACTCAGCTCGTTATACCAGGAAATGGAAGTTCTTCCGTTTGCGAAAAAAACTCCCTAAAGACAATTCACTGGCTGCAGTCTATTTAGAAGAAGGGCGCGTGTACCGGTTAACAACCAAGTTCATGGACCCGATTTATCGGTTCACCCAACTGTTCGAAGCACATGCACCGGATTACTCATACGATCCAGATCGGTATCAGCCTTACCTGGTGGAGTCCAGGGTTCAGGGACCGGAGTAGATCGTTAGTCTACCAGTTTAAATGCGGAACGCATGGCGTTGTAGGTGGTCTGGGTGGCGGCTTCATTATCCATGTCGATCAACTTCTTATTGAACGGTTCAGCACGGACGGGTCCATCATACCCGATTTCAACCAGCGCACCAAGGAACGTCTTTAAATCGATAACCCCTGAGGCTAAAGGCAATTCCCGTGTCCCATCAATTTGCTCATCACGGGATAAATCCGACCGGGCATCGTTCAGGTCGACGGTGACGATGTCTTCGTTTGAAAGCCTCAGAATATCATCATACGTATCTTCCGCACAATACCAATGGAAGCTATCAAGAACCAGCCCCACGTTTGAGCGCCCCATGTGACTAATCAGTTCGCGCGTTTCCGACATCGTTCGCATGAACGGATACCTGCTTCGATTCAGGAGCGTCTTCGGCCCCACGTACTCCAGCCCAAGGCGTACGCCATGATCAGCCAAAATATCGGCGCATTCGCCAAGCCGGCGAGCATGGCGGTCAAAATTATCCCTGTACCTCAGTGTGTTGTGCGAGGGCATAATCCAGGTATTTATTCGTGTCGCTCCCACCTTTTCTAGCTCCGGCGCTTGCGCCTTGAGCGCCTCTACTCCCTTTATGTACGTATCCGCATCCTTCCTGAAGTCAACGGGTAATCCCGAAGAGCCCCACGTAATGTTATTGGCTTTCATCTTCTCTACCAGGGCTGCTCTCTGCTCATCAGAATACTGAAGCAACTCATCAGGTTTAGCAATGATAGCCTCATAGCCATACTTAATCGCCAAATCTAAGGTACCCATCTGATCGGCAGACACCCCAATGGCCCCAGGATTGAGGCACATACGAAACATGCGTTGTGCAGGTGAAAAGATCTTTTCTAATGAAGCGAAAGGAGCAGCAACTGCTAAAGCAGATGAGGACTTCAGAAATTCTCGACGGGTATGCATGGTAGTATAAATAGAAGTGAAGGGAATTCGGACGTAATGTACGAAGAATGAGGTTATTTAGTTTTTCCTCATTTATGAAACAACGACCCAGTGCTCAATAATTCCTTCGGAAATCCTTCACCTACAAGGCTGGCTTTCAGGTACTCTCCACCCCCATTTTCGAAAAACTCGATTCGAACCTCGTGGAATCCTTCTGCCAGGGCAACCTGACCACTGCGGGTTTGCCGTCCATGTAACCCGTCATTATCCACGACCATTTCCCCATTAATGTAGAGACGTGATCCATCGTCACTTTCTGTGTACGCCGTATAGATGCCGTCTTTTTCGACTTCGACGTACCCTTCAAATACAAGCCCGATTTGATCTACATTATCCGCATTGCCCTCAATGCCAATTGATTCCGTTACGTCTTCTTTTACCGGTTCTAGTGAACTAAAATCAGGCAATTTGGACCAACCGCCTTCGTAATAGGCATAACGTAACCCCTTTTTAGGCCGAGACACTTTTGTAGCTTTTTGCAAGCTTGCTTTTTCGAATGCTCGCGTCATCACACGGCTTCGCATGCCTTCTTTTGTGAATGAGGCCACCTTGATGGTTGTCGATGCGTCCAACGTAAACGACTCTGAATATTTTGGAGAGCTTGATGATGGCGTTGATCCATCTGTTGTATATCGAATATCGACGCCTTCAAACGGTGCATTAAACGCCACCTCTGTAGAACCAAGAAACAACTGGGTTTCGTTTTCAAATTGAGGCGGTGGTGGTTTGACTACATGGCTCTGTGCAAGTCGCTCGCCGGACTTTTCAAGTTGAAAGCTATCGAACATGCTGCCTTCTTGATCGATGGCCTGAAAGATCAGCATATTGTCATGAATCGCAAAGTATCCGTAATGGTGCGTACTTTTAACTTTGGCAGTAAACCAGGAACGGGTTGGAGCGAATTGCTCAAGTCCTCCACCGGCGCCTCCTCCATTGATATAAACGACACCGTTTTTCTGATTTACCCCGCCCTCAAGCAGTGGCCATGTTCGTTCGTACATATGGACATGGCCGAAGAGGCATAGATCAACCCCGTAGTGCTCATACAAGGGCACGAGGTTACGCGCGTGTGTACCCAGGCTGGTCGAGCCTACCCAACTGTCACCGTGGTCGTTTTCCTCGGAGGAGTACGGCGGGTGGTGGTGAACCACAAACTTCCAGGTGGCTGTCGATCCGGCGAGTTGCTGCTCCAGCCATTTGTACTGCTCGGAGTCCTCGGTTACTGGCCGGTTGGTATCAACCAGGAAAAACTCAGCATTCCCGTATTTAAAAGAGTAGTAGTATTCCGGAGCAGGGTTGTGGAAATAGCGGTAGTAGTTCGCGTCGTCATCTTCATGATTACCCAGTATGGTGTACATCGGAACGCGGCGCATGAGGTCGTTGGCTGGAGGGAAGAAATCGATCAGCCAGTCTGGCATGTGACCGCCGCGATCAACCAGGTCGCCAGCGTGAATAGCAAAGTTAGGCCGCTCTAACCAACCCAAGGTAGAGACCTTGCCCCAGACGTCCGGATTGTTCTGGGAGTCGCTGTAGAACACAAAAGAGAAAGCCGTTGAGTCATGCACGTTTGTTTTAAACGAGGAGTGCTCACTGACAATCTCCTCCCCAGATTCAAGGGTCGACACTACCCGCCAGAAATACTTAGTCTCTGGTTTCAGCCCTTCCAGTACCACCTCATGCATGGTTCGGGTACCATCGAGTTCTTTATGCAAAGACAGATTGGGGGCATCATCCCCCATGCGGCTCTTACCATACTCCACCCGAGTCGTAGCCGGCTCCTCGGTTTCCCAGAGCACAACCATTGAATGTTTTGTGCCAAACTGAAGATAGGGTGCAACCCGGAAAGTGGTCTTAAGAGGCGTTGCTGAGATGAATAAAAGAACGCTAATAAAAACGGCAAGAGCCGTCAAAGCCAGGGGAGATCGCATGGTATCGGTGGGTAATAGGTAGGTAGATTCTAGATAATGAACAGACAATAATACGCCTGACTTATTAGGATTATGTTATTTCTACACTACCGTAGTGTGAAACATCAAACAGGTTCATCGTTGACCGGAAGTGCGATGATAAACGTGGCCCCCTTCCCACTCTCGCTCTTAACAGTGACTGTACCGCTGTGGCCCTTTGTGATAATGTCATAGCTTAGCGATAAACCTAACCCGGTTCCACTCCCGGTTGGCTTGGTGGTAAAAAATGGCTCAAAGATTTTGCCCTTAATATCAGAAGAAATCCCCGTTCCGTTGTCTTCAATGCGAATCTCAACGTCATCATCTTTTTTCTCGGTAACAACAGTAACTTGAGGCTCGAACTGCCCATTCTCAGATGCGGCTTTCTCATTCACCGCGTAAAACGCGTTGTCCAAGATGTTGATGAACACCCGCCCGATCTCTTGAGCGACTACATAGATTTCAGGGAGAGATTCATTGTACTGGCGATGGATGGTTACCTCATTTCCATCTATCCGAGCTTTGACGCCGTGATACGCAAGGTTTAGGAACTCATCGAGTAACTTGTTTATGTCTGTAGGGCGCTTTTGTCCAGGCTCAGCCCGGGAATGGTCTAACATAGAGCGGATAATCCCATCCGCCCGATGACCATATTTATTGATTTTAGAAGCGTTTAGCTTCAAGTCGTCGAGGAGAGACTTGATTTCATGGGCATCCGTTGTTTCTAAATTACCCCGGTATTTTTCAAGTAGCTCCTCCAAGTCTTCGGCCTGACCGACACATATCTCGGCGAAATTGTTTATGAAATTAAGGGGGTTTTTAATCTCATGCGCTACACCAGCTGTGAGTTGTCCAAGAGAAGCCATCTTCTCGGTATGGATGAGCTGATCCTGAGTCTCGGTAAGGTGTTTTAAGGCACGTTCAAGTTCCTGGTTGGTCGACTCAATGGCTTTAGCTTTTTCACGTTCTGCGCGGAGGCGCTCACGGACGATGAGTCGACGGCGCTGGAATCGGTTGGCAGTGAAGAAAACACCAATGAGTAATACACCATATAGTGCATACGCCCACCATTTAAACCACCAGGGAGGATGAACGTTAAAAGAGAAATTACCTTCCTCACTTACCGCACCATATGCATTTCTGGCTCGAACACGGAACACGTAGGTTCCGCCTGGTAAATTTGTGTATTCCCGAGAGGCGTCAGGCGAAAAGGATGACCAGGAAGAATTGTACCCTTCCAGAGTGGTCTGGTAACTCATTCTCTCTGTTAGGTCATACTGAGGAGCTTGAAAGTCGAAACGGATGGAATTTTCTCGGTGACTTAATTCGAGCGATTGAGGGTAATGGTCCATAAAAGGTGCTCCGGAACCACCAGCGATAACAGAGTCCTCCGCTACAATAATGCGCGTAACCAGGGGAGAGGCGGTTGTAGCGTAGGATTTGTAGATTGAGGGGTCGTATCGAACCAGGCCATCTACCCCTCCAAACCAAACAACTCCTGTTGAATCTACAATGGACTCAATAATCGTCCAGTTAGAAGCTTCAAGAAAGGGTGCAGATTGAACTAAATACCCCCCTCCAACATCTGGTGACACTTGATAAACTCCGTCCTTAGATGTTATCCATACGTCTCCATTTAATCCATCGTTTATACTCCCATAGGCAACGAAATCTTCAAATGAAATGTCAGGAAAAAGAGTGTCCTGGCGTTCAAAATAATTGGCTTGATCGTTATAGGTATAAAGCCCATCTATGGCTGCGTAAAATTGAGTGCCAGCAGCATAATGCCCCTTTACTGAACCTATGGGTAGCCCTTCGTCTTCCCCTAGATAATGAAGATCGGGCGTAAGTAAAGTAGATGAGGAGTACGTTAGATGAATCACCCCGTTGTCCATTCCCAACTCAAGTTTTCCTGGAGTTTGCTCGTTTATTGAATTGACTTGGTTCTGGATGTCAGGAATGCTGCCAAGAAGTGACCAGGAATTTGGTCCCATATAGGATATTACATCAAGACCGTTTCGCTTACCGACAAACAATATGCCTGGATCTAAACGTGATTGGTGGAGGGAGAATGACGTATAAAAATTTGTACCGGCCTCATTGCCGATGTCCCAATACGAGGCCGTTTCTCCTTGTATATGAAATACTCCGCCGACTACAGCTGCAAAAAGGGCATCCGATGCGGCAATCAGATCCCACACCTTCCTCTCGGCTCCAGCGATATAAAGCATGTTCCCCCTACTATCGACACGATGTACCCCTCCCCGGCTTCCCGCATATACGTTCCCGTCGTACACCTCAAGCTCCATCGGTTCCTCAGGGAGCCCGGCTACCTGGTTCAAAAATGAAATAGGAGAAGGATATTTGACGCGAGCGATTCCATTTCCCAGGGCTACCCAAAGCCCCTGCTCAGTATCCTGATATATGTAGTACGTTTGGTCTGTACTGAATCCTTTTTGTTCATCAATATGGTGTAATAGTCGTCCTTTTCGGTCTAGTATCAGCAGACCGGCGTCGCGTGTGTTCAATGCGATTGAACCATCTTTCAGAATAGCGCCAGGAAGATATAAAGTCTTCGTAAGTAAATACTCGTCTACCTCCGTAGGAAACGGTTCAAATACATTTCCTTTGAGGAGATAGAATCCCTGATCTCTGGTGCCTACAAGGATTGTTTCTTCGTCAAATGGCAGCATAACAAATACCCATTCTTCAGCCAGATGAGCGCTTTGCTTGAGAGTTACCAGGGAGTCCCCTTGCATCCGTTGTAACCCGTCACCAAGGCTATGCACCCAGAGTGTATCATGAACAGAAGCTGAGGTATTAAACCGCGAAGGTGCTTGCCATACGGTTATCTTTTGCTTATACCACCTGAAGAGATGAGTGAGGGTTTGAAAATAAATGCCATCAGGCAATGCATGAGTAAACCATACTTCTCCGAAGTTGCGATCTCCTTCAGGGATGAAGGGTAGAAGGGATTCGTATTTTAATTGCCCTAAAGAATCAGGTGTGAGATAGCCAATTTCGTCAATACCCCCTACGAAGATGGTGGAGTCTTCTGAAAGGGCCATGGATCGGGCAGTACTATTGTTTGTTAATCGAATAAGCCGCCAGTCATTGCCGTTGAATTCGAGCACCCCTTGCCCGTTGCCAAAGTACATGACGCCTCTTGCGTCCTGGAGTATATCCCAATTCTGGGTGCTGGCATTGTAGTCTTTTCGGCTGAACGATTCAATAAACGGATAGGTCTGATATAGAGGAGAAACATCTTGTGCCTTCACAGAGGGTATCAAGACAATTTCAATAACGGCCAGATACCACAGAATTCTAGCTAAGTATCCTTTCATAGAAACGAATATTGACGAGGGTGCCCCAGGCTATTTAAGTCGATTATCACATAAAACGTAGAATCTTCTTAAAAGTACGAAAACGGACTATTCAAAAACCCTCTAAATTGCTTTGTATTGGTGGGTAACGAGTAGATAGATGATAATGAACAGAGAAGAATGGTCAGACTTATTAGGATTATGTTATGTCTATACTACTGTAGTATGAATTGCTTCTGCCCAATAAGTATGTGACAATGGTATTAATCTAAACAGGCAACATAATTCTAAACACCGCCCCTTCCCCTTCCTCACTCTCCACAGACAGGCTGCCTCCATGCCCCTGCGTCACGATATCATAACTCAAACTCAGTCCTAACCCGGTACCGCTGCCTGTAGGTTTGGTCGTAAAAAACGGCTCAAAGATCTTCTTCTGTATCTCCCTAGGTATCCCCACCCCATTATCCGCGATTTTTATTTCTATGCCTTTGCCATTCTTTTGAGTGGATACGATGACTTCGGGGTCGAATGTAGTTCGTTGTTTATTGTTTGTCGTTTGTTGTTGATTGAGGGAGTAGAAGGCGTTGTCGAGGAGGTTGATGAATACGCGGCCGAGTTCTTGGGGGACAACCTTGACTTCAGGGAGGTCTTCAGCATAGTCCCTGGTTATTGTGACTTCGTCTCCTTGCGTTCGGGCGCGGACGGCGTGGTAGGAGAGGTTGACGTATTCGTCGAGCAGTTTGTTGATGTCAACTGGGCGCTTCTCTCCTGGGTTGGCTCGGGAGTGTTCGAGCATGGAGCGGATGATGCCGTCGGCCCGGTGGCCGTGTTCGTTGATTTTGGTGGTGTTGACTTTCAGGTCATCGAGGATGGACTTGAGTTCGTGAGCGTCCTCGGTCTCTAGTTTGCCCTGATACTTTTCCAGTACCTCTTCAATCTCCTCGGCCTGGCCCGAGCAGATCATCGCGAAGTTGTTGATGAAATTGAGCGGGTTCTTGATTTCGTGCGCGACGCCAGCGGTGAGTTGTCCAAGCGAAGCCATTTTCTCGGTGTGAATGAGTTGATCCTGGGTTTCAGTAAGGTGCTTGAGGGCGCGTTCGAGTTCGGTGTTGGTACTTGCAATGGCCTGTGCTTTTTCCCGCTCGGCGCGGAGTCGTTCTTTGGCGATAAGCCGGCGCCGTTGGAAGCGGTCGATACCCACCACCCCAACGACAAACAACAAACCATAAACGACGAACGCGACCGTCGTTCGCCACCAGGGTGGAAGAACCAGTACATTTATAGAGGCCTCATTAATAGAGCGGTTTCCTCGTTGGTCAATGCCTCGAACCTTAAATACGTAGTTACCGGGGGAAAGCCCTGAATATCGGGCAGTACGTTGCTGCCCAGCTTCAACCCATTGCGAATCGAAATTTTCTAACGTGTATTCGTATCGAATATCCCGGTCTTCAGTGAACGTGATCCCCGAATAACGAATAGTGAAGTCATTCTGGTCTGGGCTCAGTTTGATTAGGTCCGCATGCTCAATTGGTACATCGATAGGAGAGGTAGAACCAGGCTCAACGACTTCGTTAAATATATGAAGACTGGAAAGAACAATAGAGAAAGGGGTACTCTGTTGTATTTCAATACCTTCAGGATCAAACAGTGTAAATCCATTAAAACCGCCAAACAGCAATTTTCTATCTGTCGTTTTTAGAGCACTGTTTATCAAAAACCCAATATTAGGAAGCCCCTCGTTTTTATCAAAATTATAGAATGTTCGAGTATCAGGATCAAATCTGGAAATATACCCTTCGGTATTTGTCCTGAAGCCAGACTCCTTGGAAGTCATCCATATATACCCCTCCTCATCTTGCAGGGAAGCTTGAACAGGAAAAGCGCCTGAATACCCTTCAGTGACTCCATATAGCGTTGATTGATTGGTCTCGGTATCAACCAAACGAATTCCTTTATTTCGATCCATAACCCAAAGATTACCCTGATCATCCTCGAATATATTCGAGATTGATGTCCCTGGGAAATAGTGCTCAAAAGAAACTCCGCTTTCATCTTCTTTGAGTATATCCAGGCCTGAGTCAGTTCCCACTAAGAATCTTCCCTTACTATCTTCAAAGACTCGACGAACAAGATTACTACTTAATGAACCCGGATCTTCAGAATCTGAATGAGCATACCTAAACTGCTGCGTGTTGTTATCAAATCTCGCAAGGCCTTGCTTTTCTGTTGCAATCCATAGTTGCCCTTTGCTATCCTTAAAAAATTGGAGAATAGGAGAAGGGGAATCCTTTATCTGGGTAAACGTACCTTTAGTAGGACTATAATTGAAGATCCCATCCCGATACGTTCCAAACCAAAAGTCCCCATTATCGTGTTGATATATTGCATCTACATTTAAGAATCCGTCCGAAGCTGGGTTATCGTCTTGAGGCTGTATTGAGCTCGTTAGATTGGATTTCCTGTCCCATATCACTATTCCATCTGTATACGTACCGAATAGAATATTCCCTTGGTTATCCTCGTATATAGACTGTACTTCATCCGCAGAAAAGCCATGCTCTTTTTCAGAGTCATACTCCACATTCAAAAATTGCTGGCTTTTAAATCGGATATGAAACATACCACCCCATGTACCAAGCCAAAGAGTCCCATCATTAGATTGGGAAAGCCTCCAAATTGAATCATTCGTCAGATCACTTGTGCTTTCCTCAAAATGGATAATTCTACCCGTTTCTGGGTCATATCGATTAAGGCCACCGTATAAGCCTCCTATCCAGAGCACGTTAGTTTGATCTTCGAATATGAAAGAGACGCCCCCACAATTCCATGTGTTGCATTGTTTTCCCATCTCTGGAGATCCTGCTACGAAAGGTCGGCTCAAATTCTCAGGCGTATCTGGATTATAGCGCAATCGTTTGAAAGTACCGGTTGTTTTGTCCATAACATGCAACCCATCCCCAGCAGTCCCAACCCAGAACGTCCCACGGGAATCCTCAAAAACAGACATGATTTTATTACTTATAAGGCTCGAATCATCCAAGGGATCATGCTTAAATCGCTCAAAGGTGTTCGAGGCTTCATTAAACCTGTTGAGTCCTCCGATTGAAGAAGAGGTATCCAAATGCCCAAGACCTACCCATAGGACACCCTGCTTATCTCTAAAAAGAACTCGGATTTCTCCTTTTCCAATTGAGGTTATGTCATTAGGATCATGTATGTAGTTGGTAAAGGTGTTTGAGATTGGATCCAGCTTACTCAATCCTTTATTCGTTCCTATCCATATAGCCCCTGAGGGATCTTCTAGTAATGTCGAAATTGAATCTCCGCTTATGCTAAGGGTACTTCCAACTTCATGGTTGTACCGGACGAAGGATTCTGTTCTTTTATCAAATCGATTGAGCCCTCTCCCCATAGTAGCCACCCAAAGTGTACCCTTTGAATCGATCAATAGCGTCTCTACCCAATCGCCTGATAGTGAAGTAGAATCAGAAGGATCATGTTTATAGATTTTGTAATCAATTCCGTCATATCGGATTAACCCCTCACCAATACCACCAGCAAACCACATATATCCTTCCTTGTCTTGCTTTGCCTCCACTGCATTTATAGTCGTGCGCTGAAAATAAACCTCGATTGGATCTTCATTAGACGAAAGAAGCAGCCCCTGCTCACCTATTCCCAGTTGCGCGAATACAGGAACAGGGATTAGCGTTGCAGCCAATAAAAAAAGTAAGTAGTCAAGGATTCGCATCATTAGAACGCACGCTAAGAGTGTTAGTCTAGCTAACCCCAAAAGTAGCAGGACTGGATCAGAATTGCCAAATCCCAAAGGTATGTTTTACCGGCAAACCCCGTCTATATCTGCAGAAACAAAGGGTACCAACAAACTGTCAGATATAACAGACACTCAAAATGTCAGGGATTGCGCGCAAACGTATTGTTGAAGCATATGTAGATGAGCAGGGGAAGACACCTGTTCGTGAATGGATTGAAGAATTGAAGGATGCTAAAGCAAGAGTTCGAATTAAGCATCGAATAGCAAAACTCAAAGAAGGCCTCTTGGGTGATTATAAGTTTATAGGTGAAGGCGTATGGGAATTACGAATTCATCTAAGACCAGGATACCGAGTCTACTTTGCAGAGGTAGACCAAAGTCTTCTTTTGTTATTATGCGGTGGGACAAAGAAAACACAGCACAAAGACATCAAGCAAGCTAAATATTTCTTAGAGCAATATATAAGAAGAACGGATCATGAAAAAGATTAAGCCATCAAGACCTTGGGACGAAGTGGTTATAGAGCTTCTTGTTGACCCCGAAGAAGCCCGGCTATATCTCGAAACGGCTATTGAAGAATACCTCAAAGACGGTAATCATGCCGTCTTCCTTACCTGCCTGCGCCACGTAGTTGATGCGCAAATGGGGATGAGTGAGCTTGCGAAGCGAACGGGGAAGTCGAGGCAACACTTGTATGCTGCGTTGTCTGAAGAGGGGAATCCTCGCCTGGATACGATACTTGCTATCCTCAATGCGGTTGGTGTGCTTGGGGCAAGCCTGAAGAAGGAAGCTGCATGATCAAGAGCAGTGACTCCGAGCAAATATAACCGGCAGGAGCACCTTGTTTCCGGCGGCCATTGCCTCTCCGACCTGCTCAGATTCATAAGCGCCGGCCGCGGTTGCCTTTCTGAGCTGCTCAAAGTCATGATCGCCGCCGGCGGTCGCCTCTCTGAGCTGCTCAGATTCATGATCGCCGCCGGCGGTCGCCTTTCTGAGCTGCTCAAA
>JAHQVL010000402.1 GCA_019634345.1 Rhodothermaceae bacterium
GAGAAGGCTGTCGGTTCAATTATAGAACGCGTTCAACATGTTGGAAGTACGGCAATCGATACTGAAGAAATGGTTGCAAGGTGCAAGGTGCAAGGTGCAAGGTGCAAGGTGCAAGGTGCAAGGTGCAAGGTGCAAGGTGCAATGGAATTTAGTTTGCCTCCCTACTTAACACAAGCCAATTACCTTGCACTTTGCACCCTGCACCTTGCACTCTAATAAGTGGCCACCGACGCATCCACCTCCTCACTCCATGCCAACGTGCCCCCCTTTAAGTTTATGGGATTCGCGAACCCGGCCTCCAGCAGCATTTTAACTGCCTGGGCAGAGCGGCCGCCGGAGCGGCAGTGGACGATTAGCTCTTTTTCTTTGTAGGGGTCGAGTTCATCGAGCCTGGCGGGAAGTTCGTCCAGTGGGATCAATAGGTCAGCGCCAAGAGATGCAATCTCTGCTTCGTAGGGCTTGCGGACGTCGAGGAGGAACGGGCGTGCATCGCCTTTAGCCTGAAGCTCTTGTACCGTGATCTCTGAGAAGGTTGGTTCTTCCTTCTGTTTAGGAATCCCGCAAAATTCCTCGTAGTCGATTAACTCCTTGACCGTAGGATGTTCACCGCAAACAGGGCACTCAGGATCGCGAGGCACCTTCCACTCACGGATTTTCATCGAGAGGGCATCTACCAGCATGAGCCGGCCAATCAGTGGTTCTCCGATGCCCAATAGCAGCTTGATCGCCTCATTGGCCTGCAGGGTCCCGACCATTCCAGGCAACACCCCAAGCACTCCTCCTTCTGCACACGATGGGACCATCCCTGGGGGAGGTGGTTCAGGATAAATACACCGGTAACAAGGCCCATCAGGCGCACCGAAAACCGATACCTGCCCTTCGAACCGGAAGATCGAGCCATACACATTTGGCCGGCCCGTTAAAATACAGGCGTCGTTTACCAGGTATCGCGTAGCAAAGTTGTCGGTCCCATCAGCAACGAGATCATATTGGGAGATGATACCAAGTGCGTTTTCACTTGTGAGGGCTACTTCATGAACCTCGATCTGTATGTGCGGATTGATGCCTTGCAGCCGCTCTTTTGCGGCCTCTAGTTTCGGCCGGCCAATATCTTCCACGCCATAGAGCACTTGGCGCTGAAGATTAGATACGTCTACAGTGTCAAAATCGACCAGCCCAATGCGCCCAACACCAGCTGCGGCCAGGTATAACGCCAATGGCGCTCCAAGCCCTCCGGCACCAACCAACAAGGCTGATGATTCTTTCAGCCTTTCCTGTCCCTCAATACCCACATTTGGAAGCGTTAGATGCCGGCTATACCGTTGTATTTCTTCAGGGGTTAGCTTCATGTATTCCGTTTCGAGTTTCGGGTTACGGGTTTCGAGTTCTTCCAGGTTTGCAAACGCGAAAGCAGGAACGCGAAACCAACCAAATAAACCGTCAAGATTTATTTGGTTGTACTTTAAAGTGCGAGTTTTGTAACATCTGAGGCGATACTTACGTCTAGACACTAATATCTATTCTAATAATTTACCCTCATCATGATTCCATGCACCGAATTACCACAACGTTGATGCTATTGGCAGCCGTACTTCTTGCACCGCTTGCCACCATGGCCCAAGAGTACGATCATGAAGAAATAATCGAAGATCGTTTCGACATTGGGAACGGAGATTTACTTACGATAGACTCTGACCTCGGATCCATCGAAATTGTAGGCGGAAATGGGGGCGATGTGTTCCTGACCGTCATTAAAGGCGTTAACAATGTTAGCGACCGAGAAGCCGATCGGCTATTTGACCGATTTGAACTGGACATCAGAGAATCCAGCCGAGGCCTTGAAATCCTTGGTGATTATGACAAGCCTAGCGGTAAGATCAATTGGAAGCGCAGCTTACGTGTTCATTTCCAGTTGACCGTTCCTTCTGACACAGAAATAGATGTAAACACAGCAGGTGGCTCCATCAGCATTGAAGACATCGACGCTGAAGTCATGGCAAAAACGTCTGGTGGATCGCTTACACTAGAAGATATCGAAGGCCCGCTGAATGCACACACCAGCGGAGGATCCATCAAAGCATTTAACATTGGTGACCGCACAGAAGTACGGACGTCTGGCGGAAGCATTACGATTGAAAATGCGGATGGCTACGTATCTGCTAAAACTTCTGGTGGAAGCATTAAAGTAAACGGCGCTGATGGGGATGTAGATGCCAACACGTCAGGCGGTAGCATCACCCTAAAAGAAGTGTATGGCTCAGTTAACGCACAAACCTCTGGCGGCAGTGTAACTGCTGAGGTGATCGGGCAGCCCCAAGAAGATATGACGCTGAAGACATCGGGCGGAACGGTTACACTCTACATTGAAGACGATGTACGAGCAGACATTAACGCATCGGCTTCTGGTGGATCGGTAAGCACAGAAATTCCGGTTTCTATCATCGGCCAAAAGAAGCGTTCTAAGCTAGAAGGCGAAATGAACGGCGGCGGCCCTCTCTTCACCCTTCGCAGCTCAGGCGGAAGCGTACGGATTAAAGACCTTTAGAGAGTTCAAAGTGCTAAGTGCAAGGTGCAGAGTAAAAGAACTTTGCACCTTGCACCTTGCACTTGTATATATCCTCCACGCGGGTTTTCTTTAGAATAATTCCATTATTAACTAAAGACCCTACCCGTTGTGGATACTGATGTTTTTTGGCTGTGGGCGTTTATTGGACGGCTTCACCCACTTGTTGTCCACTTTCCCATTGGCGTGATTGTGGTCACTGGGATTTTAGAACTCGTCTCTTCGATCAAAAAAAGACCCGGCCTCCGAGAAGGCATCGGCGCCCTTGTTCACGTCAGCGCAATTTCTGCAATCGGAGCCACGCTCATAGGACTCGTGCTCGCTAATACGGGGACCTATGGTGGACAAACGCTTTCTCTGCATCAATGGGCCGGCATTCTTACGACCGTTCTTGCGCTCGTCACGGTTGTTGTATACCGCCGCGCCGCACGTAAGGATACCCCTCAATCCTGGGCGCTATACCGATCCTTGTTGGTCGTTTCCATCCTTACCGTTGCTACTGCCGGGCATTTTGGAGCCAGTCTCACCCACGGCGATGGCTACCTGACGGAGGTGCTCCCCTGGAACGAACCCGAATACCTTTCCGATTCTGAAACCCAGCAATTCCTGGCTTCCTATGTCTCTGACAACAACGATGCGTATGAGGTTGCTGACCTTGACCGCCTGAACCTTGAAGTCAGAGCGCTTTTTGCCCACTCTTGTTATCGGTGCCATAGCAGTGAGAAGACTGAAGGCGACCTGGTATTGGACAACAAAGAAGATGTATTCCTTGGCGGTGAATCGGGCCCTGCTATCCTTCCAGGTAATGCGAAAGATAGTGAACTGGTGCGCCGCATCTCATTACCTCGCGGTCATGAAGACGCGATGCCTGAAAAGGGGCAAATGTTAACAGCCTCTCAAATTGAGCTAGTGAAGCGATGGATTGACCTCGGTGCCCACTGGGCGGATCAGGAATTAAAGATATTCCCAGAAGCAGAGCTGGCGCTAACGGAACCGGACATACCGGCCGGATCGGGCTTTACCCATCCCATAGACCGGTTTGTTGATGCCTATTTCGAGGAAAACCGTACCGACTGGCCCGAGGTAGTCGATGATCGAATATTTGTCCGAAGAGCATACCTGGATGTTGTAGGCCTCCTACCAACACCCAACCAGGTAGAAGCCTTCGTCTCAGACTCCTCTCCTCAAAAACGAGCACACCTCATTGACACCCTGCTCGACCAGGATCATGATTATACCCAGCACTGGTTGAGCTTTTGGAATGACCTGCTCAGAAATGACTACTCAGGAACGGGCTATATAACCGGAGGACGAAAACAGATCTCCCAATGGCTGTACAGTGCACTCCAGCAAAACCACTCCTACGACCAAATCGTCCGTGACCTCATCAATCCAGACGAAGACTCTGATGGATTTATCCGAGGCATAGCATGGAGAGGAGATATCAACAACAGCCAACGCACCGAAATGCAGGCGGCGCAAAACATCTCGCAATCGTTGCTTGGCGTCAACCTGAAGTGTGCCTCCTGCCACAATAGTTTTGTCAGCAACCTGACCCTGGACCAGGCATATGGCTTTGCTACGATCTTTGCAGACTCCTCCCTGGAAGTCTTCCGGTGTGATAAGCCGACTGGCCGCATGTCCGAGGCCGCCTTTTTATATCCAGAGCTTGGGACCGTGGATGGTGAAACGGTAGAAGAACGGCTCGTTCAACTCGCCGATGTAATCGTGCAGCCCGCAAACGGCCGGCTGTATCGAACGCTCGTAAATCGGTACTGGGATCGCCTTTTGGGGCGCGGCATTGTGATGCCGGTAGACGAAATGGATCAGGCTCCCTGGAGCCAGGAGCTGCTTGACTGGCTGGCTTCTGATTTTCTCAAGCACGACACGGACTTAAAACACCTGATTCGTCAAATCATGACCTCGGAGACGTATCAGCTCGCGTCCATTCCGGTCGAGACCAAACTCGAACTGACATCTCCATCGTATGCGTTTGAAGGCCCAACACGCCGGCGCCTCACCGCCGAGCAATATGCAGATGCTATGAGCCAGATCCTGGGCCCTGTGTACCGCAGCGTGGCCTTCGATCCCTATGAAAACAACTCCGAAGCCTCCTGGATCTGGCATCGAGAACGCACGGTTGATCGAGATGTATTACCCGCCCCCGGCAAACGCTATTTCAGGCATACGTTTGACTTGAATTCCACGGCCCCCATCGAACGTGCCGACGTAATGATTTCCGTCGATCATTCCTATGAGCTGTTTATCAATGAACACCTCGTTTCTTCTGGACAAAACTGGAAGGACGTTGAAAAAGCACGTATTGAAAATCTGCTTAACACAGGTTCTAATGTAATAGCCATCGAGGGCGAGAACGAGGGCCCTCTCCCCAATCCTGCAGGGATTCTGTTCAGTTTAAAAATTCAGTATGTGGATGGAGCAGAGCAGAGCATTCTATCGGATCCGAACTGGTTATCCACCAACACAGAGCCTGCCTCGGACTGGAAATCCGAAGCCTTCGATGTATCCTCCTGGGTGCCGGTCCGCCGCTATGGCCGATTCAACCGAAGCCACTGGAATCGATTGATTGACTTCTACCATGACCGCGACACGCCTCACCTGAAGCAGGCTCGCGCTTCCCTCGTAACGCTCGACCCTTTCCTAAAAGCACTGGGCCGCCCAACGCGAGAAAATGTAGCAACTCGAAGAGACAACGAAGCCACCCTCTTACAGGCCCTCGAGTTGACCAACGGAGATTTCTTTTACTCAGCCCTCCAAGACGGCGCCAGTGAATGGCTCGAGACCCATGGTGGGGGCACCGACCAGCTTATTAACGAGATCTACCTGGTGGCACTTGGCAGAACGCCGTCCTCCAGTGAACAAAATACCGCCCAGGAAATCCTGGGAACCACCCCTACCCCAGAATCCATCCAAGACTTCCTGTGGGTAATCTTCATGCTTCCCGAGTTCCAAGTAATAATCTGAGGACTGAGTAATGAGCACTTAGTGCTAAGATCAACCCTCTTTGCACGTTGTACTTTGCACTCTGCACCCAACCATGACCCGACGCGAATATCTTAAACGCATGCAGGCGGCCAGTGTGGCGGCGATGGCAGCAACGGTTCCTACAGCTTCTTTTCTGAGCGGCTGTGCTTCTAGTAATAGACTGCCATCCACGGCAGACTCGGTGATTTTGTTGTATATGGCGGGCGGGATGGCGCACCCTGAGACGTTTGATCCGAAGCGGTATACCCCCTACGAAAAGGGGATAGAGAGCAAGCGGATTCTGAGCACATTTCCTTCCCATCCCACAGCTATTGATGGCGTTTCCTTCTCGGAAGGACTGCAATCCATTGGGGACATCATGGATCGAGGAACCGTCATTCGCTCGTATCGAGCAGGAGACCTCGGGTTTATCCTGCATACCCGGCACCAGTACCATTGGCACACGTGTTATGAACCCCCTCAAACGGTTCAAGTACCGCACGTCGGCTCATGGATCGCGAAGGAGCTGGGACCTATTAACCCTGCTATTCCACCGTTTATCAATATC
>JAHQVL010000403.1 GCA_019634345.1 Rhodothermaceae bacterium
ACGTATAATGCCGGGTTGAACCGAGTTCTAGACGATGAGATCATTCCCTTTACTGTAAATGACGGACTCTCGAGCGATGCAGTTTTATCTCTCTACATGGATGACGACGACGTCATCTGGGTAGGCACCTATGGTGGTGGGCTCAATAGAATAGAAGACGGGGTTGTAACAACCTATTCAACAAAGGAAGGCCTTTACAATGATAACGTTGTTCAGATCTTTGAAGATCGGCAAGGTAATCTGTGGATGAGTTGCAACAAAGGGTTGTTCAAAGTCAAAAAAGAGGAATTGAATGCCTTTGCGGAAGGAGAAATATCTCGAATTACATCTGTTACCTTTGATAAATCCGACGGCCTGAAGAGCCCGGAGTTTAATGGGGGAATCCAACCTGCAGGATGGGTGGGCCACGACGGTACATTCTGGTTTCCTTCTAGCAAAGGGGTTGCTGTTGTAAATCCGGAGGACATTCCATCTGATGAAAAACCACCTTCGGTTAAGATTGATAATTTAGTACTGGATCGCGACCTGATTGAGATTGAAGCAGAGTTAACGTTAGATCCTGGAGACCATGATATTGAGTTTCATTATTTCGCGCTTAGCTTTGTTGCGCCGGAGAAAACGACTTATCGATACAAACTGGAAGGGGCCGACGAAGAGTGGGTAGATGCTGGACAGAGAAGAACGGCATACTACACGAACCTTGATCCGGGCTGGTACACGTTCAATGTCGTGGCAGTAAACGGAGACGGAGTAGAAAGCGCCGAGCCGGCACAAATCTCTTTTTACTTAAAGCCTTATTTCTACCAGACAATCTGGTTCTACCTGGTTACTGTTTCTGCTCTCGTGTTTTTTGGGTATTTGACCTACAAAAGACGAATGGCTCAGATAAGAGAGAAAGAAAAAGAGCTAGAACGCCTTGTTGAGGACCGAACGCGAGTCTTGGAAAAACGTACGGTAGACTTGCTCGAAACGCTGGAGCAAAACAAGGAGATCATGGGCATAACCTCGCATGATCTCAAGAATCCGCTCGGTGGTATCATAGGTCTTGCCGACATGTTGCTCGAGGATCTACAAGAAACGGAAGCCCTGAACCAACTGGATGAGAGTATAGAGAATGTTGAGCTTGTCAAGAATGAAGCAGAGCGCATGCTTCGGATCATCAAGGACCTACTGGATAAACACAGAGAAGGTGGTGATACTATACTTAAGAAGGAGTTCGTAGATCTGTTGGCACTGACCAACGACGTACTTCGTTGGAATACCCAGAAGGCTGCTCAAAAGAACATAAACATTACCCTGTCCGAGGCTGGGCAGCAGATCGTGTTTGCAGATCCAGATGCCCTTCTAAGAGTAATCGACAACCTGGTGTCTAACGCCGTCAAATACAGCTTACCTGGCCGGCGAGTATGGGTGACCATATCTGAAGTATATGGTGAGGTGTTGCTGCAGGTCTTGGACGAAGGGCCTGGGTTGACAAAAGAAGACTTGGGAAGGGTGTTTGGTAAAATGCAGCGCCTGAGTGCTAAGCCAACGGCTGGAGAGCATTCCACCGGGTTGGGGCTGTATATCGTGAAGCAACTCGTTGAAGAACACGGAGGAGAGGTTGGTGTGGATAGCGTCTATGGTCAGGGCGCAACTTTCTGGTTTAAGCTTCCGCTCTATGAGGGACCTAATGGAGAGTTGAAGCAGAAAGGCGCAACTGGCGCAATGCTTGGAGTCGGTTAGTCGTTTGCAATCAGAAGGCGGGTTCGGATTGGGTTTGTTGTTTGGTGTTCGGCGTTTGTTGTTCGGGTTGGATCTTTTTCATGATTTCGATGCAGGTATTGAGGTCTTCTACTTCTTGAATGATGGCTCGGAGCCTGCCCCTTTTGTTTTCTTTTAGTACATAGCGGCGGGCCAGGTTGTTGAGGTCTTTGACCATGGGTTGGAAGAGGACTTCATAGAAATAAGGGTCTGCTTCTGTAAGGGGCAATTCCAGGAAGAGGCGTTTGTTTTTGAATGCAATTTTGTGCAGGCGAAGTGTGAGAGCTAGATTCCGCAGAGACGTCGCCATCAATACATTGCGTACTTCACGGGGGAGTGGTCCAAATCGATCTTCTATCTCTTTTTTCATCTCATCAATGTCCTGTTGCTCATTGGCCTCACTAAGCCGCCTGTACACGTTGAGGCGTTCGACATTGTTTGACAGATAGGATTCTGGGATATAGGCGTCTTCTTCAACATCAATGACGGTATCGCTTGGAGGGGGAGGGGTTACGTCAGAGAACAATTCGCTGAATTCTTCGGAGCGCAATTCTTGGACGGCCTCATCGAGGATCTTGTGATACGTCTCGTAGCCCACGTCCACAATGAACCCACTCTGCTCAGCTCCGAGCAAGTTGCCTGCTCCGCGGATATCCATGTCCCTCATCGCAATGTGAAAGCCGCTACCCAGGTCACTGAATTCTTCGACGGCCTGGAGGCGTTGTTTTGCTTCAGCAGTTACGCTGTGAATTGAAGGGACCAGCAGGTAGCAAAAGGCTTTCTGATTCGATCGCCCTACCCGGCCCCTGAGTTGGTGCAGATCGGAGAGTCCGAAGTGGCCGGCCTGGTTGATGATTATTGTATTTGCGTTTGCAACGTCTACACCATTCTCAACAATATTGGTACTGACGAGGACGTCAAATTCATGTTTGATAAAGCCCTCCATGACGCGTTCAAGTTCAGCCGGCTTCATTTGTCCGTGCCCAATGAGTACGCGTAGGTTTGGGATGAGCATCCGGATGGTGTCAGCTATTTCTTCAATATTGTGGACTCTGTTGTGAACAAAGAATACCTGGCCCCCCCGGTTGATCTCGTGTAATATGGCATCCCGAATCAGGTCTTTGTCGAACGTGTGGATTTCCGTTTGGATTGGTTGCCGGTTTGGAGGAGGCGTAGAAATGATCGATAAATCGCGGGCTCCCATCAGAGAAAATTGCAGGGTTCTCGGGATCGGGGTTGCTGTTAGTGATAAGGTGTCGACCTCTGCGCGGAGGGATCGGAGCTTCTCTTTTGCGGCTACACCGAACCGTTGCTCTTCATCGATAATGAGTAAACCTAAGTCTTTAAAAGATATGTCTTTAGATAAAAGACGGTGGGTACCCACGACAATATCAACTTCTCCCTTCTCAAGAGCCTTCAGTGTTACCTTTTGTTCCTTGCTAGAGCGGAATCTGGATAGTTCATCGACTCGGATTGGGTACTGGCCGAGGCGCTTGGAAAATGTCTTTTGGTGTTGCGAGGCAAGTATCGTTGTTGGGACGAGGACCGCCACTTGTTTACCTTCTTGCGCTGCCTTAAATGCAGCTCGAACGGCGATCTCTGTTTTGCCGAAACCAACGTCACCACACACCAATCGATCCATCGGGACGGCTTGCTCCATGTCCCTCTTAACCGCCTCAGCAGCCGACCGTTGATCCGGAGTATCCTCGTATTGGAAGGAGGCTTCCAGCTCTCGTTGCCACAGGGTGTCCTCCGGATAGGAGTGCCCCTTAGAAGCTTTCCTTTTTGCATAGAGTTTGATGAGGTCTCGGGCGATGTCCTTTACGCGCCGTTTGGTCTTGGACTTTGTGCGTTCCCATTGCCCGGATCCGAGTTTGGTCAGCCGGGGTTGGTGTCCTTCTTTGCCCGTGTATTTGTGGAGCTTGTACAGCGCGTTAACATTGACGTATAGAACGTCGTTGTCCCTGAATAACAACCGGACGGCTTCTTGTTGTTTTTCGCGTACTACAATTTGCTCTAAGCCAGTGAACTTGCCGACCCCATAGTCGATGTGAACGATGTAATCGCCAGGGGATAGGCTACGTAATTCGCGAAGGCTAATGCCACCGTACTTCTTCTTTTGCTTGCGTGCGGTAGGGCGGTGGAAGCGATTGAATATCTGGTGGTCCGTAAACAGGGCCAGGCCCAGCTCGGGTAAGATAAATCCCTGGTGGATGCTCTCAACCTTGAGCGTCAGCATGCGTTGTTCAATCTCCTCTTCCATAAGTTCGTGAAGCCGCGCTTCCTGGCCCCGGCTATCGCACAAGATAGTGGTTTCTATTTGCCTGCTGTGGTACTCACTAAGCGTGTCCTTTAGCAGGGCTATACTGCTGTTAAACGATGGTTGGGGCTTGGCATCGATGTGTATGGATTTATCGGCCTGGCTGGAAGACAAAGAGCCGAAGTCAATCAGGTTGAAAGAGAGGAAGATTGACTCGAAAGTGCCTGCATCCAGGTATTGCTTGTTAGGGGGCAGGATCGTAGACGCATCAATAGTGTCCTGCTCCAAAAGGTGTTTGTAGTTCTCTTCAGAGGCAGTAAAAAGGAGCTGTGCTTTTTCGAGGAGCCGGCCTCTGTCGAAGGTGACAAGGGTCGTTTTCGAAGAGAAATAAGAGAAAACAGTATCGAGCTGGTCGGCTTGAGCAGCGCGTCCATCTTCCTCTTTAAGCTTGTTTATGTTGATCGCCGCAGTATCCAGATTGGGTACCAATCGAGCTGTTGTCAGGCGACTGACGGACCGCTGAGAGTGTCTGTCGAATTCTCTGATGGAGTCGATTTCATCTCCGAAAAACTCGATCCGTATGGGGTAAGAGCCGGCGTAGGGAAAGACGTCCAGTATCCCGCCACGCAGCGCCATTTCTCCAGGCTGGCTGACGAATTCTACGTGCTTAAAGGATTGCTCAGCGAGGCGTCCCATGAGGTCCTGCAGGGAGATGGCTTGTCCTGTGGAGATGAGTTGTGTTTCCTGCCGAATGTTCGATTGGTCGAATACATATTCATAGGCTGCATCAAGACTCATGACCAGGATGCCGCTGAAGTTTTCAGTGAGTTGCTGGAGCACGTCTGTGCGTGCGATAACAGCAGTCGGGTCCACGAGTTGCTCAGGGTCGTAGGGTTTGTGTCCAGAAGGAGGGAGGAGTACCGGGTTGCTGCCAAGCTGTTCGAGATCGCTTGCCAGATAAGCAGCTTCCTCGGTTGAGGACATGATGCATACGAGCGAATGCTCAGGATTTGAAGCGCCCATGGCCTCTTGGAGTCCGCTCAAAACAAACGATGGCAGGGAGCCTGTAGTACCTCGTACATACATAGACTCTGTGGCCGTTGCTGTGTGTTCTTGCCCATGTGCTTCTTTCAGCCATGCAGAAAGTTCTCTGAGTGTCGGCGTCTCAAATATGCGTTGTTTTATCAGGTTTAGGGACACGGCTAGATGTTTCGTGTTTCGTGTTTCGAGTTGGTTGCGTGTTAAAGGCTACAAACGCGAAACCAACCCGAAACGCGAAACCTGAAACACGAAACCAACCAGATAAACCTTCATGGTTTATCTGGTTGTATAAGCACAGAAGGCCGTAACACTTTTTTCAGTGTTACGGCATGTCTTTTAACGTTCAATATGTACTATTGGTAAAAGCGGTATTCAGTAAAGAATTACGGCAGCAAATGAGGTACTCCTGTAAAGACTGCCCCTGTAGAAGACTGCCCCTGTAAAGAAATTACCAAAAGTTATGGCTTAACGATGCTGGAGGGGATTAGGTTCTGGAGTGTTCCACGTGGAACACTGAGGCCCGATTTGCTCGCCCCACAAGGTAGTGTTCCACGTGGAACACGTGGTCCGAAAAGGGGCTTAGCGGGAGTGCTTTTTTATCCGAGATGATCCCTGAGGATGTTCATCAACCCGAAACGCGAAACCGATCACATCCAATCGCCAGAATGGACGTGATCGCTCACAGTTATCTACCAGCAACCGCCTTCCTCACAAATCCCCCAGCGCTTACGAGGCGCTCCTGGGCTTCTTCTTTAGACATATTAGCCAGTATCATGACCAAAGCTGTTTTGACGTGCCCTGAGGCCTCCTGGAGAACGTCAGAGGCTTGTTCGTAATCAATGCCTGTAATCATCATAACTGTCCGTATAGAGCGTTCTACAAGCTTCTTGTTCGTCATCTGAAGATCTACCATCATGTTCTCGTACACTTTCCCCATCTGAACCATCGCTGTGGTCGTGATCATGTTCAAGACCAGCTTTTGGGCTGTGCCGCTTTTCATTCGGGTAGAGCCCATAATGACTTCAGGACCTACAACAGGACACATGGCAACGTCGACGTCAAGGGTGAATGTAGATCTAGGGTTACAGGTGATGAACAAGGTTTTGCAACCCATCTTGCGGGCATGTTTTACGGCTCCAACAACGTACGGTGTTCTGCGGCTTGCAGCGATTCCGCATACAATGTCGCTAGAAGTGACGCCTGCTTCCTGTAGAGCAATGACGCCATTCTCTTCTTTATCTTCAGCGCCTTCCTGTGATTTAAACATTGCCTGGGGCCCGCCAGCGATAAGGCCCTGTACCATCTCTGGAGGGGTCCCGTAAGTAGGGGGGCATTCAGAAGCGTCTACGACACCCAGGCGTCCGCTTGTCCCTGCACCCGCGTAGAACAGCCGTCCACCCGTCTTAAACGCTTCAACCACCAGCTCTACAGCCTGTGTGATATAAGGAATTTCTCTGCGGACAGCGATGGGTACCAGGTGATCTTCGGTATTGATCACTTCTAGAATTTCCCGAATACTCGCATTATCAAATTGAGCAGATGCCGGGTTTCTCTGTTCGGTTGCGAGAGATTGGATTTCTTTAAATAAGGCAGATTCAGACATGGGGTGTAGGGTATGAGCACAACCAAATATATTCTGGCGAATTATTTGGTTGGTTTCTGGTTTCTGGTTTCGCGTTTCTGGTTTCGCGTTCTGGGTTTGTTTCTGGTTTTCAGCTTGCCAACCCGAAACCCGAAACACGGAACCGTTCATATCAATTCATCAGAATTGATATGAACGTGCTTATGAACGAGGCTGGAACGGTACTTTGGTTGTTCGGATCCGAGGGGTATATTGTGGGTAATCAAAAAGCATCCGTGGGATGTTATTTGATTGTTACGGGTTACGGGTCTCGTGTTGCGGGTTGGTTTCTGGTTTTCAAGCCAACAACTCGAAACCAACACGAGACGCGAAACGCGAAACACGAAACCGAATTTTTGCCATGTACATCAAGACCGTTCAGTTGCTATCGTTTCGGGCGCATGCCGATACAACGATTCGCTTTGCTCCAAAGGTGAATTTGCTATACGGTGCGAATGGGGCTGGTAAGACGAATGTATTGGAGGCTATTCATTACCTTGCGCTGTCTAAAAGCTTTTTGTCTTCCAAAGATGTGTATGCGCTTAGAAAAGGGGCGCCTTTCTTTGAGGTGAATGGTGAACTGTCGGGTACTAAGAGGCCAGCGTTTACGGCTCGTATCGCGTACGTTCCGGAGGAAGGGAAACGCATCTTTGTGAATCAAGCGCCGCTCGAAAAACTGTCCCACATTGTGGGTGTTATTCCTGTTGTAGTCTTTGCGCCTTCCGATCATGCGCTCACGTCTGAAGGCCCTGAGGTTCGTCGTCGATTCTTGAACAATATTCTCAGCCAGGCCAAGCCGTCGTACCTGGAAGACATCATGCAGTACAAGCGGATCTTGAGGCAGCGAAATGTACTGTTGACGACCTATCGAAAAACGCGTGTGTTGGCCAGGGATGTGTTGGCTTCATGGGACGCTGAGTTGATCTCCGTAGGTAGTCGTGTAATTCTACGCCGGCAGCAATTTATAAACGTCTTCAAGTCGCATATGCTGGAGGCGTATGCGCGCATTGATGCAGCGGGGGAATCGCCCTCTATTGCATACCAGACCATCGGTGCTTTTGATGAGCAGGTAAGCATTGAGCAGATACGGGATCGGTTTGCGGCTAAACTCAAACAGGTAGCGCGGCGAGAGCTTGATTCTGGGCGCACTCTGGTAGGGCCTCATCGCGATGAACTGCTGTTTGGTATCAATGAGCTGGACGTCCGCCGCTATGCGTCGCAAGGGCAGCACCGTACGTTTGGGATGGCGCTGAAGCTGGCTCAGTATTTCTACCTTTTGGCTGAACTGGATGATGTGCCTGTGTTGTTGCTCGATGATTTGTTTGGCAACCTGGACGCTGCTCGTACCCGTGTCTTTCTTGAACTGCTTCAGACAGACTTGGTAGGCCAGAGTATTATCACCGCGGCAAATCGATCCATATTTGACGAGTCCATCGACTTTGGTTCATCGATGCACCAGGCGATCCAAATTGAAGCGGGCGCCGTGGTTGAAACCGATGAGTATTCGTTGTTGCAAAAAGGTAATGATTAGAAAAATAGATTATACTTATATTCAATTAAACTATACGGTGCTTGACGCTCTAGCCGTGTAGTCCTATGATTAGGCTTACATGTTTTGCACATATTTCTTGGTTTAGATAAATCTGACCATTTATTTGAACTGTTTCTGGTTAGTTTGGATTGGAATAATTAGAGACAAACGAGAAACATGAAACGAGAAACCAACCAGATTCGTCTGGTTGAAGAAGGATTTATTCCCGGCCCAGTAACCTGTTTAAATTTTAAAACGTTAGATTAATTACCTAACAAAGTA
>JAHQVL010000404.1 GCA_019634345.1 Rhodothermaceae bacterium
CTACCTTCAATTCGATACCGTTCGCAAAATTGTATACAAGCTAAATGGACGCAGGTCCTAAACCTGATCGTATAACCACCACTTCCCTTATTATTGGTTTTTAATATGCGCGGCCTTAAAAACCAATAGTGCAGCAGCTACAGATACATTTAATGATTCTACGGGGCCGTACATTGGAATCGAGACTATTTCGTCACACTGTTCCCTGACCTTGGGATGTATTCCCATACCCTCACTCCCAACAACTATTGCCACGGGCCTCTGCCAGTCAAAATCGTGCATACTTGCCTCTTTATTTTGATCTGCCCCAACAATCCAGTATCCCCGCTCCTTTAGTTGATACAGAGCAACGGAAAGCGTTGACACTCTGGCAATTTTCAGTTGTAATGCAGCTCCAGCACTTGTTTTGAGAGCAGCATCGTTGAGTGGAGCCATATTCTTTGCAGGCACAACAATACCTGCAACCCCTGCAGCCAGAGCGCTTCTCAGGATAGCACCATAATTATGAGGATCCTCGATGCGATCCAACACCAGAAGTGTTGGTTTACCTTCGGTTACATCATCACGTGTCGGAGCGATTTCCTGAAGCATCTCGTCAAAATCCAAAAATGAGATGGTCCCAATATGTGCGATAACACCCTGGTGGTTTCCCCCGGGAGCCATCTTATTCAGGCGCACCTCAGGCACAAATTGCATTGGAATATTGCCACGGGAAGCCAGCTGTTTGATGTGCTGAATTTCAGATCCCGACGCCTGCTTATTTATAAATACCTTTTCAACTGGCGGCGTTTTCCTCAGCAAAGCTTCCTTTACTGGTTTCCGCCCCATCAGCTGAGTTCTCTGTGGGTTTTTCTGCACTCCTACTCCTAGTGGTTTTTACAAGACCGATTATACCAAGAACGATCAAAATACTTGAGATAACTTCTGCCTGGGTAACGGTTATTCCAAGGAGGTCAAACTCATTATTGACGCGAATTTTCTCAATAAGAAATCGCTCCATCCCATTAAACACCAGGTATACATAAAACAGCCAACCGCTCAAAAAAGGATGTTTCCTCAACGACCATAAGATCGCAAAAATGATCACACTGGCTGCAAATTCATAGAGAGGCGTAGGATAAACGGCTTCTGCTAATTCCTGCCCAAAGTAGATATTTTTAGGATACGTTTCTGCCCACAACCAGGTCGGCAACCAGTCCGGCTTTATAGCCAAATCGCTTGTAATCCCCCAGTCTCCATCTCCGGCCAAATGGCATCCGATTCGACCGATGCCATAGGCAATCATAAGCCCAGGCGCGATAGAATCAGCAAAAACAGGGACGGATAACTTTTGCCGACGCAGATACCACACGACAAACAACGGAGCCATGATAAGCCCCCCGTAGAAAGAGAATCCACCACTAGAAATAAGCATACCACCAGGGTTTGCAACAAACTGATCCAGATTTTCCAGAATGTGAAACAATCGCGCACCAGCGAACCCTGAAACCAAAGCGATCATCGTGACGGTCCAGACGATATTAGATGGAGACACGATCTTCTGCACCGTTTTCGCCTTCTGCTTTCTCTGCTTACGAGAGGACTGCTTCTTTTTGCTGCTCGCCTGATCAACCCGCATTTTGACGCCGTTGATCATCCCAAGCTTGTAGTAGCGATCTAGCTCTTTCCCCAGCAACCAGCCAGCAGTAAGTGCTGCGATAGCGACCATCGCCCCGAACGAATAAATGTCAAAGGGCAAATCGATACCAAATAAATCGTTTATAATGTCACTTAAATAGGGATACATACAACAGGGTTTTTCTAGGGCTCAAGAACATCTCTCCTCTGAAGCCTTTCTTTAATCAAGGAGCGGCAACAGAAGGCGTAAAATAATCAACAAGATCATTAAAATGCACCTCCTGCTGATCTCCTGTCTCCATATTCTTAACGATTGCTTTTTTGCTAGTCAATTCATCTTCACCGACAATGACAACAAACTGACTTCTAAGCCTATGGGCTTCCTTCATCTGGACCTTCATGGATTTCCCTCTCAAATCATAACTAGCCTTCACCTTTGCTTCGCGCATCTTCTGAGCCATCAGCATACTCCACTTTTGTGCTTCTTCTCCCAGTCCAACAACAAACACATCCATGGGCGATTCTTCTGGTATCTCTGTACCCGCTTCACGGAGCGCAATAAGCAACCGTTCGATGCCGCTTGCAAAACCAACTGCAGGAACAGGTGACTTACTACCAACTTCCATTGACAACAAATCATATCGACCGCCACCACCTAAAGCGCTTTGAGCCCCAAGGTCATCACTCACCAGTTCAAAAGCAGTTTTTGTGTAATAATCCAAGCCCCTTACCAGAAAAGGATCTTCTACGTACTCGATGCCCATTTCTGTAAGCAGGCCCTTTAATTGTACGTATTGGTCCTTGCTATCGGAGTCAATATAGTCGATAAGCTTTGGCGCAGATTCCAGGAGGACCCGTTCTTTTTCAACCTTCGTATCCAGGATACGGAGCGGGTTTTTCTCAAGACGCGTTTTGCTGGTTTCTGTCAGATCGCTTTCGTATTTCGAGAAGTAGGAACGGAGGGCCTCCTTATACCGCGGCCGGCTCGTCTCATCTCCCAGAGAGTTGATCAACAGCTTCATGTTCGGCAGGTTAAATGCAGAGTATACATGCATCATTGTGGCAATTACCTCAACATCAGCATAAACGGAGTCCGTGCCAATCAACTCACATCCAAATTGGTGGAATTGCCGATACCGTCCTTTTTGCGGGCGCTCAGCTCGAAAACAAGGCCCAAAATAGTATAGCTTTTGAATCCCTCCCTGCTGGGCAAGGTGGTGCTGTAAATATGCACGCATAACAGGAGCCGTTACTTCTGGCCTCAAGACGTAATGAGTTCCTTCTCGTTCGAACGCATACATCTCTTTAGAAACGATATCTGTTAACTGACCAATTCCACGTGCGATCAATTCAGTAGGCTCAAGAAGAGGCGTGCGGATCTCTTTGAAGCCAGATAGTTCTAGAATATCCCGAATGTTCTTTTCGATATATTGCCAGGTCCAAATCGTATCTTCATGGGCAGCATCAGAGGACACATTAACAGGTAGGATATCAAAAGTGCCTTTAATGTTGCGAATCACTTTACTCATTTTAAGCTTGCTCTTTCACTTTAAATATTTTGATGATTTCACGGGAATTCTCAGCTTTTAATAACTGTTCACGAATTGAGTCATCGTTCATCATTCTTGAGATCCTACTAAGGAGCTTGATGTGCGTTGTTTTTTCGTTTTCTGCACTCAAGATCAAAAAGAGTATACGAACCGGTACATTATCTACAGCATTAAAATCTATAGGCTGGGCTGTTGTCGCAAAAGCTAACGTGATTCCATTAACTGCAGCGGTTTTCGCATGAGGCAACGCGATACCCTTCCCAACACCCGTCGACATCATTCTCTCTCTCTCCAATACGGCATCACGCATCAGCTCAAAATTGTTGATGCGAGGATCTCCTTGCAGCATTTCAGTAAGGCCAATGATTACCTCTTCCTTAGTTTCTCCTCCAAGATTAAGGCAAACCAAGTGCTCATCCAGCAATTGAATTACAGACCTACTCGTGGTACTTACCATATTATTCAACCGGTTAACGTCTTTACGGAGAGCCTTTCGGAAAAAGGGGAAACCGAATTACGTTTCTAACAGGTTGTTGTTCATCCTGTAGGCTGTAGAATCACTTTCAGGATATTAATTCTCTATTAATCAATATTTGCTTTTAACAAGCGGTTCATCACATAGGTCATATCTTCAGGCAATGTTGAGTCAAAATCCATCTCGTCTCCTGTTTTGGGGTGGCGAAAGCCGAGCGTTTTTGCATGAAGCGCCTGCCTATTTAGCGAGGTGAACAAGTTATGAAAGAACATCTTACTCGTACCAATTCGCGATCCAAATCGAATCCGATCCCCTCCATAAGTAGCATCACCAAAGATAGGATGACCTATCGAGGCTGCGTGTATCCGGATCTGATGCGTTCTTCCTGTTTCAAGTTTAAATACAACGCGTGATATACGTCCGAATGACTCGACAACAGTAAAATTCGTAATCGCGTGCTTGCCTTTTTCTTCTGGCACCACGGCCATTTTCTTACGATCCCGCGGATCTCTTCCAATATGGTTTTCGATTCGCCCTTGTTGCTCACCAGGATTCCCCCAAACAAGCGCCTCATAGGTCCGCCGCGACGTACGGTGAAAGAATTGCTTTGCCAGGTGAGTATGCGTTACATCATCCTTTGCAACTACCATCAAGCCGGAAGTGTCTTTGTCAAGACGATGTACGATACCTGGCCGAATGTCATACCCTTCTTTAGACTTAGGTGACGCATATTTGGTCGACAACCCAATTTCTTCAGGCGTATCCTCCAGTCCATCTTCAAGCTGCAACGAGCTTCCTCCCAGATGATACAGTAATGCATTGACGAGCGTGCCGGTCCGGTTTCCATAGGCAGGATGAACCACCATCCCAGCCGCTTTATTTACAACCAGTAACGATTCATCCTCATAAACTACGTCCACGGGGATGTTTTCAGGAGCGGCAACAAGAGGTGGCGGACGGTTAAGCCGGCACTCTATGCTATTTCCAGCTTGTACCTTATGAGATACCTTGTGAATCACTTCACCATCAATAGTGACCCGCCCTTCTTTAATCCCCTTTTGGACTTTAGAACGAGTGGCATTCGCCATAAAGCGCGTAATATAAATGTCTAACCGCTCATCCTCGGAGTAGCCCTCGGGTACGTGAAGCGAATACAAGGTTTCCTGCATGGGTTCTCCAGACATATTTTTATCCTCCTAAATAGCTGGAGATAACTGATGCTGCGCGATCAATATCCTCAAAAGCAGCATAATATCCTGGCGAGAAGCGCAATTTATCGTCCCTAAGCGCTGTATAAATTCGATTCTTGTTTAATTCGCTAAATAAGGCGTCAGATTCAGGATGCACAAACGAACTGATTCCCGCTAAATGGGATTCATCTGAAGACCCATATACGGTTAATCCTAGAGATTCCAATCGTTGCCTGGCATATTTAGTGATCTTCAACAAGTTACGTTCACACCATGTGGGATCCATTTCCCTATAGAGTTTTAATGAGGCATGGAGAGCGGTAATCCCCAACCCATTCAGAGTTCCCAAACGAAACTTCCGAGCATCCGGATAGGGAGCCATATCATAGTCGGTTAAATTGCGCCAATCCACTGGTCCGTTTAGCCACCCCAGCATGGGGTCTAGTTTCTGCAGTAAGGAATCTGACACATACACAAATCCAATCCCTTGAGCTGAGAGTAGCCATTTATGGCCGCCGCTTGCAAGAAAATCAATGCCGGCTTGCTGTACGTCTATCTCTAAAGCACCAAGCCCTTGAATGGCATCCACGGAAAGCAAGACATTTCTTTTCTTACAAAGATCTGCAATGGATTCGAGATCTACTCTAAACCCGGATAAGAACTGGACCCAACTAAGCGTCAGCAACCGTGTCCTATCTGTCATCAAGGCCTCGATATCTCCAACACCAAAAGTGCCTTCAGTGTGCGGCACAAAATCAATCTCAACCCCTTGCGAACGAAGTTGTAAGAAAGGATATACATTTGCCGGGAATTCGCAGGCGGGAATAATGATTCGATCACCTGGATTCCAGGAAAGTCCCTGAGCGAGGACATTCAGGCCATACGATGTATTGGGAGCAAATTCTATATTTTGTGCCGGCGCATTAATCATTTCTCCTATCCACTGCAGCGTCTCCTCAATGACACCCATGAGATCTAAATAATTCTCGATATTATCAGTGGCTCTGTCTTTTAGATACTTATTCAGGGCCTGCTTAACGGGAGAGCTAAACGGCCCAGTAGCCGCATGATTCAAGTATACTTTCCCCTCCTGGATATGAGGAAAACAGGATCGTGCTTTAATCAACCGTTCTGCGTCTGTCATGATACTTTATAGAATTGCTTTCCAGCCATTTGCAATACAAGCCCCTTGAACTCAAGACTGAGAAGATACACCAACGCAGTGGAAGGATCTAATCCGCTTTTAGTACAAATAGTATTGATTTGCATTGGTTCTGCATTCAACACATTGTACAGCTTAACTTCCAAGGCATTTAGATCTTCGTGCATGTTTTTTTCTGGCACAACCTGGACCGCCTTCTTGCCGAACGTAGCCCCGAGTTCAACCAGAACATCCTCGACATCATGAACAAGCTTTCCATATCCTAATTGCACCAATCGATGAACGCCCTTAACAGAGTCATTAAATACAGGGCCAGGAACAGCAAACACTTCCCTGTTTTGCTCAGCCGCCATCCGTGCTGTTATGAGTGCGCCTCCTTTTTCGTAAGCCTCTGTAACCAACGTCCCCCTCGCTAATCCTGATATTATTCGATTCCGCCTTGGA
>JAHQVL010000405.1 GCA_019634345.1 Rhodothermaceae bacterium
CTAAACAAGGCGTAGTAGATGCTGATGCGAAAGTACATGGGATCGATAATCTATACGTAGCCAGTGCATCTGCATTCCCTACGTCCGGAGCGCCCAATCCCACGCTTACGTTAGTAGCCCTTACACTGAGATTGTCGGACCACTTAAAAGGGAAGATGTCCTGATTCCTGAAGTCTCTATCGTATCTCTTTATTCCACTTAAATGCAATCATCCCTCCGAAAATCCCTGACTACCTTCGATGGTATAGCCCTCCTTATAGGCATTACCATTGGCTCCGGGATATATTCTACACCGTATCTCATCGCTGGATACTACGAGTCCTTCCTTGGCGTCATAACCACCTGGGGAGCGGTAGCGGTCTTTGTGATGATTGGTGGGCTGATTTACGCGGAGCTTGGCACTCGATTCCCAACTACCGGAGGTGAATACGTCTACCTTACCAAGGCGTTTGGCCCTTTTGCCGGGTTTATGTTTGGATGGGCGCAGCTGTTTATCATCCGTACGAGTCCAGGAGCCGGCCTCGCGATTGTTGCTGCTGATTATGTGAGTTATTTCACGCCTCTGGAGGGGTTTTCTCATACAGGGGTTGCACTGAGCTTTATTGTACTTGTTGGCCTGTTCAACTATGTCGGCATTCAATGGGCGGCCCGGTTTCAAGGGGTCACGACCGTGATGAAGGTAGTCGGCTTGGTCTTGTTTGTCTTGTTATTTGCCGTTCTGCTGGGAGGGACCGAGAATCAACTCGGTGAAGTGTCTGCCCCGATCAGGGGCGAGGGATTCTTCGGTACGCTCATACCCGCCCTTATGTTGATTCTTTTTACCCATATCGGATGGGATCGAGTGGGGTATGTCGCTGGAGAAATGAAGAATCCGCGTCAGATCATTCCTAAGAGCATGATCTATGGACTGGGGTTGATCATTTTGATTTATGTGTCTGTCATAACGATCTATCACTATGTACTGGGTATGGATGGGCTACGTGCGACGATCACTCCTGCGGCCGACATTGCCTCTACGATGATTGGTCCATTTGGCGCTACGGTGGTCGCTCTACTTGCCATCATCTCTGCAGTATCGAGTATTAACGGCACCACGATGTCTGCCAGTAGGGTCTATTATGCGATGGCAAAGGATGGGCTGTTATTTAAATCGTTTAACTATATCGATCCCCGCTTTCGCACGCCTACGCGTGCCATTTTGGCGCATGTTGTATGGGCTGGGGTCATTCTGCTCGTAAGGGGCTCCTTTGAGAATATAGCAGCTGGGATGGTGTTTGCCATTCTGATCTTCTATTCAATGACGACTCTGGCCTTGTTCAAATTCCGAAGAGAGAAGATCAATGAAGAGGGGGCATTCAAAATGCCGGGGTATCCGTTATTACCTGCCATTTACCTGGTTGGAGTAGTGACGCTTCTCGTTTTTCGAGCCATCTTTGAGTGGGAAAAATCCCTGATTGACCTTGCCTTTGTGGCCTCGGGACTACCCGTTTCGATTTATTGGTTTAGGAAGAAATCCAAACAGAAGGGATCATAGCAGCCACTCCACGGTCTAATCAGCCTGTTACGTAGATTACATCACTCTGATTCGCTACAAGCTTATCATCTAAGAGATGCTCTATTCATCCCTTAGATGATAAGCTTTTTTCGTTACAGGAAATGGATTATAAGCAGTGAAGTAGTCAGAAATAAAACTGTCATTGAGGCGAAGCCTAAAGCGAATGGATACCACTCTGGTGCATGCTTTAGGCATGGAAATAATTCAGGAGGGCCACGTAACCTCCGCTCCTGGTAACTTAAAACATATACATGACCAATTTTGACTCGCTCGGCCTCGCCGAGCCCGTTGCTCGAGGTGTGCGTGCAACTGGATATAAAACACCAACTCCGATCCAGGCTGCTGCCATTCCCTTAGCGTGTGACGATATCGACATCATCGGGTGCGCGCAGACCGGAACCGGTAAAACAGCTGCTTTTGTACTCCCTATCCTTGATCGACTAGTAGGAAAGAAAAAAAGAAAAGGCTTTCGCCCTGTTCGATCCCTCATTGTGGTGCCAACCCGAGAATTAGCCTTGCAAGTGACCGAGGCTATAAAGACGTACGGCCAATTCACGCAACTGAGAGTGTTGCCTGTGTATGGGGGGATTGATATAGGGAAGCAGACCAGAGCATTAAAGCGCGGTGTGGATATTATCGTTGCTACACCGGGCCGGCTCATAGATCACATGCAGCGCGAGAATGTTGACCTTTCTGAAGTAGAGGTATTGGTCCTCGATGAAGCAGATCGAATGCTTGACATGGGATTCATCAATGACATCCGCAAGATTGTTGAAGAGACCCCTGTTTTTCGTCAGACGCTCATGTTTTCGGCGACAATGCCTCCGAAAGTAGAGGAGCTTGCACAACATATCTTGCACGAACCTGAATTTATCGAGATTGGCCATCGGCGCAATCCAGCCGAATCGGTCCAACAGCACGTCTGTCCGGTGAAGCAAGTGAATAAAATGAAACTGCTTCAAAGGGTCCTGAAGAAGGAGCCGGTCGAAAGCGTCATTGTGTTCTCGCGTACCAAGCACCGCGCTGATCGCATTACCAGGCAATTGAGAGACCGCGGGTTTTCTGCAACAGCACTGCACTCGAATAAAACGCAGAGCCAACGTCAGAAAGCCCTGAAAGGCTTGCAGGAAGGGAGGTTTAAGATTCTTGTTGCTACTAACATAGCCTCTCGTGGGATTGACTTAGATCGCGTATCACATGTCATCAACTATGATACCCCGCAAGAGGTAGAAAACTATATTCATCGAATTGGTAGAACGGGACGCGGAGAGGCCACTGGGCATGCAATTACGTTCGTCAGCGAAGATGAGTATCAGTACCTTCGTGATATTGAGCGCCACATAAACAAGCGTATTGATCTACTGGAGTATAAAGACCTGACCGTGGAGGGAGGACATCCTAAACCGAAAAAGCCTTCAAATGGCAATCGAAACAGGAATCGCTCTAAGAATAGATCACAACGAGGCAAGGTCAAAAACTTCAAGTCTGGATCGAGAAATAAAAAACGATTCAAGAAGAAAGCTGCTTGATCGGCCTGTTACCCAGGTGCCCTTCTATGGACTCGCTCAATCTGCCATCAAGACCAGCTTTGGCAAAAAGGTGGCGATGGGCTTGACCAGGTCTGTTTGTGCAGCAAGCACATGCCTGATATTTTTGTAGGCACCTGGCGCCTCATCCATTGAACTGCCAAGGAGCTCAACCCCCAGTTTTTCTAGCGTCTTGTTACGCTCGCCAGGGGAGAGGCTCTGTATGGCCGCCTTCCGGCTCATTTGGCGTCCTGCGCCATGGCTTGCACTAAACAAAGAATCCTCGGAGCCGAGTCCTTCAACAATGAACGATTCGTGTCCCTGGCTGCCAGGGACAACGCCCAAGGCTCCCTGGTGAGCCGGCGTGGCCCCTTTGCGATGCACGATGACCTCCTTGCCTTGCCAGGTTTCCTTCCAGGCAAAATTGTGATGGTTTTCAACCTCAACGAGCGACTCGATCCCTAGCTCCTTACCGAGAGTTCGGTGAATGGCGTGGTGGCACTCAGAGGCAAAATCGCCGGCCAATTGCATCGATAACCAGTATTCTTGCCCTAATTCTGAGTCTAGATCCAGCCAGGCAAGATGCCTGTGAGACCGTGGGAGGTTCAAGCCTTCCATGGCTAGTCTAGAATAGTGATTGGCAATGGTCGCCCCCACACCTCGGCTTCCCGAGTGTGACATGATGGCGAAGTACGTTCCTGGTTGCAATCCGAGTTTGGACGCTTCCTCAATCGTCAATATACCTGCATCCACAAAGTGATTGCCGCCGCCTGAACTGCCCATTTGCCTCACCGCTTTGCTTTGCAAGGAGCGGAGTACAGGGGTGGCATTCCATCTATGATCATCCAGTAACCAGCTATCCCGCCTGTCTTTTCCGTCAAATCCGGCGTTTAGGCCAAATCGGGTTTCTGAGCGCATTGCTCTGCGAAGCTGCTCTCTCTCGTTGTTTCGGGAAATGAACTCCATGTTTGGATAAATGGACATCATCATCCTGCACGCGATATCTACGCCGACCATGTAAGGAGCAACCGCGTTTTCCATGGCGACAACACCCCCGATTGGAATACCATACCCATGATGCGCATCCGGCATCAACGCGCCACCTACAACAGGCTCCAGTTGCATGGCCTGGTTCATCTGGGTAAACGTATTCTCCGGAATGAGTTCACGCCCCCAAACGTCATAGTGCAGGGGCTCTTGCCTGAGTGCAACGGGTTCTCTGTCGCGCATCTCGATCAGGCTTTGAGCTACGTCATATCCCTCATGACCTTCACTAATGTTGTCAGGATCTGCAAGAATGGCATTTAATACATCCCAGACCTGCGCCTTTTTCTTCCTCTTCTTGAGCTGCTGCGATAGCGCAATGGCCTTGCCAATGCAAGGCCCCTGCGGCCAGCCGGCTTTTCTGAGCTGCTTTCCGTTTACCATGAGTATGAACCGATTGATTTATGCTACTGTACTAAAGCGCAAAAATCATACAGTAACGACGCGGAATTACAAACTCCACACCTTCCCGACTTCTGACAAAGGCACACACCCTTTATACTCACCGGGAATAGGATCGTAATTCAGCACGTCCTTTCCAATGGCCTCGGACGTGAAATATCCCCAGAGCATCAACGATTTTAATGAGCGATAGAAACCAACCGGCTCTTGTTCACCGACTGCTGTGCCCCATACGCCGCCATTGAACTTTGGTGATTTGGATTCCTCAGCCATAAGAATCGTCTTCTTCTGGTCCGCATCGAGCTGATGAAAGGCCGACCCGAATTGATCGGTGCACTTTTGATTAAACGCATCCAACTCCTGGACCTGCTGCTGCTGGGCATTTTCATCCAATGACTTCGCATAAATCAAGTCGATAAACATATCCAGCTTAACATCCAGCCCACCTGGGGTATCTGTTGTTGGTAGGATTGTATCAACCAGGGACGAAACCAACTGGGCGTGGTCCACGCTGAGGAAAAGAGGCTGCCAGTCCAGGCGGGATTGCTGCTGGCAGGATTGCAACAAGGTAAGCATGGAGGTTGACGCGAGAGCAGTACCTCCAAGGAAAACGGTCTTTTTTAGCGCTTCTCTTCGATTCATGGTCTTACAAGTTTTGTTTTTTGAGCTCAGAGATGGCATGGTCGGCAGCGCGAGCTGTGAGGGCCATGTAGGTGAGGGAGGGGTTGACGCACGAGTTTGACGTCATGCAGGCACCGTCGGTGACAAACACATTAGGAACCGCATGAATCTGGTTGGTGCCGTTCAGGACCGACGTTCGGGGGTCGCGGCCCATACGCGCCGTTCCCATCTCGTGGATGCCGAAACCTGGTTCGTGCTTGTTGTCAAAACCTACGATATCTGTTAGGCCCACTTTCTCTAGCATCTCGACAGCATCTTCCTGTATTTGCTCGTTCAGTGCCAACTCGTTTTCCTTCCAATCACAATCGATAGCCAGTGTAGGTTGTCCCCACTTATCGAGGTTGTCTGTATCGAGGGTGACCTTGTTGTCATGGTAGGGGAGGCACTCTGCAAATCCAGTGATAAAGAACTCCCATGGCCCCGGGTCATGTATTAGGGAGTCTTTGAATTCAGCGCCAAAGCTTTCTACGTTGGCACCGCGCCCCCAACCTTTGCGGTAGGCGCCGCCCTGGAAGCCAAATCCTCTAACGAACTTATCCGACCTGGTTTGTTCACTGATATTCCAGTACCGTGGGATATAGATGCCGTTTGGCCGCCTGCCCTTGTAGTACTTATCTGCATGCCCGTCAAAGATACCCATTGCACCAATGCGGTAGGTATGGTCCATCAGATTGTGACCAAGTTCACCACTGTCGTTCCCCATGCCGTTAGGGAATCGGTTTGAGGTGGAGTTCATAAGAATGCGGGTAGAACTCAGTGTGGATGCATTCAGGAAAATGACGCGCGAGAAATACTCCATCATCTCACCGGTCTCTGCGTCGATCAGGCGAACACCACTTGCTTTACCTGTGGCTTCGTCATACATCACGGAATGAGCGATCGAGTAGGGGCGTATCGTAAGATTGCCCGTTGCTTCGGCTGCGGGAAGGGTAGCGTTTACACTGCTGAAATAAGCCCTATATGGACAGCCATCACCGCATTTATTGCGGTACTGGCATTGCCCCCTTCCATTGATGGCTTCTGTAAGATGGGCAACACGTCCGATTATCATGTGCCGGCCCGGATATTCCCTTTCGATACGCTCCTTGATGTCCTTCTCCACACAGTTTAATTCCATCGGAGGGAGGAAGTGGCTGTCCGGCAACTGGGGCAGGCCCAGGGCTTCTCCACTAATCCCGGCGAATTTCTCTACATAGGTATACCAGGGCTCCAAGTCCTTGTATCGGATAGGCCAGTCCACACCATGCCCATCTACAGCATTTGCTTCAAAGTCTATTTCGCTCCATCGGTAGGATTGCCTGCCCCATAATTGCGACCGGCCGCCCATTTGATGAGCGCGCACCCAGAGAAAAGGCTTGACCTCGGTATAAGGATTCTCCTCGTCATTTGCATAAAAGTGCTTACTCGATTCGCCTATAAATCCCGTTCGAATCCCTTTGTAATGTTTCTGGCGATCCTCTGGCGTGAGGCTCCCATGCATGTCAAAGTCCCAGGACTCTTTATACATGTTTGGGAAGTCCTGGGCAGGGTCAATGAGCCGGCCTCGCTCTAAGATCAACGTTTTGAGTCCCGCCTCGCACAATTCCTTGGCCGCCCATCCTCCACTGATTCCAGATCCTACGACAATCGCGTCATAGGTCATATCCTGTTTTGCTTTGATGTTGTAATTAGGCATAGTGGGTTATGATTAATCCGTTTTGCTTTAATCTAAGGAATTCTGGCATAGAAATAGTAAGGGAAAAGTGCAATCAAATGAATCCTAAACGATTCATTTGATTGGTTTCGGGTTTCGTGTTTCGCGTTCCGAGTTTGTTGCTTGTTTTCCATCTGTTAACTCGAAACGAACCCGAAACGCGAAACCCGAAACCAAACAGATAAGCTATTATCTGTTTGTATAATCCTAGTCAGCAAATCACCAGCATGAGAAATCAAACGACACCTCCCAAGCGGTGTGTATTTATCGTCTGGAAAGGCTATCAGCGTAGGGTTGAAGTATTGGCACCCCTTTTCAATGCGAAAGTTAACTATATACCCCATCTATTTAGGCATAAACAATTAAGACCGCTCGATTATATCTATAAGATGTTTGTGTCGATCTTTTTCTTGATTAAATACAGGCCAGACTACTGCATCGTTCAGGCGCCACCGCATTTTGCGGCGTTGCCGGCGCTATTGCTCAGGATTCCCTATATGTTGGATAGTTATAATGGTCTGTATCAGTCCTATTGGCACAAACTCCCTCTATTTTCCCTGGTCATGAACAGGGCGCAAGGGGTGATGGTGCATAATGAAGAGTTCTTGCCTTTGTTCAAGGGTATGTATCCAGACACGCCTTATTACGTCGTGCCGGATCCGGTTCGTTATATCGGTTCGCGCGTCATACGAAAGAGCAATCAGATTCTCTTCCTCTGCTCGTTTGACGAAGACGAGCCAGTAGATGCAATTATTAGAACGATACAGCAAGCTCCGGAAATAACGTTTGTCATCACTGCGGATCCCTTTCGGCTTACCGAATACCAGCGCGCTCAACTTGAGTCATGTCCCAATGTGAGGCTCACCGGGTATCTGAGTCCAGATATGTATCACATCCTGTTATGCTCCAGCACAGCAGCGATCGCACTTACAACCATGGAGGCGACACAACAGTCTGGGGCTTGTGAGGCACTGTCATCAAATACGCCCCTTATTGCAACACGCTCTAAACTGTCCGAAAAATTATTTGGCCGTTGGGCCACATTGGTAGATAATGACGCAGAGTCCATCGTTGCCGGCATTCGTTCCTTGAGAAATGAGTCTTTGAACTTAGAAGAAGAACGAAAGCAATGGAATGTCCGAGTCGCCATGGGCGTAAGCCAGGTAAAAGACAAACTACGGTTCTGGTTGGATAGCCTTCAAGACGATGATTTGTCGGGCATAGCGCGTTCGTCGGGGTACTGAGGGTGGTTTAAAGTTTAATGTTTAATGTTGTGCTGGCCATAAAAAACTTGGAACGTGAAACATGAAACGTTAAACAAAGAAAGGCCGAGCTGAAGCCCGGCCTTTCTTATTTGCCAAATGTCGGAATCAGAGATATCAGTTTAAATCAAACCGATCCAAATCCATCACTTTGGCCCACGCGGACACAAAGTCGTTTACGAACTTCTCTTCTGAGTCGGAGGAGCCGTAGACTTCGGCGATGGCTCTTAGCTGGGAGTTAGAGCCGAATACGAGGTCAACGCGTGTTGCGGTCCATTTCACCTGTCCCGTGTTGCGGTCGCGTCCTTTGAACTCTTCTTCGTCTTTGGACACTGCCGTCCAAGCCGTACCCATGTCGAGCAGGTTAACGAAGAAGTCATTGGTAAGCGATCCTGGGCGATCTGTGAAGACACCGTGGCTGGAGCCATTCGCATTCGTGTTCATGACCCGCATTCCGCCTACAAGAGCGGTTAGCTCAGGAGCTGTCAGCGTCATGAGCTGTGCTTTGTCGAGCAGCAATTCCTCAGCCGATACGGCGTACGTTGTTTTCTGGTAGTTGCGGAAGCCGTCAGCGACGGGCTCAAGCAGTGCAAAAGAAGCTACGTCTGTTTGCTCCTGGCTTGCATCCATACGTCCGGGTGTGAACGGTACAGTTACAGAGTACCCTGCATTCTTGGCTGCTTGTTCAACACCTGCACAACCGGCGAGAACGATCACGTCAGCGAGCGACACGTTCTTGCTGCCAGACTGCGTATTGTTAAACTCACTCTGAATGCTTTCTAGCGTCTGAAGTACTTTTGCCAGCTGAGAAGGCTTGTTGACTTCCCAGTCTTTCTGAGGCGAAAGGCGAACACGCGCTCCGTTTGCTCCGCCGCGCATATCCGATCCACGGTAGGTAGATGCAGAAGCCCATGCCGTTGAAACCAGTTCGGAGACGGATAGACCAGAGGCAAGGATGTTTGCTTTGATTGAGGCGACGTCGCTTGCATCAACCAATGGGTGATTTACAGCTGGAATCGGATCTTGCCAGATCAGGTCTTCTTCAGGTACTTCAGGGCCGAGATAACGAGCCTTAGGACCCATATCACGGTGTGTCAGCTTGAACCATGCGCGAGCAAAGGCATCCGCAAATTCATCCGGATTTTCGTAGAATCGCCGAGAGATTTTTTCGTAAGCCGGGTCGAATCGAAGAGACAAGTCAGTTGTGAGCATGGTTGGCCGGTGTTTCTTTGACGCATCATGTGCATCTGGGATTGAGGCATCGGCGTCCTTTGCTACCCACTGCTTCGCTCCTGCTGGACTTGTCGTAAGCTCCCACTCGTAGCCAAAGAGATTTTCAAAGAAGTTATTGCTCCAGGTAGTGGGTGTAGTGGTCCATGTTACTTCTGGGCCACCGGTAATGGTGTCTGCGCCCGTTCCTGTACCGTAGCTGTTTGTCCATCCCAGTCCTTGTTCTGTAATGCCAGCGCCTTCGGGTTCGGGACCTACATGGTCTTCACTGGCAGCGCCGTGTGTTTTGCCGAAGGAGTGTCCGCCGGCAATCAACGCAACGGTTTCTTCGTCATTCATCGCCATGCGGGCGAAGGTCTCACGGATATCGTGTGCAGCGGCTACCGGATCCGGGTTGCCATTTGGGCCTTCCGGATTTACGTAGATCAATCCCATTTGTACCGCTGCGAGCGGGTTTTCAAGGTCTCTGTCTCCTGTGTAGCGTTTGTCTTCAAGCCACTCGCCTTCGGCACCCCAATAAATGTCTCTCTCTGGCTCCCAAATATCTGCTCGTCCGCCTGCAAACCCAAAGGTTTTAAATCCCATAGATTCGAGGGCAACGTTTCCTGCGAGAATCATTAAGTCTGCCCAGGAGATGGTCTGGCCGTATTTCTGCTTGATGGGCCATAGCAGCCGGCGTGCTTTGTCGAGATTGGCATTATCGGGCCAGCTGTTTAGAGGAGCAAAACGCTGAGCACCAGTACCGCCTCCACCACGGCCATCACCGGTACGATACGTACCTGCACTATGCCAGGCCATACGAATGAATAGGGGACCGTAGTGCCCAAAGTCGGCCGGCCACCAGTCTTGGGAGTCCGTCATCAAATCGTTCAGGTCCTTCTTTACAGCAGCCAGGTCCAGGTTGTTGAATGCTGCTGCATAATCGAAGTCCGCATCCATTGGGTTAGACTTCGTGGAGTGCTGGTGCAAGATGTCCAGCTTTAACTGATTGGGCCACCAGTCGCGGTTTGACGTACCGCTTCCTGCGGCGTGATTAAATGGGCATTTACCCTTGCCGTTTGTTTGCATAATGGTTTCTTCTTTCGTGCTCACGAATTGATTTTGGTGATAAGTTTTTAGTATAGGGTTTGGGGTGTCGAATTAGAAATCGATTCTTCCTATGACAGTTATAGGTAGAGATGATACATAGAGGTGACTACGTCCAATCAATGAATCTTGATGGATTCACTTGATTGGTTTTGCGTTCCAGGCTGTTTTTGTGGTCAACTGGCCGCTTTTCAACCCGGAACGCGAAACACGAAACCCGGAACCAACCAAATAAACCGTCAGTGTTTATTTGGTTGCACTTAAGTCGCCAAATCGAAGTGTTTCAAAACCCCAGAGTACATATAATCCGGTATATAGGCCTTTAAATCTCTTGGGTGAACCCAGGCCAGGTTTTTGATCTCGCTATGGTCCCGCACGGAGCCATTCCCTGCGTTGTGTTCACAAACAACGTAATGGATCCGAACACCCGTGATGGGATGTGTACGGTGGCCCAACACGCGTTCAGCGGTGCATTTTACACCGGTTTCTTCATAGACCTCCCGCTCGGCTGCATTCTCAGGGGTTTCTGAGGCCTTGATCTTGCCGGCAGGAAACTGCCAGTTAAGTACGTGATGCTCTTTGTATTTCCGTTGGACCAAAAGGATTTTGCTGCCCTTTTCAACGATCCCAACAGAAACCTCTGTCCCTTCTAACGGGATAGAGTGATCAATTTCTGCCATTTAAGATCCTCAATACCGGTTCATAAATGTCGGAAGTAATGAGTTCTTGAGCTTTTCTGCCAGATACCCATTCGACCTCTTCAATCTCTGCCGGGTCATTAACCTTTTTTCTGCCCGACTCATAATCACACAACCAGTATTCTATAAGTCTATTTGTATCTGGGTGAATGCGTTCACCAATTTTTTCTTTCATCCGTGGCGTAATGCCCGTTTCAATAAAGCATTCGGTAGGTAACGCTTTTCTTGCGTCTGTGCTAACAGACATATTCTTGGCTGGAAAAGCCCACTCTAAATTTCCTTCTTTTTCTTTACGGCGGGTTAATAAATATTTGTTGTTTTTCTTTCGGACGACGGCCACAACGACTTTTCTCTCAGACCGCTTTGTCATCACCCGTTCCATGGACAAAACGCCATCAATCCATTGTTTAATGTGGTGTTCGATCTCAAGGTTGTCCGTGTAGGTCTCATGTAAACGGCTGAGCAGGTCAAAAGGCTTTTTCTGTTTTATTTCGTCTCGAATCAGGATTAAGCAATTCTTGTGCTGGTAATGCATGATGCCTAGTTCGTAGGCAACGTTTGGATTATAAATTTGACTGTCTTCAGGTTTGTCGAATATTGCAATGCCGTATTTGCAGCAATACAAGACAGCAATAGGGTTGATTACATTGTCTTTGGTGAGGCGCCAATTTGGCATGTCGGCAATGATGCCGTGAAATCCTTTTTCTTTAAGGGTGCTAATAATAAACTTCCTGAGCAATCTATTATGCTCTCGGAATTTGATCATAATGAATACATTCCTGCGGTAATCCGTGCTATCGATTTTTGCTTGAATGTTCTTTCGATAAGGGATCAGCGAATCCATCAACGAAAATTTTTGACCCGGTACATGAATGTGCTCATACTTCTTATTCATGGGTTAGGAATGCACTGCTTTACGTTTTATAGATATATCGAATGCACGGCAGATAATATCTGTAATAACAATATACTTAAATATAGCAAATTCGCATCCATTTCAATAAGAATACACAAACGAACCGTTCTTCTACGAGCCTATTTTTATTAAGTTTAGATGGCCTCGTGATTAAAATTTGCCGTCAGGCACTTAGCTCTGAGGAAAGCTTGATTTGTTTCCTTTAGTAAACCTGTATAGAAAAGAAGAAACGGTAGTTTCGAGCTACTAGTCAGCCAATCCACTTTTGGTGAGTGCTCTTATCGGTCGTCCCTGGCTCCGACCAGATTGGCGTCAAGGACAAGTGACATATACCTTTGATTAATAAAGATCTATGCATAAGATAGTGCAGAGAGTGAGCACTTATTTATCCGGTCTTCCCTGGCTCCGACCAGGGATCCATGCAAGGATTGAGTGGAATAATAACCGATTCATTATATCTGTACGTTGCATGGATCCCGTATCAAGTACGGGACGACCGGGAGGCATATCCATCAACATCATGCTGACTATCTACTGCCTGTCAGCCACGAAGGCCAGCTTATTTCCTTTGGGGCTTATGGACAGTCGAGTGATATTCGAGATGCCATGCGAAGAGAAGTCATACAAAGGGACCCACTCTGGTTGATCATCTCCACTTACCGGGTCCCATGATGGCCTGGGTTTAAATTGATATAGAATAGAGCCATCAGCCATGAGGAGAGTGCCGTTAGGCATCCAGGCATAGTCCTCTCTGCCGGGCAGGGTAGGGGCGATGTATTGCACTGTCCCGCTTGATGGATCCAGGCTGCGTATCTGCCAATGGGATTCCGACTCATTAAGAAAAAAGCTGATGTGATTCGTACCGGGTACTTGATGCAGAGAGC
>JAHQVL010000048.1 GCA_019634345.1 Rhodothermaceae bacterium
AATAACTGGATGCACCTAAGAGCATAGGTGCCAATCATAGATCAAGGTCCTACATCGTGCCCGATCTCATGCCCGATCACATGCTCATACACATTCCCATTGCAGCCAGCATCTCCACACGGCATGCTTGTCAGATCGAGCCGTAGACTCACCATGTCATCCTCTTCAGTCCGGCCATTGCCCGGTGTAGAGTCGGGGTCAAGCTGCGCTGAGCGAATCACTTCCGCACTAACCTCGACGGGGTCGAGGGCGTTTATAAAGCATTCCGTCTCTAATGCGATGCCTGCTTGGGCGACACCTGCCGTGTCAATGTCCCAGATGACTGTATTTGGGACACCATCGTCGTCCTCGTCACTCGTGTTGTCTGCGCGTGCAACCTGGCAAGAAATGTCCGACGAAAAGGCTGCCTGAATCTCTGATGCGTCGTACGGCCCCTCGTTGTTGAGATAGGTCGTTGCCTTAAAGTAGAGGAGTGAATCTCTCCTGCTGTACAGATACGGATCTACGTCTATGCGTAGACTCAGATCAGCCATGGCTTCGCCTGACGTATTGCTCGATGACACTTCAAGGAGTGCTTCTTGATCTGGTCCTGTGAGATCCTCTGTACACGCAGGGGTTAACAGGCTTGTTAATAGAAAAAAAATGAAAATATATATAGTTGATTTCATGATTGTTTATTGATCGTGTTTGATGGTATGTTTGATAAAGGGTGTCTGCTGTCTCGCATTGAAGCAGCGTTTATGACTACCTGACCTTATTAGCGCAAGGAGTTGTCGATTTGCATCATCGCACGTCAATTTTATTGCGTCGATATCAATGGTGACATTGAGGCAGTTCTGGAAATTGTTAACCGTATAAAAGATGATGTGCACTCGTTCTCGTTATTTAGTTCTCCTGTTTTTTGTATTGAGTTTGCTCGGATGCCAGGAGCAACGTGCTCAGCCTGGATCAGTCCACGTGATTGCTCTTCCTGATGGGGGCATGGTGCCTGATGCGGAGGTGGACGCGAATGGGGTGGTGCATCTGGCGTACATCGCCGATGGGGATGTCTATTATGTGACGTCGACGGATGAAGGGCAGTCGTTCAGTGACCCTCTGCGAGTGAATAAGGAGGATGGGTTCGCGTTCGGGGGCCGGTATGCGGGCCCAGATATTGCGATTGGCGAGCATGGGGCGATCCATGTGGTGTGGGACAACGCTGCTCATCAACAGCGGCGGCCCTCTGAAGAATGGGGCGTGATGTATGCGCGGTTGCTTCCGGGTACAACGGCTTTTGAATCGAGCCGTAATCTCACCCATCGTCCTGGCGAAAACTTCGCGGTAGCAGCGAATGGGCAGGGTGAGGTTACCATCGTATGGATGGCAGACTCGTTGTACATCAGCACGTCAATGGATGGCGGAGATTCATTCACGCCCGCTGAAGCGATGCCCGTTGACCAATGTGAGTGTTGTGGATCTCGCGCGCTGTACAGTGACGATGGCACGCTGTTCATCCTCTACCGGGACAAGGAGGACAATATTCGGGACATGCACCTTGCTACCCAGGCAAAGGGGGCGTCCATTTTTACCCAGACCAAACTCAGCCAGACGCCCTGGCCCATCGATGGGTGCCCAATGACAGGGAGCTTTTTGACAGATAATGAAGAGACCATTCTGGCCGGCTGGGAAACGGAGGGCGAGGTGTTTATCGGTGAGGTTGATATTAACATGCCTTCCGTACATCATGGAGAGATCAAGGTCACTGATCGGGGAAAGTATCCCGTTGCACTCCGGGACGGTGATGGAAGCACCGTTGTAGCCTGGAAATCGGGATCCCATTTCATCTGGCAACGGGTGGGGGCCGGTGGTGCATTGTTGGGCATGCCAGATTCTACAGAGGTATCGTCCCCGCATCGTCCCGGTGGAGTGGTTACGCTTGCTGGAAATATGTTGCTGTTTCCTTAAGTTTAAACACGAAGTACGTCGAACAATCCCCCGGTAGGTATAATGAAAACGCATGTTGAGATGCTCAAGGAGATGGGTGTGTCCAGTGATGATGCTGAGCAGTACATTGATGACCTTGAAAAAACATTACCCAAGTTCGGAATCTCAGATTCAAAGGTGCGCCTGGCGCATTTTTTCTCACAAGTCTTGCACGAGTCAGGTTTGATGCGTTTTGACATGGAGAACCTGAATTACTCCGCCAAGGCGTTGCGGAGTGTTTTTGGAAGGCACTTCAAAACGGATGAGCAAGCACAAGAATATGCCCGTAAGCCAGAAAAAATTGCAAACAAGGTGTATGCTAACCGGATGGGGAACGGGCCCGAAGAGAGCGGAGACGGCTGGAAGTATCGCGGCCGAGGGCTGATCCAGCTTACTGGTAAAAATAACTACCGGGCATTTGCTGAATGGGTTGGTGATGACAGGATTATAGATGATCCAGACCTGGTGTCGAGCGAGTATGCGGTGCATTCTGCGGTATTCTATTGGGACACAAACAACCTGAACGACATTGCCGACCAGGATGATGTGTCGAAGTTGACGAAGCGAATTAATGGCGGCTTTAATGGCTTGTCTCATCGCAAAGAACTGCTCAACAAGGCCAACGGTCTGTTGAATATGCTTGAACTGGGTGCCTCGTTAACGTAGATAGCCTGTCTAAGCGGAGGTCTACATTGGTAAGAATAATCTTTCGGTGCGAGCAATGAAAAAAGAGTCCCTTTCATCGAAAGGGACTCCCATAGATTGACAGAGGTCACTTGGTTAGATGCATCAGTCTAGTTGATGTAAACCCGACTGTTTCCATCCTATAGAGGTAGGTGCCACTGGGCAGATCATCGGCTCTCAACATCGCCTGGTGCTGCCCTGCCGAGAGATTTCCATCCACCAGTGTGTGCACTTCACGGCCCAGCATGTCGTAAACGCTCAGGCGCACGTGAGCCGCTTCGGGTAGGGTGAAATGGATCACTGTACTGGGGTTGAAAGGGTTTGGGTAGTTCTGGGAAAGTGTGAAGGCCGTTGGTACTTCATCCGGAGAGGCAATGTCACGTTCAATATCTTCATCGTTATACCTGATGAAAGGATTGCCGGGGTTTCCTACATCCAGCCGCCACAATTCACGGCCATAACCCCCTAGAAAATGTGCGAATACGAGGTGAGAACCAACCTTTGCAAATTGCATAGATGAACCACCGACATTGCCAGCAGTAAATTCGTGGACCATTTCAGTTTCGAACGGAGGATTGAGGTTGCTAGCCCATAATTCAAAACCGGATAAACCATTGTTTGCAGTAAAGAGAAGCATCCCTTCGTTCGAAGAATTATTGGGTCTGTAGTCGTAGAAGAAAGAATTGGGTGAGCTATCAGCGCCTCCTCTGTTAATGTCATCAACAAGGACAGGGTCATCCTTTCCGTTAATTGCCCATAATTCTCTGCCGTTGGTCCCGTCGTCGGCGGAGAAAAACACAAGGCCGTCTTTGACATGTGTAATCTGGAGTGGTGAAGAATCAGGGGTGCCCGGGTTGATGTCGAACAATGTTTCGTCGAAGGAGTCGGCATTGATCATCCAAAGCTCTCTTCCTGTAGTGGCATCCGTAGCAGCAAAAAGGAGATGATCTCCCGTGTAAACAAGGTGTGTAGGATAGGAGCCGGCGAATCCAGGGTTTATGTCCTTCACGAGAAAGGTGCCTGCCTTGGTCCCATCGCTGGTCCAAAGTTCGGCCCCAGAAGTACCATCGTTAGCAAAAAAGAAAACTTTATCCTTAACCTTGGTAAACTTATAGGCTTCAGAGATCGGAATGCCATACGTCACAAATAGTGGCCCTGAGTCTATCGAACCTTGGCTACCTGGTCTAATATCTCTCACCATTTCGGTACCATTTTCTGTCCCATCGCTGCGCCACAATTCGCCTCCATGGACGCCATCACTTCCCCAGAAAAACAGCAAGTCATTAACCACGATCATCTCAAAGTCCCCGGTTGAATAGGGACCTGGTCTAATGTCTTTTACCATCACCGTTCCTTGCTCGGTACCGTCACTTCGCCATAGCTCACTGCCAAAAGAAGGGCTCCAGGCGAAGAAGAAGAGTACATCTTGAAACTGGATTAATCGGCTTGGTGAGCTACCGATTGATCCGTTATATATATCGGTGACGATCTCTGCTTTTCCTGAACCGGGGTCAAACGTCCAGAGTTCTTTTCCATATTTTCCATCATTAGCGGAAAAGAAAAGGATCCCATCTATGTTCGTTATTGAACGAGGTTTGGAGCTACGACTCCCTTCATAAATGTCAGCGACCATCTCAGTCCCGCCGGGGGTGCCATCGGTTCTCCATAATTCTTCTCCGTTTACGCAATCATCCGCAGCAAAGTAGAGATAGTCTTCCACCATCACTGCATTATCAAAATTAGATAGAGAACTCTGGATGCCTGGGCACAGGTCACCGATGAGTGTAACTTGCCCTGATGCAGGCCAGTGGGTAAGCAGTGTCAGCAAAATGAGGTAGCCTATAGAGCTGATGTGTCTAGTCGCAAATAATTTCATGGGTTTTGATTGATGAGTTAGAAGTCGGCGGCTTGTATCTATCCTTTCAGGAAATCGACACAAAACCGGACATCGCGTGCTCATCAATACCCGCGTCCGGTGCTCTTTTTCATTGCCTCCCGAATCAGGGGTACGTCCTCCTCATCGATAAAGAAAGGACGATCCAATAAAGGCCGGCCTGCTTCTAGAAGCGGGCCAGCTTCTCCGTGCCGGCCTAGCTGGCTCAACGCCACACCCGTCCATAACTTTGCTACGGCAATGGCAGTGGGGTTTGCCTGGTCGTTTTTTTCTTTATACGCAAGCACATCGGCCAATACTTCGTGCGCTTGCTCTATACGACCTAGTTTGAGGTTAATGACACTACGAGCAAATTGAGCCTCTATGAGCGATCCATTCTGACCGTCGGGGTATATGGATACCCAAATAGTGATCGACTGATTGAGGTTTTGGAGCGCCTTATCCAACAGGCCCTGGCTCACGGAGAGATACGATTTTTTATACAATGCCCAGGCATATTCAGCGGATTGATCACCAAAATGGGTTTCTTGCGTCCGAAGAACGTGCTCGATCAACTCCGATGCCTGATCATATTTTTTTTGAGCGATGAGTACGTCGGCATAGGGAAGTGCGTAGTCTGAGATATCTGGATGGTCTTCACCACGGGCGGTCTTGATGAGTTCGTATGCCTCTTTGTGATTCGCTTCAGATGCCCCGTGATTACCTTGCATTAAACTCACCCCACCGAGCTGGCTTAACGTCCAGGCAATGCCCACGTTAGTGCTATTGTTCACGGGCAGGTTTCTACGTGCTTCCAAGACCTCTAGGTGAAGGCTTTTTGCTTCATCCAGGCGGTCCAGTAGCTTATAAATACCAGCCAGGTTGCCGGTCGTGACCAGGTAGTAGGGATGCTCCTTTCCAACGGCACGTTCGAGAAAGGTTCTCGTTTTTTCGAAGGGTTCAAGCGACTTCGCGTATTCGCTCTGGCTGTAGTAGAATACACCCAACTGATTGGCTGCACTCGCGCGCATCATAGCATCAGGTTCCTCTAATTCATCAAGAAGTGCATTGGCTTCCTCGAGCATTGCAGCCTGTTCCTTATACTGCCCATCGGGCAATAGGGGGGCCAGCGTAAGCAGGGTGTATGCCCGTTCTTTGGCGGCCTTATTGCCCGATCGCTCGAAGCGATGAAGTGCCGTTCGAAGCATGGAAATCGTAGAGTCGCGCCGGCCCAGTTCATAGTGTACCATCGCCAGGTCAGTGAGAATCTCGGCAGCATATTTATCGTAGGTTCCTTTCAGGTCGACTTGTTGGGCCAGTCCGTTCTCTATCAAGGCCTGTGCTTTTCCGTAATCTCCCTGTGCGAAATACATCTCGCCTATGACGTGTTTCATGCGCGCCTGGACTTCTGGACGATCGTCTAAATTCTTGAGTATGTTTTTTTCATTGATTTCCAGGAAATTGCTAACACGTACAGTATCGCCCCCAGGCACATTCGTAGGATTGACTGACTCGAATAAGCTGATCAAGATACCCACGATTTCTTCGGACTTCTGGGCTTCCTTCGTTGCAACGTCCGCCGCATGTTGTGCCGTAATCATTTCTTCGTTTAGTCGCTCGGATTG
>JAHQVL010000406.1 GCA_019634345.1 Rhodothermaceae bacterium
CAAGGTAACTTCGGATGCGATGTCTGATACACGATGACACATTCAAGGAAACCTCGAATGCACTCTAAGGCGCACAAGAACACCGTCAAGGTAACTTCGAATGCGATGTCTGATACACAATGACACATCCAATGCTACCTCGAAAGCACTATAAGGCGCACAACATCATACTCCAGGAAGCATCGAATGCGATGCCTGATACACGATGACAGATCCAATGCTACCTCGAAAACACTATAAGGCGCACAACATGATACTCCAGGAAGCCTTGAATGCGATGTCTGATACACGATGACAGATCCAATGAAACCTCGAAAGCAAGTTGTGGCGCAGGTTATCAAATTATTTCATATCTGCTCCTGTTATAAATCGTGACGAATGCATAACTGCCTTTTATAGCATACAACCAAATAAATCCTGACGATGTATTCGGTTGGTTTTGGGGTTCATGTTTCGGGTTGTTTTTAGGTCAAATAGACGCTTTTTAACCCGAAACACGAAACCGATCACATCAATTCGTCAGAATTTATGTGATCGTAGCTAATCACCTCCCCCGCTTTACGCATTTACACCATGAATTGGAAGCAAACGGTTTGTATACCTCTTGCTGTGCTATTATATAGCTTTTTTTTAGTCCCTGTCCTTCATGCCCAGGTCGTTATCAAGGAACGGGTTGAAGTGGATCTGGCGAAGACAGACGCTTCATCGAATCAGGATATTACAGGGATTGGGTTTGTTGCACCACGGGACGGTACGTTGGAGGTGGATCTGGTCTCTGCATTTCGGGCTGGTCTTGAGCTGTTTACAGACATCGCAGAATTCGTCGAGCTAAACGTATTCGTCAATGAAGAAGAAGTCCTCTCCGACATTGTATTTGCCCGGCAGTGGAGCGTCACCGTTGTCCAAAATGATGTGGTCTGCGGCCCGGATGTGCTCCCAAGCCAGACGTATACAAGGAGCGGGACGTTTTCCATTGGGGACGTAGTCGCTGGGGATGAAGTCACCTTGCGGTTTCAGACCCCTTTTGCCGTTTATGGAGCGGTAATCGACTTTGATTTAGACAGCAGTTTTATCGTGGAAAATGGGGAGGAATGGTCTGTAGAATTTATTGGAAATGGCCGATTTGAAGCGGTCGGCGGATTTTTCCAATGCACCATTCCTCGCGAAGAACTGAAGATCGACGTCGGATACTCTTCAGGCACTGGTGGAGGCCCTGATATCTCGTTTCTCGTAGAGAATCCATCAACTAACGAACTGGAGCCGACGGATTTTCTGGAGATTGGACACTGGGAAAATGCCTATGAATTGGAGTCGGACGGCTCACTCACGCTGGTCGATGGCAATCCCGTTGTGAAGAACGAAGACGGCGACAATTTCATCACTGCCGATCCCGATCGGTTTTATGTACAAGTCATTGATTCCGAGGCAAACATACCAGATCCGGATGGCAACCCCGTGCAGGATTTTATTACGATTCAGTTGGAGACCCTCACACCGGACGGTGTTACCGATGAGGCGCCACAAATCGTGGTTCTTGGGGAGAGTGATGTAGATACGGGTGTTTTTCTCTCGGCTCCTCAACTGCTCGTTACAAGAGAAGTGGATCCGTCGTTAAATCCATTACTTGATGATCAATTTGAAGCCAATAATAATATGAGCAGCTTCATGGACGCCTATGAAGCCTACGCTCAGGATCTGGGGTTGCCTCTAGCCGGAACAGTCAAAGACAATGATGCCACTGATCCTACACATAGGGCAGGCGTAGGGTGGGAGGTTGCAGCTCGTTACGCGGGCTCGTCTGGGCTCGAAGAAACCCAGTCGGCTACTGTGTGCAATCCATCTGAGATAAAGGAGGTTGACGTATTCACCTATGTTTTTGATGAGCCCTATATAGACGAAGGATTCATCGATAGCAACCAGGACTTTGTAGCAGGTGTAGCTGGGGAATTCGATTGGGAAGGGAAGAACTATGACATCCCTTTCGAGGACGCGTATGCGGCATACCTGGCCAATCCCAATGTACCCTCGGAAGCCTACATCGATTTTTCGACGCCACCTGAAGAGCGGGCAGGTGTAACACCAAAGCCAGGTAACGAGCAAAAGAGTGGCTCTAGTTGGGGGCCTGTGATTTCTAGTGTAGAAACGGCTGAATGGGGGAATAAAGCGGTGCGAGCCTGGGCACAGGCTTGCATTACCGTTACGCTGGTTGATGTAGATGTAAGCACTTCTGCATCCTTCAACACCCATTTTATTGATGGACGTCTAGACCTGGAAGAGGATCTCGCACTCATCGAAGCGGAACGTGCTTCTGCCATTGTTGATGATATCATTCACGTGTTTATCGTTGGTGATAACAACCAAGGGTATGGAGGATTAGCTGTTTCCGAGGAATGGGGCCCCAGTGGAGATGGGCAAATTGACGCAGGTGATCCAGCATACATCATCATGTCTCCACGTCACGTGTCTGACGATAGTGTCCTTGATATGATTTTATCCCATGAAATAGGACACATGATTACCAATCTGCACGTCCCCGATTCCATGCAAGGCGATCAGCCAGCACCCGAGTATATTTTCTTCCCCCGAAGAACCTTGAGCAATGACGACCACTACGGTAAGAGCCGACGGATTACAAAAGAAACAGAAGCGGCAACGGAAGGAAGCCGTTTCCTAAAGACACCGAATTAATGCAATCCCTGATGATTATCAGGGATTGGTTTCGGGTTTCGGGTTTCGTGTTTGTTGCGAGTTATAACCTGAAACCAACCCGAAACCCGAAACCCGAAACAGAAAATCAATGAGTAATTTCTTGCGATATAGCACACTTCTATTAGCGCTTTTCCTCGTACCGTCTGCGTCTCTTTTCGCACAGGGGACGGCGGAGGAAGTGTATTTGGAGGAGTTGTTGAGTGCGCGGCATCTTCCGAAGTATGCCCACAAAGATGTGGGGTCGGGGATGGCTGAATTGCAGAATAATGCTACAGCCTACCTTGCTCTGATAGATAACGAGCTCGTTTTTCCTTCAGACCTGGAGTTGGATACCTATTTCGATCTCCGCGTGCGGTACGGCCGGCTGATCGGTTTGTTGGAGTCGATTGGATCGGAGGAGGCCCGTGCCATTTTGGAGAGCGCGTATGGGGAAGTTGTTGATGATATGGAGCTCCTGAATGCGAGCTATCAGGCAGCGCTAAATGATGGTACTGCTGAGGAACAGCGATTAGAAATCAGCCGAGATGCTGATGCGGCGTACTCGATACTTGTGGACATTATCTACGTGTTTAAGCGGCTCGACGATGACCGTTTAATTGAAGACCTGCTTTCAAGATATGAAGGGTTTAATTATGTGATGCGATTGGTAGCGTCTCGCTATAACGATGCTGTTGGATCGGGGCAACTCATCGAGAATACCGTTTCGATTACAGCCCCCGGTTGGCACATGGTGGGAATGCCTAATGAGCCGCTCGATAACGATTATGCATCTGTCTATTCAGACCTCACCCTGGAGGGCATGCCGTGGGTGTGGACCACTACCGGGTATGAGCAAGTGGAGACGTTGACCATGGGAGAGGCGTATTGGATCGATGTGCAAACGGGCGGCGACCAAACAATCCTTGGCGTTGAGACAACAACCGTCTCACATCCGGACCTACCTGCGGGTTGGAATAACCTTTCAGGCCCCAGTTGCGATTACGCCGTTAATGAACTCACCGCAAATCACCCGGCCGTTGACGCCCGCATTATATACGGGTGGCAACCCGAGAATGGCTATGTTGGCTTGCAGGAAGGGGATTTTATCAGTCAGGGAACGGCCTTTTGGGTCTTTTTAAACGAAGAAGCCTCGTTGTCATTGAGCTGTCCGGGTGAGAATCCACCTTCTTCCGAAAAGAATCCTGCATCTATGGCAGCCTTTAAACCTGTAGAACGTGGATTTCAATCTCTAACCGTCTCCGACGCCCAAAATCGGAGCCGATCCCTCTATTTTGGCAGCCAGTTGCCCGAGACGATTCAGTCTTCATTTGCGTTGCCTCCCATTCCACCTCTCGGCTCGTTTGATGTTCGTTTCGCAGATGGGGTAACGCTTGTGGAGGGGGCATCAGAAACAATGGACATTCAGGTTTCAACCGATCAGTATCCTGTCGTCATTGAACTGGATGGGCAGGCCGGCGAACGTGTTGTGGTCGAAGAGATTGCCGGCGGGCAAGTGGTTTCCAGTCACGAGCTGGGTCCAGAAGGCAACGTGGAGATCACGAATCGATCGGTTTCCGTTTTACGAGTTCGAATGGAGTAGCATAAATAGTGTGCAATTTAAGTCTTTTGAAGATTAGCCGTCATCAGCAGCGAAGTATCTGCAATGTATTGAAGCTAAATAAGAAGGCCTCATGGGGCGCGTTTTAGAATGATTCTTCGTCGCTACGCTCCTTTAGAATGGCACACAAGGGAGTCATAGCCGGCCATCGAAGAAGGTAGATTGCACTGTAATAATTATTGATTCACATAATGTTATGAACGCATTAAAACGTTTAATCATCATCGTCGTCTTTTTGCTTATATCAAATGCCGCGTATAGTCAGACGGCGAGCAAGATCGGCAATGTATACCAGATTCCTTTTGCGACTGAAGGCAATCGGGTGGATTTGCAAGTGGCGAACGTGGGAGACGAAGAAATGGCTGCAGTTCGGGTGGTGACCAGTCAGAAGCCTGAATGGTTGCATCTGGATAGGGGCGAGATTGTAATAAGCGGTGTACAATCAGACACAGATGCCATAGCCTCATTCGGGTTTTCCGTGGATAGAGAAGCGCCGATAGGAGAGGGGGCCCTGCTACGTTTCGATATAATGTCAGGCAATAAGGTAATTGGGGTGAAGGAATTTGTGCTGGCTGTTGCTCCTCCATCAGAAGCAGTGCTCGATCAGAATTTCCCGAATCCTTTCACCCAGTCAACCACAATTGGGTTTGATAACCCTGTCGAAGGCGCGGTGCAGATTGCTGTATACGATATGCTTGGGCGCCAGGTGTCTGTTTTGCTGGATGAAGAACGGGCTGCCGGCCATCATAAGGTCCAATGGAACGCTTCGGGATTGGCTAGCGGTATGTACTTTTACATTCTAAAAACGAATGGGAAGGATGGGAGTGTAGGGCTGCTTAGAAATAAGATGATAATTGTTCATTAAGAGACCTCCAGAACAGCGCTGCTTTTACTTCGTCAGTCGCTTTGCTCGTGTCCGGGAAAGGGCGATGACGTTTTCTTTATTGTCATTCCTCGATAAGCTCCGAACGACACCATTAGCCGTCATCAGCAGCGAGTCATCCGACAAACTTGTATCCCAACCCGTGTACCGTGAGAATATATTGAGGCCGGCGGGGATTGGGCTCTAGTTTTTGCCTTAACCACGCAACATGCACATCAATAGTTCGGGTAGAAGGGAGAGCATCATAGCCCCATACCTCGTTAAGTAGTTCATCCCGGGAGAGGGTGGCTCCTTTGTGTTCAACGAAGTACTGCAGGAGTTGGAATTCTTTGGCAGACAGGTCCAGCATGGCTCCATCTCGTACTACCTCTGCGCTTCGGAAATCCACTTTCACATTTCCAAATTGATAAGAATCGGTGCGAACGGCCGACTGCTCGTTCATTGTCGCTCTTCGTAATAAGGCTTCAATCCGCGCAAGGAGCTCAGGGACTTCGAAGGGCTTGGTTAGGTAATCGTCAGCACCCAGTTTTAATCCAACCACTTTGTCTACCACCTGGCCGCGAGCAGTGAGCATCAGAACTGGGGTGTGGATATCATTTTTTCGAATATCCTGACAGATATCCAGGCCACTCCTGTTGGGGAGCATAATATCCAAAATAATGATGTCAAAAGATTCTTGAAGGGCTCGTCTCGAGCCTGCTAATCCTTCTTCCTCCGTTGTAACGTCGTATCCTTCGTTCGTGAGGCGGTCGGTGAGTGTCAAAACAATGCCCGGTTCATCCTCAACGAGCAATATTCTCTTGGTCATGCGTTTAAAGTCCGGAGTCCGGGGTCAGGACTCAAATAGGAAATCTGAGTGTGAAGGTAGTTCCTTCATTTGATTCACTGGATACAGAAACACTGCCCTGGTGGGCATCCATAGTCTTTTTAACGAGACTTAGCCCGATGCCATTGCCGTGGATCTGGGCTTTAGTGGCAGCTGCCCCGCGGTAGAACTCTTCAAAGATCTTTGACTGCTCTTGTTTGGGTATGCCTTTTCCTTTGTCAGTGACCTCAATAGTGACTTCTTTCCTTGTAAATCTCTGGGTGCATTTGGCAGATATCTCAATGCTTCGTTGTCCATTGCTGTACTTGATCGCGTTACTGATCAAGTTGCTTAGGGCAGTGTGTAAAGCGTGAGGGTCGCCATAGATTGACGGAAGATCAGGCTCTATGTTGACCTCTACCGTAAAATTTTGCTGCTGGATGGTTTTATCCCAGGTGTTCAGTGCCTCGTCAATGAGCTTTTTTACAGGAATATCTTCCCGCATGTATTTTTTCTTTCCCGACTGAACGCCAGCCAGCTCCAGCATATTTTCGATCATATCCGTCAGGCGGCGCCCTTCATGGCTGATGAGCTCACCATATTTTTGAAGCCGTTTAGGCTCTGATACAACGCCGTCAGCCAGGTTCTGAGACGCCGAAAGGATGACAGCCAGCGGCGTGCGAAGTTCGTGGGATACGCCGGCGACAAAATTCATTTGCCGGTCGGCTAGATTGCGAGCACGTTGTGCGGAGGTGAAGATGAGAATGATACCTACTCCCAGAATACCTAAGATGCCAAAACTTAAGAATAAGTTTTTTCGCTGGCTGGCCTGTACCACCGATTCAACCGAGCCTTCTTTATGACGCATCAGGAGCGTCCAGGCGTGGGAGGGGGGAGAGGCAGCCGTTGAACTTGATTGCTCAGTAGTTGGGGAGGTAGAGCCGGACGAAGATTCTGTTTGTAGCCTGAGTCTACTAAGGGCCATCATGAGATGATCAGCCGTCAACGCACCTTTGTAATCCTCCTCCTGTACCAATCGAATGATGGCCTGGGCAGGATAATCCGTCAAGACTTGTGCCGCGCTCTCTATGAAGCTGTCTGCTGGAGTGGATGGCCAGGAGCGATTCAGTTGATCAACGACAGAGTCTGCTATGATCCCGTCTCGTTCTATGAGGGATGCATAGCCGAACGCAAGCCGAGATGCCGATGTAAAGGGCATCCATCTGAATCTGCCTATGTTTTGTTTGGCGTCGGGGGTGTTGAAGTGCGAGACATCAAGTTCGGGGTCAGAAGAATAAATTGCCTGCGTGGAGTCGATACTGCTGACAATCATCAGGTCCACATCCTGCTCAATAGAATAGATGAGAGTGTCCGACAAAGCGGGAAAAAAAGACCCTACTAGATGCTCATGATTCAGGGTAATCAGTGTATGGCCGGCCCGTCCAGAACTGGTAGCATTAAGGTTAGCAAGCAGATCTTCGGATGCGATTTCCGAATCGATAGAGACCGGTATGATAATAGCAGGCCTGTTCACCATCAACTCAGCTCCGAGGCTCAAAAACGTATCTTCACTGGCAGAATGCTGTGCTGCATACTGGTATTCCGGCCTGTAATATTCAAGTTGTCTGCGGCTTCGTTCGATAAAGTAGGTGCGCCAGCCTTCTAGATTGGCAGGCCACGGGGTTGCATGGAGTTGCCCGGTACCCCTGTCGAATGTAAAGAGCTGGATCGATCGGTCCGGAGCATATTCAACCCAGTAGATAGATTCTATCAATTCAGGCCTGGAGGTTCGTGCAGACCACGAGGCATATCCGGTACGGAGCTGACGAGCGACTTCATCTAGTGACTGCGTGAAGCTGACTCGGAAAGCCCATTGGGCGGGATAGATCTCATTATTGAGTGCGTGCCCGAACTGGCGCGCACTGGTTTGCAGACTGGATTGCTTGCGGTCCAATTCACTCGAACTGAGTTGGCCAAGCCACTTGTACTGCAAAGAGGCAAGAAAGGGGAGAAGAATGACGAGGCCCGTTATGACCAGGAACAGAAGCCGATGTCTACTGAAGTCGTTCATAGCGAAAGCGTTAACCTGACAATTTTGCAACGGAGATGCGAATTGGCAGTTTCTAGCGGGTTTCGAATTTACATCCTTAACAAACCCTTAATTGTTTAGCAGTTACTTTTTATCACATGGTGAGTACTACACCGAATTTCTTTTCCCTCAAGATAAAATAATATGCAACGGAGAACCAAGATTGTAAGCACATTAGGGCCGGCATCGTCGGACAAAAAGACGATTCGGGCTTTGATTGAAGCTGGTGTGGATGTCACGCGCATGAACTTTTCGCATGGGAGCCACGATGAGCATGAGGAGCGCATCGATATTGTACGGCGTGTATCAAGCGAACTAGGTAGAGACGTTGCCATTTTGCAAGATTTACAGGGTCCCAAAATTCGGGTAGGCCAGATGGAAAACGGTTCTGTCCTAATCCACGAGGGGCACCCCCTTATTTTATCTACTGAGCCGATGGAGTATGGGACCGCCGAGCGCGTGTATGTTAGTTATTCGTCCTTGCATCTCGACGTAGAGGTAGGAGGCCGGATTCTGCTGGACGATGGGTTGTTGGAGCTTAAGGTCATGGAAGCTAGAGACAAAGAAGTGGTTACTGAGGTCGTTGTTGGAGGGCCTCTGAGATCGCGGAAGGGCGTGAATCTACCCCATTTGCGGACCAATTCGCCGGCTTTGACTGAAAAGGATATTGAAGACCTGGAGTTTGGGCTTAAGATGAATGTCGACCTGATTGCTCTGTCCTTTGTTCGAGATGAATCAGACGTAACAAATCTTGTGCAGCGTATTCGCGATTCTGGAAAGCGAGTTAGTGTGATTGCAAAGATTGAAAAGCCAGAGGCTGTGTACAACTTTGACCAAATCTTGGAAGAAGCCGATGGTATAATGGTTGCGCGTGGCGATCTGGGAATAGAAATGCCATTGCAGCAAGTACCGGGAACGCAAAAGGAAATTATCCGAAAGTGCCGAATGGCAGGTAAGCCCGTAATAACCGCTACTCAGATGCTGGAAAGCATGATCGAAAACCCCCGTCCAACCCGTGCAGAAGCGTCCGATGTGGCCAATGCAGTACTGGACGGAACGGATGCCGTAATGCTGTCTGGAGAAACGGCTGTTGGTAAACATCCGGTGCGTGTTGTAGAAGTAATGGCTCAGATCATCAAAGAGGCGGAAAAAAGTGATCCGCAGGTTCGTTTGGGCACTGAATCCGAGTGGTTGCCCGAAACGCTTACTGAATCGGTAAGCTTTATGGCCTGTAAGCTGGCCCATCAAGTGGATGCGAAAGCGATCGCCTGTTTGACCAGTTCTGGTACAACAGCGCGCTCGATATCTAGGCACCGCCCTGATATGCCCGTATATGCTTTTACGAACCATGACAAAGTAGTTAAGCAATTGGCATTACAATGGGGAACAAAAGGCTTTTCAATTCCTTTTCAACGAGATACGGACCGCGGTGTTAAGACGGTCCATGAGATGTTGAAATCTCATGGATTAGTGGTTTCCGGCGATCGCATTGTAATAACAGCCGGCATGCCTCTGCCCACCCGGGGGCGAACGAATATGGTTCACGTTAGCCTGGTGGAATAAGCATCAATCAGGTCGATGTATAACCCTCAATTGAGAGCACGAATATAGAAAACCGTTACAGTATTCTTATTTCTCAGCATCCGACTGCATTACTCGTGCAAGCAATTACGTTCATACTATGATATTGCGAAGGGGTATATATCTAATTCTCTTGCTAATGGTCGTTAGCGGCTGCAAGAAAACATCATTTCTCGGTAAGCGGTACGATAATTTCACCGCGTACTACAATAAGTTCTATAATGCGAAGAAGCTCTACAAAACCGGCGTAGAGGCGATAGAACGAACGGCTGAAACGGAAATTGATCGAAATCGATATATGGCCGTTTTTGTTACGCCGGATCGGGTTACCAGTCAGCAAACCTTCAATGATGCCATTATTAAATGCGCGGATGTCCTCCGGGAAAATGCGGGTTCTAAGTGGGTTGATGATGCGCTGATACTCATTGGGAAATCCTACTTTTATCTTCAGAATTATGTAGGCGCTGAGCAGAAGTTTGCTGAAGTGATTGGCCTTGGCGGGGAATTGGAGGATGAAGCTCGATTCTGGTTGGGGCGCACCTATCTTGCCAGCGGTTCGCTGAGCAGGGCGAAGGAGCACCTGGATGTGAGCCTAAACCGAGAGG
>JAHQVL010000407.1 GCA_019634345.1 Rhodothermaceae bacterium
GATGGAAAAGGCAGGTGTTGCAACTGTACCTGGCAACTCGTTTTTTAGTAAAGATTACAATGGCCCTCAATATCTCCGTTTCTGCTACGCAAAAGAATTCCCGATCTTAGAGCAAGCCTGCAAACAGATTGTGGATGCGTTTGGGTGAAACACACAGACAAATCTATCTTGATTCAACCGTGTTGTCCGAATACGAACACTCACTGCATCGCCACCGGACAGGGTTCATGCAACTCTATTACTGATTTCGTTCATTTCCTGCTCTTTTTAGGCCATTTAAACAATGGCATTATCCTTGGAATAGGCCATACATCTGTGCTACAACAAATAAGCCCACTGCCTGATGAACAGCCACTTTTTTAAGATCGCCTTCCGCAACTTGTGGAAGAACAAATTGTACTCAACCATCAAAATTGGGGGGCTCGGGATTGGCCTCGCTACCTGCTTGCTGGTTGGCCTTTATCTCAACAATGAGCTCAGCTACGATGCGTTTCATGAGCATGCCGACCGAATTGTCCGAACCACAATGGAATACAAAATCAGTGGTGAACTGGACACCAGTGAGCACACGGGCAATAAAGTGGGACCTACCTTCAAGAGAGAATTCCCGGAGGTTGAAGATGCGGTCAGGGTGATCAGCTATGATTTGATCGTGCGAAACGGGGACATAGTGCACGAAGAAACGGACATCTATTTTGCTGACCCAAGCTTCTTTTCGATATTCACGTTCCCTCTTCTGCAGGGCAATCCAGACAAGGTTCTTCAAGGCCCAAATGAGGTTGTTATAACCCAAAAAATGGCGTCAAAGTATTTTGGCAATGAAGACCCTATCGGCAAAATGCTGCAGATTGGCAGCCGAGAGTATCTCATTCAAGCCCTCATGGCTGATCCTCCAACAACCTCCCAACTTCAACCCCATTTTGTGAGTTCTTTTGCAAGCCTTCGAGATGCTAACCCTGAAAGAGCCACCTGGTGGAATGCCAACTACGCCACTTATTTACTGCTGACCAGTCCTAACGCCATAGAATCCCTCCAAAGCAAGATACCCGGTTACATGAAGCTGGTTGAAGGGGAGCATGGAACCGTTGGTGAGGATTATCTAACGTACAATCTTGAGCCGATCAAGGATGTGTATCTTCGCTCCTCTGTAGAAGGCAACTTCATTCCAAACGGGGATATCCGGTATATTATTATCCTCGCCTTTTCTGCTCTTATCGTCTTGCTCATTGCAAGCATCACGTACGTCAACCTGACAACAGCCACCAGTTCAACGCGCGCAAAAGAAATTGGCGTCTCCAAAGTAATTGGAGCCTCGAAAGGTCAGTTATTCAGGCAGTATATAGGTGAAGCAGCTTTCACCACAGGATTAGCTCTGCTGATCGGGCTCATGGTAGCTACAGCCACCTTGCCGGCCTTTTCTTCACTCATACAGCGTGAGTTATCCTGGACGCCTTTGTTCAATCCAATCGCAATCTTTGTCATTATCTCGTTCTGCATTGTGATCAGTTTACTGGCCGGTATTTACCCAGCCAGTGTGATGTCTAGTTATCAGCCTGTCAAGGTGCTCAAAGGGACATTCGTGCTCTCAAAATCAGGAAACTGGTTGCGCAAATCTTTGATTGTTGCCCAATTCAGTATCTCTGTTTTCCTGATAATCTGTACAGGCATTCTGTTTTATCAGCTCCAATTTATTCAGGACCGGGCCTTGGGTTATCAAAAGGACCATGTGCTTGTTTTGCCAGCCGATTTTCAGGTAGTTCAAGACATTGACGTTCTCAAGTCTACCCTTCTACAAAACCCCGATATCCAATCGGTAAGCCTCACCTATGAGACGCCCGTATATATTGAAGGAGGGTACGACATTTCAAAGTCGATGACTAGAGACCAAACGCTCCTTGTTACGGCCCTGCCTGCTGATGAAGATTTCATCGCGACAACAGGGATCGAATTGATTGCTGGCACCTCTTTCGGAAAACGCGATGTTGAAGCTACGAAGCCGAACAATCAATCAGCAGATAGCACTACATTATCTCCGGTCTTGATTAATGAATCCCAGAGCGCTCAGTTTGGGTGGGCTCCCCAAGAAGCACTTAATCAGGTGGTCGTTTTTAATGGCGATCCGGTACGCATTCAGGGTGTCATGAAGGACTTTCATTATGCCTCGTTGCATGTCCCTATTGAAAACCTGGTCGTTTTCCCTAGTTATTACGGCCAAGAAATCCTTGTTAGAACGGGCTCACAAGACCTTACAAACACATTGGCCTATTTGGAGTCTACCTGGGCAGAACTCGTACCCCATCGTCCTTTTTCATTTCATTTCTTGAGTGATGAAGTCGATCAACTCTACTACTCCGAGAATCTTATTGCAAAACTGATCTCCGCCATTACTGGGATCGCCATTTTTATGACGATCATTGGATTGTTCGGGTTGGCTGCGATCACGGCTCAACACAGAACAAAAGAGATCGGTATTCGAAAAGTACTGGGAGCCAGCGTGATGGGTATTATTGGTTTGCTCTCCAGCGACTTAATGAAGATGACAGCGCTTGCCTTTATAGCTTCGGCGCCGTTTGCCTTTTTCCTTATGAAAGGTTGGCTTCAAGGTTTTGCTTACCACACCGCAATGCCCTGGTTTATCTTCTTTGCAGCCGGCCTTCTTGCCTTCTTAATTGCATTCATGACGGTGTGCTCTCAATCCTTAAAGGTTGTGCTGGCCAACCCTATCAACGCGCTCAGGCATGACTAATCAGGCATGACTAAAATGAAAAAGGGTTTATTGCTTAGCAATAAACCCTTTTTCTTCTATGCAACGTCTAATTATTGAACGCCAACAGCATTTAAAGCATCTAGGACTTGCTCGTGCAGTGGTCCGTTGGTGACGATCACTCCACGGTTTTCCTCCAGACCGGCACCATGCGTGAAGTCAAGCGGCTTCCCATTTATATCGGTCACCGTTCCACCTGCTTCTGTAATCACCAGCACACCGGCCGCGTGATCCCAGATTCGCTCCACGTAACCCGGACGTGTAGGTAAACGAAGATAAATATCCGCTTCACCGCGCGCGACCACCGCATACTTGCACTGGCTGTCCAGGCGGACAGGCTCCTCGGTGATTCCTAGTTTGTCCCCGACACTTGCATAGTCATTGTGTGAAGTATGACCTGACTCTACAGACTCGCAGAAGCGTGCCTGAGAAGAAAGGGTTGTCTCACTCACCCGAATGGGCTCTTCTCCACGAACGCCTTCGAGAGAAACAGCAAACGTCCCTTGTCCTTTAACTGCCGTGTAAATGATGCCTGTTGTTTCTTCGCCAGGTGCTACGGATAAATTAGGGCATCCCATTGCTGCAACAACAATTTCACCATCCACGATAAGGGCCAATGCAATAGCATATTGCTGGCTTCTTAAGAATCCTTTTGTGCCGTCAATGGGATCCAGTGTCCAAAAGCGCTCACTGTACTCTTGTGCACCACCAAAGTCGATCCATTCACAGACAGCCTGTGTACCTGTACCCGGGCGTACCGCTGAAACTTCAGCCACTACTTTTTCCAATAAATGTGCGTTGTCCCCAGTTTGCAATGCTTCACTGTCTTCTTCAGCAATTATAGGATCATCAGGAAAGGCTTCTCGAATGGCTCGGCACACGAGTGCCTGGCTTCCAAAGTCAGCCACCGTTACAGGGCTTTTATCTTTCTTTTCTAAAACACTGCTCGAAATTTTAGCCTGCACAGCTGTACACAATGTGGCTGCCTCTCGAACTGCTTGAATAGCGATCTCTTGCTCGCGTTGATAGGTCATTTTATTTATCGAAGGAGTTAAAAGTCATCGAAGCCAGGCACGGAGGATATGAACTCATAGGTCTGCCGGCTCCAGTCTATTTTTGAACAAAAATGCAGTAAACCATTCGTCACATACAGATAGCGAGCGCGAATAACCTGGTTATAAGTAGCCACTTGATCAAAAGCAGCCTGGCTAATGGAGATTTCAGGAGCCTTGCACTCTATCATCATAGCTGGTTTTCCCTCGCGATCATGCACTATGATATCGGCACGATAGGGTTTGCCTTGATAGGTGAATCCTTTCTCAACAGCGATTAAACCCGTCGGCACGCCCCGATCTGCCATCAAAAAAACGAGAACATGCTGCCGAACCCACTCCTCGGGTTGGAGCGCCACCCACATCTTTCGAATCGGATCAAAAACCAGCTCTTTGTCTGCGTCTTTTTTGATTTGTAGGGGGTATGGGGGGAAATTGAGAGATTGCATCTTGTTTATACGCTATATTAGCCTGCGATGTGCCATATGCGTGTATAAAACATGAACAAAGGATACCTTAGCCTCTTGGTCCTCTTCTCTATTGTGCTAGTACTTGGAGGGGTTCTTTACCTGACAGCATCCGATGAGCAGCAAGCTGCACCACGCATAGAAAATCCGTTTACGTCCTCCGATTTTGTTCTCATCGAAGCCGGCTCTTTTTTCATGGGATCGGACGATTCCCTCGCTTATCCCGACGAGCAGCCTGTCCACCAGGTTACCATCAGCCAGCCTTTTTACATGAGCAAAACAGAAGTGACTCAAGCGCAGTGGACCGCTATCATGGGAAAAAACCCCAGCTTGTTTATAGGCGAATCGCGTCCCGTGGATAATATCGGTCCGCCTGACATTCAGGCGTTCCTCAGGGCATTAAACGCAGCCACTGATTGCGCCTCTTGTTACAGACTGCCTACCGAGGCAGAATGGGAATACGCTGCACGGGCAGGCTCCAAAGCTCGTTTCAGCTTCGGTGCTGATTTAGATTCGCTAGCCTTCTATGCGTGGTACGCTAAAAATGCTGAATACAAGACGCATCCGGTAGCCCAGAAAAAACCCAATGCATGGGGACTCTATGATATGCATGGCAATGTATACGAGTGGGTGCAGGATCTGTACGGCCCTTATCCGTCGTCTCCCACTACGGACCCTACCGGTTCCGAGGACGGCAATGAGTACATCCTACGAGGCGGAAGCTGGACGGACGCGGAGCGCGAACTCCGAGTTACCTACCGTGACTATTATGCCCCTAATCACCGGCATAATTTTTTTGGATTCAGGTTGGTAAGACAAGAAGGGGCGGATAATTGAAACTTTAAAGGGTGCCTCCCCTCCATATCTGGTTAGGGTCATCGCAGCCCTGACATGAAAAGAAAACACCCTTTAAAGCGAGATGTGTGCGGTCTATTTCACAAACATCATTGACTTCACCTGTTGTTGTCCACCAGCAGTCAGACGATACAAATACGTTCCGCTCGGCAGTTGATTGCCGGCTGAATCAAGTGCTGACCACGAAATGGTGTACGTCCCTGCCGCCTGTTGCTGATCTACCAGTACAGCCACTTCTTCACCAAGCAGGTTGTATACCTTCAGGGTTACTCTCGCCGCTTCAAGTACGGCGTATTCGATCGTTGTGCTTGGGTTAAAGGGGTTTGGGTAGTTTGCGCTGAGGTCAAAGGAGACAGGCTGCGATGATGCTTCGGGTTTGCCTGGCTGATCACTTGAGGTAGAGACTGCAGTAGGCTCACGCAGTGGACTGCCTTGATCAACAGCAATAGCCGCTGAAGGAGCAGTACTGGGCCCCAGGGTACCCGATTGTCCAGTAACTCCAGAAGACAACCCAGGATCAATTACTGCCTTAAAAGCGGCTCCTGGCTCCGTCTTAAATCCTGCTTCGAGCTTGATGGATGATGCTGAGGTAAAGATCACGTCCGTATTGGCTCCAACCAGGAAATCATTCGCTGCTACCAACCCTGCAGCCGAGTAATGCAGAGGGGTCCGTTGAATTTCAGCGACTATACGTTCGGCATCGAGTTGGAGTGAAGAGGGAGCGTACGTATACGCATACACAGAGCCGGCATTGATGTATTCCACATCGTCAAACGGCGCTCCTACCCAAACGTGATTCTGGCTGATAGCAACACTGCGGCCAAAAGAATCTCCCGAACAGGCATCAGTCGGTGTTGTATCTTCTTCGTGAACCCAGGTATCTCCGTCAAGGCGGTAAAAATAGGCCTTATTCATCCCAGGGGCTCCAATAATAGCACTTCCTCCCTCCAATGCAACAGAATACCCAAATCCCCCATTGACCTGTGGATCAGGCGCGTCAATTTCCGAGGTTGAACTCACCCAATCCGTACCGTCCCACCAGTATTTGAAGGCATACACCTTTCCTACGTCTTCTTTATCGTTTGCATCTGCGGATTTGGACCCCACAAGAATATGATTCCCACTGATCGCAGCAGAGAAGACAGGCTCGGTAACATTAAGGCTCACTGGTACTGTCCAGGACGGACCATCTGTCCAACTCGTACCGTTCCAGCGATACAAATTGACAAGCAATAACTGCTCATTGACAAAGGGAACCCCAAGTGGCTCAGAATACCCGACCGCTACTGCAACATCGCCGTCAATATCTACAGCTGCTCCAAACTTATTCACAGGAAAGGTCTCTTGAGGCTCCAGTACGGCTTCAGTGCTCCACAATGCGTTCCCGCTTCGTCTTAATATTTTGGCCTGCCCTTCTCCATTGTTTTTCCCTGGTATGCCAACAATGGTAACGTCGCCATCGACGCCGACTGAATATCCGGCGAGTCCGTTTTTTTCGCTCGTGCCCACAGATAGAGCCGGGTCGAGCTGCAGATAACCTGGTGTATAGTAGTATTGGGCTTCTCCTGCATCCTCCTCATTTAAGTCAAAGAAAGGAGTTCCTGCAACTACGCTCTCGGCACCGATCCCTACGTCGTAACCCAGCCAGGCTTCGTGCTGATCACCACGTATTCCTGCACCGATAGTCCAATTTTGACCGTTCCAATGCATCAACTTAACGGCCCCAGTTTGATCAGGAGAGCTTGTCCCGTCAAAGTCTATCTCCCCAGGAGTACCTATCACGCCCCAATCCCCATCGAGCGCTACTGAAGCACCTAGATTGGCATCGACACCTCCAACCCTGATTTTATTTGATGGTGCAGGGTTTGAACAACTGATTCCGACAGGAGGGTCGTCGAACCCATCAGAGGCACCGTTACCGGTAATAATAAGAGAAATCGCCTGCTCGCCTGCAGCAAGAAATCCTTTATGCGAAATGGATACTGTGTATGTGCCTGTATTCGGAAAGTCGATGAAGACTTGCTCGACGTTGTCGCGAGTATTATCCCCTGTGGTTGCAGCAGATGCCGGATTTGCCGGATCTAAAATATATGGTAAATAAGTGGACCCATCGGCCACATTGGTGACTTTAAGATCCAAATCGTTGATAAGCATCTTATCTGGAGGATCAAGTGCAGGCATCAATGGCTCAGCCGCCACATCTGTCCAGGCCATTGTAACTCGCAAGGGTTGAGAGCTTGAAGAAACGTCAACATCAAACTCAATCCCATCATTATTTCTCAGAGTTACTTCATAAATATGCATGGGTCCTAAAGTATTCTTTTCTGCTTCAATCACATCATATGCCTTTTTCACATCGATTCTCCCCCAGCCTGTTTGATAATCAGGACCCGCGTTGCTCAAATCGTAAGCGGTGTGAATAATAAGCCCTTTATACGTTGAAGCCCAAAGAGGTGCATCCATTGCATCTCTCAATAACGCTACAGCTCCCGTAACCGCAGAAGTTGCTCCAGAAGTTTCAGAATTAAACCCAGTAATGTACCCTGATGCCCCGTTATCATTTTCTAATAAAGTAACATTCTCAGATTGAGCCATGATATCAGGCTTAATACGACCATCATCTGTCGGACCGAAAGAAGTTGCTCTTCCGGCCACACTATTCTCATAAACAGTAATATTGTCAGTACTTAAAGCGCCAACAGTCAATGCATTTTTTGATACCGCTTGTGGAGCTAGAGTATCAAAATCTCCATCAGGCTCTGGGCAATCAAAATCATTTTGGAATTCGACACACGGATCATTTACCGGTGGCATACCTACCGATATCTCATTTCCATTCCCGTCAAAATATTTGTAATCTTGTTCACCTACCGGAAAGTCATTCAGCCTATGGTTACCGGCAGCGGTTACAATGAGCCAATATGAGTTATCCCTCATAAGCTCGTCATAAAATTGAGAGTCTCTAGTATAAAACCCAAATTTATAATCCTCATTGGCATCAACAGAAATATCACCGTACCAATACCAAAATGTGCCCTCAATCAACTCCCAGCCAAGAAAATCACCAAATGAATGATTGGAAAGTTCTACTTCCTCATTGATTGCTTCTGTAATCATTTCAGTTTCTAACTGATCGAAGTCGTACGCTCGAATGGTTGCATCTGGTGCCATACCCAGCGCATTTAAATTGAATCCTCGGGCAATCATGATGCCCGCCTGGCCCATACTATGAGGTTGTTCTAAGCCTGTATCATCCACATAAGTGAATCGACCTTCAAGTTCGTAGTGATCAAAGATTCTGCCCCCATCCCATAAACCAATGAGCTGCCCCTCACCAAGTATAGACAGGCCATGCAATTCTTCTGCGTTTGTATCTCGCACCTGGTTGAAACCAAAATAGGAAGGTTGATTGTATCCACTGTTTGAGGTCGCTCTATATACGGGCCTATTGTTTTGATCAATATATACAAGAATAGCAGTTCCTCCATTGGACAAATCGAATTGCAGAGGGGCATTACTGGCCTGAACGTCTAGAGCATCGGCTTGTAATATAGCATCGTACCTAGCATATAGTTCATTCATGCTTTGAACTATAAAAGAGCGGTTATAGTTATATTTATCATGCAATTGCGATGCTCTAGTCGACCAATTGACTCCTTGCGTTGTTTGCTGTGCATGAACCATATGATTCTCACTCCCATAGGTGAGCCAAACCAACAGGACTGCATGTCCAAGTAAAATGATCTTTTTCATTTCATTTCAAATTAATTGACATTGTGTCACATGAAGAGTTGTAGTAAGAATTGAAGATGAAATACAATAGGGTGTATCAAACAGCATCCTCATCATTTAAGCTGTCTACCTATCTACCACAATCCCATTCTCTCTAAGAACCCTCTTCAACGCATTGATTTCTGCTTGCTGCTCCTGGACAGCGGTGAGTAATAGAGGGATAAATTTCATGTAACTAACCGCTTTGTATTCAATCGGCTCACCGATATGCTCACCTTCTTCGTTGGTAGCGCCTGGATGGGTATGGTCGCTTACGAACTCAGGAAATACGGCTTCAACTTCTTGGGCTGTGAATCCGTATTGAAGCCCCTCACTCAACTTCATTGCTTCAAATTCCTGCGATTTCCTGAAACGGTATGACACTGGGCGAAGCTGCATCAAGCGTTGAAGCGAAGACCGGCCATCGAGGCGAGTGATCTCTTCTTTGAACTTTGCATCTGAAACAGGAGAACCGTTCAAATCCCCGGTAATATGGACATCTCCGTTAAAAAAGCCAGCATAATTATTGCCGTTTTCCGAGCCTACAGTGGTAAAGTAGCCTGCGTAACTATTCTTGCCCGAAGTATTTTCATCAACCTTCGCAAAAATGCCGTACGCATTGGTGGTACTCGACCCTTTCACTGAATACGTATATATACCATAGTTATTCGTCCCGTAAAATCCATAACTCACCAGGCCGTAGTTGTATGTGCCGTCATACGACAATGTCCTTGTACCCGCAAGATAACCTGATTGATTATTGGTGATCACATAAAGGCCTGTTTTAAAATCTCCGTCGATATTAAGCGCATAGCCTGAATTGGGAGCTACTCCTATACCCACATTACCACTCGTGCCTACTTCAATCTGGGCAAAAAGCAGAGAACCAGGCGATAATAAAACGAGAAAAAGACATGCTAGAAACGTTCTCATGGAAGATTACCGGTTAAATACGTTTGTGTAAAAGAATCCGGTTTCCATGGTACGCATCGATCTCGTTTTTCGATTGACAATACGCCCTGTTATTTACCCCTGACTGATTTACCTTGCTTCGTCAACTCGCCTTCAGGCCACTATATACTCCTTTTCTAGACGGGGTCTTCTTCCTTTCTTTTTCAGTATTTCAGGCCATCTGTCACGAATACTTGCTATGATTTTATGACTTTCCCCTATATAGAAGATGTCTTTTTTACCTAATACCATTCGACATACTACGACCCTGCCCATATATCTATTTATTCTTGTTTTTTGTGCACTTGCTCCGGCGTCTGCCTGGGCTCAAGATGCACTCATCCGTATTAATTCCGGTACGTCCACAGAAGCAACGGCAGAAGGCGAGACCTTTATAGGAGACAGCTTTTTCTTCTCAAGCACAGTAGGGCCTATTATTTCGCGTAATATAGCAGGAACCACGAACGACGACCTGTATCTTTCGGAGCGCCTAACAAACGACGATGGGGACACGTTATATTATGAGATCCCCGTTCCTGAAAATGGTACATACTCGGTGAACCTTCATTTCGCAGAAACCGCGTTTGATCAGATCGGCCTCCGGGTTTTTGATATAGTCATCGAAGGCAACACGGCATTTGATAACTACGACATCATGGAAGCTGCCGGCGACAATAACACGGCACAGGTAGAAGAGGTCACAGGTATCTTTGTGAACGATGGATTTCTAACCATCGAGCTTGAAGCTGAAGTAGAACGAGCTAAAATTAACGGGATTGAAGTGTTTGGCTCAGCTGAAGAAGTTCAAATGCCTTTCTTGCTCAATGTTGGTGGACAAGAATTAGCAAGCACAACCGAGACCTGGATGGAAGACGAAGGCACCTACTTCTTGGAAGGTCAAGAGCTTACTCGAAGCGATCCGATTGCAGGAACTACTGCGGATGAGCTCTACCAATCTGAGCGATTTGGCAACGACGTTGATCCGTTGCGTTTTCTCCTAACGGGTGTCCCTTCTAACGTGTATGACGTTGAACTCCATTTTTCTGAAAACTTTGTCTCCAACGAAGGTGACCGGGTATTTAATGCCTACGTCGAAGGACAAGCAGCATTAACGAATTACGATATTCTTGCAGCAGCAGGCGATCAATTTACCGCTCAAATAGAGACAATTGAAGGTGTATCGGTTACTGACGGCATTCTGAACATCACCCTGGAGCCGCTTACAGGTACTACAACCCTCAATGCGATCGCGGTCACAATCAGCCCGCTCTCTATCAACAATGAGGACGAAATCGCTGTACCGTCAGACTATACGCTTTCAGCGATCTATCCAAACCCATTTAACCCTACAACCCAGTTCACCTTGACCATGGGACAAACCCAACAAGTCTCCATCGACGTGTACAACGTACTGGGTCAGCGAGTAGCAAGCCTTCACGAAGGCATATTAACCGGACAGAGCACACACGCGTTCACCTTCGAGGCCACCAGTCAGCCAAGCGGCCTCTACCTCATCCAGGTAACCGGTGAACAATTCGTCGAAACCCGTCAGGTTGTTTTGATGAAATAACAATCATGGGCAAGCCCATGAGTGGTTTCTCGTTTCTAGTTTCTTGTTTCTGGTTAGCCTGAAGTTGAAGGCAAATAACCAGAAACGAGAAACCAGGAACCAGAAACAAGCCGGAATTTATTCCGGCTTTGTTAGTGCCGTCAGCATCGCCCCACGCTCTTCTGGGCGGTGCACCAGGACCAGGAAGGTCACACCCCGTGGGATTTCATTGTAGACGCGCATAAATTCGGTTCGATTGCGGATACGTTGATCTGCCATTTCGACGAGAATCATTCCGCCGCGTAGGTCTCCCTCCCGATAGGATACGCTGGTTGGGCTCACATACAACACCACTACCCCATCTCGAATAGGCACCCTCAGGCCTCGTAGCATTTCTTCATCGAGGTTATCAACCGTGAAACCCATCTCAGCCATCAAGCGCTGCTGAGGGTCTTTATCTTCATCCCGATTTGCCGTCCGACGATCGGGCTGTTCTTCTACCGCGATTTGCACGTCCATTTCTTCGCCATTGCGCTGGACCTTAAGGGTTACTACATCTCCAGGGCGGCTGGCTGCTATTCGATCTGAAAAAGACACATTCTTCTCAAGTGCATTTCCGTCCACAGCAAGTACGACATCCCCTCGTTGCATACCTGCCTCGGCCGCGGCGGACCCTGGAACGACATGAATGATTTGTGCAGCACCTTCCGGTCCTTGATTCTCGGCAATAGACATGTATTGGACACCAATCTGGCCCCGATCTCCTTCTCCCCTGGCGATAATGGCTTCCGCTGAAGCGGCCACCGATTGCGTCCAGACGACTTCTGAAAAGGGTACGTCATCTTCGCTTTGAACAAGGCTTATATTAGCCATTCCTAACAGTTGGCCTTTTGAGTTCAACAAGGGGCTTCCACTATTGCCAAAACTCAATACGGCATCAGTCATAAATGAAGCTCGCGTTGAGTCCAGTTGCAGAGCTGGCCCTGTGGCACTCACAACACCCAGTGTAATCGTATTCCGAAATTCTGATTCCATTGGTGTACCAATAGACATCACCCACTGCCCTTGTTCTATTGAGGCCGGCTTAGTGAAAGGAATTACGGGCAACCCAAATGCATCAACTTTCAATACAGCTACGTGCGTGGCCGGGTCCATACCGACTACCTGGGCAACAAGACGCGTTTTGTCGTGCAAGATTACATGGACCTCATCCATGTAATTCAACATGTGGCTGGTAGTCACGATATAGCCGTCCTCTCTGTAAATGAATCCGGTACCAACCACTTTGCCGTCGATCTCAAAGGGATGCCTTGAACGGTCCTCGTCGTCCAGAAAGACATCATCCAATAAATCCGGGCCGAAGGGCCGCTCATCATGCTTGATGTATTGCAATTGAACAACAGCGGGTACGTGCTGATTAGCAATTCCTTCAAACAGAGGCTGCATCATCAGAGCCGCACCTGATTTTCCTTCTGCAAAAGCCCAACTTTTCTCAGGGGCAAGTCCATCAGAAAATTGCATTTGCCATGTATTCGGAGCAACCCAGGCGCCTAACACACCCATGCTAAAAAAACTTAAAAAGAGAAAAACCTTCCTATGCGTACCCATAATAAGCCCTTAAATATTGAATGGTGCTTCATTAAGGGCAATTGCAAAAAACGTGCAAGTGCTTATCTTAGGTAGATATGGGAAATTCTTTTCGGCTTTTTGTAACTCCCTGATTATGAAATTCACGAACCAGAAGGACCCATAATACCCCCTCAAGTGTAGGAACTATTGGTAGGTCGGACTTGAAAATGTTGCGTACTTGACCGATTACACTTGTGTAGAGTAACGAATGATCATACTTGAGTATAGAGGCACTATAATAGAACAATGGCTATGGCAAAACTTACGATTGACGGAACCGACTCGGCAACACTCACCACAGACGGACACGAGGTCGATTTGCCCGTTATCACTGGATCAGAAGGTGAAGTCGGGGTAAATATCTCCAAGGTCCGTGCCCAGACGGGTACCATCACGCTGGATGTCGGTTTTGGAAATACAGGCTCCTGCCAGAGTGATATAACATTCATCGATGGTGAGCAAGGTATCCTCCGCTACCGGGGCTACTCGATTGAGGATCTATGCGAGCATTCTTCTTTCATTGAAGTCTCGTACCTCCTCATCCATGGCAATTTACCCACCGCCAAGGAATTACAGCAATTTGAATACGACCTCAAGCATCACAGTCTGCTGCATGAGGACATGAAAAAGTTTTTTGAAAACTATCCTAGAAAAGCACACCCAATGAGTGTCCTTTCTAGCATGGTTACCACCCTTTCAACCTTCTACCCGGAGTCTACAGAAGCCGATCAAATCGACTTGAATATCATCCGGCTGATGGCCAAGCTGGACACACTGACTGCGTTCTCTTACAGGAAGTCAGTTGGGCAACCTTATGTATATCCTCAGAACCATCTGAGCTTTACTGCAAACTTCTTGAATATGATGTTTGCACTGCCCACAGAACCGTATCAGGTATCTCCAACCCTAGAACGCGCTATGGATCTGCTCCTTATCCTCCACGCAGACCATGAGCAAAACTGTAGTACGTCCACTGTCCGCATGGTGGGCAGCAGCGGGGCTAACTTATTTGCCAGTATATCCTCTGGAATTAGCGCCCTATCGGGCCCTCTCCATGGTGGTGCCAACCAGGCCGTAATCAACATGCTTCAAATGATTGTTGACGATGGCGGCGACTACGAAAAATACATGGCCAAGGCGAAGGACAAATCAGATCCGTTCCGCTTGATGGGCTTTGGGCACCGCGTGTACAAGAACTTTGACCCACGCGCTCGCATCATCAAGAAAGCAGCAGATGACGTGTTAGACGAATTGGGCATCGAGGATCCACTATTGGATGTGGCTAAGCACCTGGAGCGCATCGCATTGGAAGATGAGTACTTTGTCGCCCGCAGGTTATATCCAAACGTAGACTTCTACAGCGGTATCCTATATCGCGCCATGGGTATTCCTACCAACATGTTTACCGTCATGTTTGCAATGGGGCGGCTGCCTGGATGGATTGCGCAATGGAAAGAAATGCGTTCAGATCCTGCAACCAAGATCTTCCGTCCACGGCAGATTTATACAGGTCCAACTTATCGGGCGTATACTCCGATCGAAAATCGATAAAGCAGATTGCGCTAAGCCCGGGACGATGGTCCTGGGCTTAGTAGAAATAATACCGCCATCCGAACGGCGACGCCGTTGGTAACCTGGTCGAGGATAATAGCGCGCTCGTGGTCCACCACTTCGCTTGCCAGCTCTACCCCTCTATTCACTGGCCCCGGATGCATGACGAGCAAATCTGGATTTGCGGCCAGATGATCGAGCGTCAACCCAAATTGATTGTGGTACTCTCTCAAGCTCGGGAACAAGCTGGCTCCCTGTCTCTCCAGTTGAATACGCAACGCCATTGCGACGTCACAGCCTTCTAACGCTTCATCCAACCGGTGCGTCACCCGGACTCCGAGGTCCTCTATGCCGCGGGGCATTAACGTCTTGGGCCCGCATAAGGTGACATTCGCCCCCATGGTGACCAAACCAAATATGTTCGATCTTGCCACCCGGCTATGGGTGATATCACCAAGAATTGAGACATTCAATCCGTTAAAGGAAGGAAAATGCTCCGAGATCGTCATCATGTCCAACAATGCCTGCGTCGGATGCTCACGGGCGCCATCGCCAGCGTTGATCACCACTGAATCCACACACTGTGTGAGAAAGTGAGCAGCCCCCGGTGAACGGTGGCGTATGACGGCCATATCGACCTTCATCGCCTCGATGTTCTGGGCGGTATCCTTCAGGGTTTCTCCTTTAGACACCGAAGACCCCGATGCCGAGAAGTTGATTGTATCTGCCGATAATCGCTTCTCAGCCAGCTCAAATGAAATTCGGGTACGCGTAGACGATTCAAAAAAAAGGTTTACTACCGTGATCCCCCGTAGAGGAGGCACTTTTTTAATAGGACGCTCCAGGACGTCCTTAAATTGTCCCGCCGTATCCAGAATAAGCTGAATTTCATCAGCGCTATAGGTGGATAAACCAAGTAAATGACGATGTTTTAAGGAGGAAATTTCTGCTGTGTTCTTCTGTTCTACCGAAACCGTCATCGATCCTCTAGTCCAGTTTTTGCATGCGGTTCAATGGGGCTGTATACACAATCAGCGCCATCCCTAAGTACAACCAAATAAATCCTGATGGATTATTTGGTCGGTTTCTTGTTTCTGGTTTCTGGTTTCTTGTTGTTTCTATGATAAAAACCTGCTTTTCAACAAGAAACCAGAAACGAGAAACCAAACACACACAAACCATCAGTTTTTGTGCGTTTGTACTTAAAATACCCGGTATCGACAATTATGCCGCACTTTCAGTCGTACGCGCGCGTGGATTTTCAACAAGCCACACGCCTTCACGTCCATCAATCTCAGACAGCCTGACGCGCACTTCTTCACCGGGAAAGGTGGGTACTTCAATGCCGACAAAATCGGCAAAAATGGGTAATTCTCGGAGCCCTCGATCCACAATCACCAGAAACTTTACCGATGCCGGCCGGCCCATATCCATCAATGCATCCATTGCTGCCCGCGCAGTACGACCTGTGTACAGTACATCATCAACCAGTACCAGGTGACGCTCAGTAATGTCAAAAGGAATATCAGTAACCCGAATCGTTGGTTGCTTCAGACGCATTCGAAAATCATCCCGATACATGGTCGCATCGAGGATGCCGGTAGGCACCTGTACCCCTTCTATGTCGCGTATTTTTTCGCTCAACCGGCGAGCAAGAAAAACGCCCCGCGTCTGCATACCAATGAGTGCATAGTCACTTACATCATTGATATCAGGATCTATCATCTCATCAATCTGGCGCGCCATACGCTCCAGCGTTCGATTCAAATCCTGCTCAGTCATCAACTGTGCCTTTATGGTATCTTGTGGCTCCATGGGTGAAAGGTAAGAAAATAATTGTTGCGAGTGCAGCGTGCGGCGTGCGGCGTGCAGAGTTTTTTTGAGGCAGGTGCCTTTTATAGCCTGGAACGAGGATATGGTGGTTGCGTTCTTTCTTGGATGTTTCTTTAAAAAACGAACGCATACCCTCTTTGGCTTCTACAGACTCAGCACGCAAATATCTCGACCCCGTGGTCATCTCCCGGCTCAAAAACATGGAGCTTCGTGCCCGGCTCATTGTTGAGGGATTCATCACGGGCCTCCATAAAAGCCCGTATCATGGATTCTCGGTTGAGTTTGCGGAACACCGCCCCTACAACCCCGGCGATGAGATTCGGCACGTAGACTGGAAGGTATTTGCGAAGTCGGACCGGTATTACCTCAAGCAATACGAAGAAGAGACCAATCTCCGGCACTACGTCGTCCTGGACACGTCTCCTTCCATGCGGTACCAGCATGCAAACGACCTCAGTAAGCTTTCTTACGGGTCTCACCTGGCAGCCGCCCTCCATTTTCTGATGGTAAAACAACGCGATGCAACGGGCCTGATTGCGTTTGATGAATCGGTGCACACGTTGATGCGCCCGAAAAGCACCCTCGGGTACCTCCGGCAACTGCTTATCAAGCTCGAACAATTTAACAGCAGTACGCCCGACGAGAGCCGAAAAACAAGTGCTGCTGCCGTACTAAATGAAATTGCAGAGCGCATCAGCCGTCGATCTCTTGTGGTCGTGATCACCGATTTGTTTGAAAACATCGCTCAGCACGATGCTCTTTTGAAAGCGTTGCGTCACCTGCGATATCGAAATCACGAAGTCCTGGTCTTCCATGTGCTAGAGAGCGAGACCGAACGTAACTTCCAATTCCCTGACGTTCCCATGGTGTTTCGAGATATGGAAACGGGCGAAGAAATCTCGTTGCAGCCGGCCCAGTTAAAGCAGAACTACCAGGAAGCCGTACAGGCGTTTAGCGAACGCTTTCGCCGGCAGTGCCGTGGATACAATATCGATTTTATTGAATTGGACACAGCTGAACCGTATGATACGGCCTTGATGGCGTATTTGAATAAACGGAAACGATTGTTGTAAGCATGAAAAATAAAACGCGTGCCCTTGCAGAGGACATTTTCCCCGAAGTAGTCCAACTCCGCCGGACCATCCACGAAAACCCGGAGTTGGCCTTCGAGGAATACGAAACAGCTCAACTGGTTCAGCAGACTCTAAGCCCACTCGGCCTCGATATTAAGACGGGTGTTGCCAAAACGGGTATCGTTGCCACACTTGAAGGTGCATTGCCGGGCCCCGAAGTCGTCCTCCGTGCAGACATGGACGCCCTCCCGATCCATGAAGCCAATGATCTGGCCTTTAAGTCTAAAAACGACGGGAAGATGCACGCCTGCGGGCACGATGTTCATACCTCTTCCTTGCTCGGGACAGCAAAAATTCTGAGCGCACTAAAAGAAGATCTCAGAGGTACGGTCCGCTTTTTATTCCAACCCAGCGAAGAACGCCTGCCTGGAGGCGCAAAGGTGATGATCGAAGAAGGCGCGCTGAGTGCCCAGGGTGAACGCGAACAACCGGAAGTAATTTTCGGCCAGCACGTCCAACCCGATTTGCACGTAGGCAAAATCGGTGTACGCAATGGCATGTACATGGCCTCTGCCGATGAGATCTATATCACCGTACATGGCAAAGGCGGCCACGCAGCTGCTCCCCATTACCTTGATAACGATACCATATTAACAGCCGCTCATATCGTTGTTGCACTGCAGACCATTATCAGCAGAAACTGCCCACCGGACGTGCCGGGCGTATTATCGATCGGCAAATTTATTGGCGATGGAGCAACCAATGTAATTCCTACAGAAGTACGCCTCGAAGGTACGCTCCGCGCCATGGACGAGTCGTTCCGCTCCAAAGCACATTCACTCATCCAGCAGACGGTCGAACACACGGCTAAGGCCTTTGGCGCCCGCGTTGATTTAGATATCAAAGTCGGCTACCCGGCCCTCTTTAACCACGACATGCCCACCGACTTCGTCCGCAACACAGCCCAGTCCTATGTAGGCAGTGAAAATGTAGTCGAATTGGACAAATGGTTCGCTAGCGAAGACTTCGCCTATTACCTGCGTGAACTCCCCGGCTCTTTCTATCGGATCGGTGTATTCAGCAACCAACTGTCTACCCAACGCGCACTGCATACCCCCCACTTCGATGTCGATGAAGACGCACTGAAGTTGTCTACCGGGTTTATGGCATTTCTGGCGATGAGTTACGGGAAAAACTAGCCCTTTTTTCTCAAATCCTACACAAAGAACACCCTTCATTTAGAAGAGCCTAAACAATTCAATTACAAGGAATTGTGGGTACGGCATTCTTCCATGTATCTATTCTGTATGTCCAGGGGCTGTATGCATGCCTTGTGTTTAAAGAATGAATTCTGTATTGTCTGTGTATACAGGGCGTATAAAGCGATCCCAATACCCACAAAAGCGCTTTTTGTTATACAAATCTGTATGCAGGTTACATGCTTGAACAGGCGAACCTTCCGTGTCATCTTCAGCACAAACCATTTGCCTCCTATGCAGATTTTAAAATCGGCTTTAATAAGCCTACTCTTCCTTACGTGTTTACTTTTTCCTGAATTCACGCAGGCTCAAACAGGACAGATTTCCGGTGTGGCTATGGACAGTCTCTCTGGAGAGATGCTGCCCGGCGTCAATGTCGCTATAAACATCGACGGTGTACTGACGGGTACTTCGACTTCCGGTGATGGGAGCTACTCCATTGAAAACCTTCCTGCCGGCAGTTATGATGTGCAGGCCTCTTTTGTTGGTTACCTCACGAGAATATACAGGAATGTTCAGGTGGCCTCAGGCCAAACAACAACCCTCAATATTCAACTCTCCTCCGATCTCCTTCAGTTGGATGAGATCTTAGCCACTGCCTATGGTGTGGTTGAGCGGCAGGCGGTAACAGGTTCTGTCTCAGATGTTGATCTGGCTTACCTCGAATCCCGGCCAATAAGCAGCGTGGATGAAGCGATAGAAGGGCAAGTCCCTGGTGTTCTTGTTCAGAACCGATCCGGTATTCCGGGCGGTGGCCCCGCACTCCAGGTTAGGGGCACCGGCAACGTGGGTGCTGGTGGTCAACCGCTGTATGTAATCGATGGTTTTGCTCTCCCTCAAGCAGGAGACAACGTGCTTTCGCGCCAAAATCCACTGGCTGAGATTCCCCCCGAGGACATTGCATCGATTACCATTCTAAAAGATGCATCCGCTACTGCTATCTACGGATCCAGGGCATCAAATGGTGTTATCATTGTCACAACAAACAAGGGTCAACAAGGGCAATTCCAATTTAATGTAGATTTTTCTACAAGCCTGAACACACCCTGGGAGCGTGACATTCCCGACCCCGCGAACGCCCGCCAGTTCGTTGAATTTCAGAATTTCATCTGGGCCGATCGCGTTGCACAGGGTGCAGCCACAGAGATTCCCGCTGAATATCGAGACCCAACCGCATATGGTGAAGGCACCAACTGGTGGGATGAGATCATCAACACCTCACAGAGGCATGATTTGCACCTCTCTGCTTCAGGCGGTACAAACAAACTCAGATCGTATTTTTCACTCGGTTACACACGTGATGAAGGCCTGATGGTCTCACACGACTTCAATCGTTTTTCTGCACGAGCTAATATCGACGCCTCGATTTCAGAAGATTTGACGGTCGGTGTTAATATTGCCCCATCCTTCTCACAGCAAGATCTGAACTTCGGCGGAGACAACCGCGGTACGGGCGGGGGCGCTCCCTGGAGACTGTGTCCGATTGAAGATGCAGACGAACCCCAACCAGGCATTAACTGTACGGGTGTGTGGAACGATGCAAATCCGGTCAACTGGCTTGAAGACGTGAATGATGACCGTCGTACATTGCGAGCTCTTTCGAGTGCTTATGTTAACTACGAACTCATACCAGGGCTTACTGCACGCTCTCAAATCAATGTGGATTTCAGAAACGAAAATACCAGCCGATTTGACCCCTCAACGGTTGGTGGTATTAACAGGCCTTCACCTGACGTACCCAACGGCAATATCGGGACGGATCGGTACCTCAACTGGTTGAGCGAAACCACACTCAACTGGCAGTCGGAACTGGGCCCAGGCAACATCAATCTCCTTGGAGGATTCACTGCACAGCAGCAAACCATAGACGGTTCGTTGTTCCGTGGGGTGTTTGAAAATGATGCCATTCAGACATTCAACGTGGCTCAACAAATTGTTGCCTCCTCAGACGAGCAGGAATGGTCCCTCATGTCCTTCTTAGGGCGCCTAAATTATAACCTGAACGACAAATACATATTCACGGCTACCGTTCGTACAGACGGCTCTTCACGATTTGGAGAAGACAATCGATGGGCAACGTTTCCATCTGCGGCTGTTGCCTGGAACCTGCATAATGAGTCGTTCATGGATGGTCTAGATAACGTTCAATTGCTGCGTTTGCGTGCCTCCTACGGGGAGACCGGAAACAATCAAATCGGAAATTATGCGAGCCTTGGGGTCGTAAATGCAGTTGAATACGTACTCGGCGGCTCGGCGGCTCCAGGACGTGTCTTATCTACCATGGGGAATTCGATTCTTTCTTGGGAAAAGACACAGGAAGTCAACATAGGTGTCGATGCGGTTCTTCATGATAACGTCGATCTCTCTGTGGATATCTATCAGAGAAACACGACACAACTGCTGATTAATCGCGAATTACCGGACATCGCTGGTTTCGACAATGTGACGGAGAACACCGGAGAATTGCGCAACCAGGGTATTGAAGTCGGCATGACGACATACAATGTCAATCGCGAGAATTTCCGTTGGAACTCAACGGTTTCCTTTGCCCTGAATAAAAACGAGGTCGTCTCTTTGCCAGGAGGCAACGATGTGCTCACAACACGTTGGCCAGCCAGGTACATCAATCGCGAAGGAGAGCCGCTCTCTTCGTATAGAGGGTTCCTCACCGACGGCGTCTATACGTCACAGGCACAGATTGACAGAACAGCCAGCTTCGCAGGAGCAATCCCAGGCACCTTTGTTTACCGAGATGCCAACGGAGACGGTGTACTCACCCCCTTCTCGATGGTCTCTAATGGTGGCGACTTTGTTATCCTCGGTGATGCCTATCCAGATTTCACCTTTAGCTTCCAAAACAGTGTAAGCATCGGCCGATTTGATTTCACGGCGTTGCTAACCGGTGAGTTCGGTGGCACGAATCTCCGCACGGAGTGGATCACGACCCCCCGAAATATTGACGGACTGTTCAATGTTGATGCGGACTACGTAGAGAATTTCTGGCGATCTCCAGAAGACCCGGGCGATGGACTAACGCCTATACCAACCGGTGGAGCTGAACCGCGACAGCAATATCGAGATGCCGTGCATACGATGTTCCTATGGGATGCCACGCATATATGGCTGAGAAGCTTGACCGTTCGCTACAATTTACCAGGGAGGTTACAAGGTACCAGCATTTATGCATCAGGCAACAACCTGTTCGTGCTATCTCCATACCCGAGTAATCCTCAAGCCACTGACCTGAACAATGCGTCTCAATTCCCAGGACGTGATGATGGCAACTACCCGCTACCACGTCGATTCACCATCGGTGTGAACCTGCGGTTGTAAAAAGCCAGACTATGGACTTGTTCGGGGCACTCGACCGACTCTCACTTAGCAGCGGTCGATGTAGCCAAAGAATTGAAAATTTCTTACGCGTATAGATTATGAGATTTCGAAGCATTATTCTCACAAGCCTTTTAGCAGGCTTCTTTCTCACCTACTCAGGGTGTGACGATTTCCTCACACCAGAACCGCAATCGTTCTCTACGAACACAACCTTTTACCAAACTCAAGCTGATTTTGAGCAGGCTATCAACGGCGTTTATGTTGAATTCCGCGCACTTGTAGCAACGAATCAATACCGCAACATCGCTGACCGTCGTGGCCCTACCACAACAAAACACTTTGACGTAAACCTGCCTCATACGGTTAGTGGAGCGCCAAATACCGATGAGTTCACGATGGATCCGGCTAACCCGCAATCGCCGAACTTATGGGCCAACACCTACGATCTTGTCAACCAGGCGAATGTAATCATTACACGTATCGATGATGCCGAGTTTGAAGATGAGAGCGTCCGAGGGCGCATTAGAGGCGAAGCCTTAACCATGAGAGCATTCGCCTATTGGTTTGCCGGTCAGGTTTGGGGCGGCGTACCCATAGTGCTTGTAGATTCAAGAACCCCTGAAGAAGCTGTTCCACAAGCTGGACGTTCTACAGTGGATGGCGTATACTCCCAAGTCATTTCGGATCTCCAAACGGCTATCCCCGGTCTCCCCATCAACGACGATGCCGGTGGCCGTATCACGCAGGGAGCAGCAAAGTTTCTCTTGGGACGTACCTTCCTGCTAACAGGCCAATACCAGGAAGCATTAAACGAATTCCAGGACATAGACGGGGGCAGTTACCCTTATATGCTGCTTGAGGATTCCAGAGAAGTATTCGACCCTACCAAGAAAAATGGCTCTGAATCACTCTGGGAAGTACAATTTAATCCTACCATTGCAGGCCAACCAGATCTGGATATATGGAACTTAACGCTGCCAAACAATGCTGCAGCAGCTACCATAAGCAATGGCGGACTCCTGCCCAATAACGCGACACCGCAAACTTCAGCCGGATGGCTCATGCCTACTCCAGATCTTATCGCAAGCATTGAGCCCGGCGATGAGCGCTGGACAGAGTACCTGGCGTGGTGGGTAACCCCAGACAACAACGGTGCTCAAGAAATCGCCTGGCCCGTCGGTGACCTCGCCTCGGCAGTGGAGTCTGGTGATTCCATCGCGTACTTCTTCAAGTACTACTATCCCGAGACGGTTTCTTCAATCGGGGAATCCATGAATAATTGGGTACTCTTCCGCTTCTCTGATGTCTTACTTTCAGCGGCAGAAGCAAGCTGGAGGCTTGGTATGTCCGGTGAAGCAGAAAATTATCTAAATAGGGTACGAGCACGATCGGGGCTTGGGCCAGTGAATCTCGCCAACTATCCTCGTTCAGCCACCTCTGGTATCTCGGTAGGCGATGCGCTGGGAGATGCGATTCTCCACGAGAGGCTTATCGAGCTTATGGGCGAAGGGCATGCCTGGTTCGATATCAAGCGTTTTGGAGAAAACTTCGCAGTTGATGTGATGAACGCTCATGGCGACCGGTTTAAAGCACGCGACCGCAAGGTGACAGCTGAAATGTACAATGTACAACCGCACATGTTACTCTATCCGATCCCGCCGAACGAGATTACACTGGCGAGTCTTTCACAAAACTCAGGCTGGTAAAGGACTCCTCCTTGCCGCAACACATAACCTACAATAACCCACTAATTTTGATATACCGAGGAATGCTCATGTGTGTATACACTAGATTAGCCACTCGCTTCTCAGCTTTAATTGTCATCGCAGCACTCTCCATGCCTCTTGTTGCACACGCACAATTGGGGATTTCGGGAGGATTAGGCCTGAATGTTATCAGCCAACCTAGTTTTTCTGGACCCGGCAATGACCTTTCAAGCGACCCCGCTTTTAACGCCGCGCTCTTCTACAACTTCCCGCTCGGGCAATGGGATATACGCCCCAGCATCTCCATTCAGAAGAATGACTTCGCCTGGGATCTGGACGATGTTGAAATATTCAGCACCATAGAAGGAGACTTCCGTGTTGCCGAACTCAGCGTCGATGTTCGTTACCGGTTCGAAGAAAACGGGAGTACGTTCTATGCCCTCATTGGTCCTGAGCTCAATTATGTAGCAGCCAATCGTGCTGAACTCCGCCAGGTGCTTAAGTATGAAGAAGGCTCTACGAGCTACTATGGCATCAACCTGGGCGTTGGATATCGGCTTGAACTGGAGAACGCTGGAATAGCGATAGAGCCAGAATTACGCTACAGCCAGGCCCTGGATGGGTTCATGACAGAGGACCACATCGTCCGAACGATTTCTTATGATGGAGATGATGAACGTAGCTTGAGTAATCTTACTCTTCGAGTTTCGTTCTCTTTCTTAGGATTCAACTAAACAAAAATACCTAAATTCTGGTGTTTTTAGGTGTTCGTTTTCGGGTTTCGGGTTTCGCGTTTCGGGTTTTTTTCTTAGCCTTAGAAATGCGATTAACTCGAAACCCGAAACACAGATGGGTAGACCCATCTAACGCATTGCAAAACAATCTACGCGAAACGCTCTTGCCGCCTTGGCTCCTCTTGGGGATTTTTTTCTCTGTTGTTCTTACTGGGTGCAACAATGCAGCAACACCACCTCCCCCGGATACTTCGTCCGCTCCCTGTGTAGATCCAGTATGTTTTTCCGACATCACAGAGCAAGCTGGGCTTGCTGGATTTAAGCACAACAATGGAGGGTTTGGTGAGAAGTGGTTTCCTGAGATCATGGGCAGCGGTGGCGGTTTTTTTGACTACGACGGGGATGATTGGATCGATATGGTGCTTGTCAATGGCGGCCCTCTTCCCTCTCGCTCTCCAGACTCGTCAACAGCCCTCTCATTGTATCGCAACAAGGGAGACGGCACCTATGTGAATACCTCTCAACAGGCTGGCCTCGGCAATCATCAAGCGTACGGGATGGCTATCGCAATGGCTGACTATGACAACGATGGGGATTCAGATATCTTTCTCGCAACTCTGGGTACGAACCTGCTCTTTAGAAATGATGGCGGTGTGTTTACCGAAACAGGTGTATCCGCCGGCGTTGCAAACGATGCATTATGGAGTTCTTCAGCCCTGTTTTTCGATGCCAACCAGGACGGCTGGCTCGATCTCTATGTGGTTAATTACGTCGAGTGGTCCCCTGA
>JAHQVL010000408.1 GCA_019634345.1 Rhodothermaceae bacterium
CGATCCAGGGACTCCAAAAAGGTAGGGCTTCTCATCGAGTCGTTTGATGGGATAGGCATTGCACTGATGTCACTGTTTATTCCTTACCTCTTTGATACAATGTGGACCGGCATTGGGTGGGCCATTGAAGGCGCCGCTCTTGTTTGGCTGGGGATGCGGCAGCAACGGATGTTGTTACGGGTGAGCGGATATCTCTTGGCGATAGGGGCTTCGGTGGCCTTTCTGTATGGATACGCAGATGTATCAGCCTGGGGATATTTCCCCTTGAGTGTGGCGTTAGCAATTATTGGGTGCCAGGTTTGTGCCTATCGTGATCGATTGGCTTCGTGGGAGCAGATTTTTGAGCCCTTTACCTTGTACTCCGGTTTGATTTTTTGGCTAGTAGGCGGCCTTGAGGTACTTACCGATTGGCTGCCCTTCCCGAAAGATATTCACGCTCTTGCTGTATTTAGTGGTGTAACGGCCTTTTTATGTAGCTTTTTTGGAAATGCCGTTTCTTGGACTGCCCTGGCCCGTGCTTCTCTGTTTAATGTTCTCACTCTTGGCTTACTTGTGGTTATTGGAGTCATAGATGGGCATCCCTTTGTTCATTGGGGAGCGCTGGCCTGGTTACTGGCATTCATCGCCACGTATGCATCACTTAATGTCCTAGAGCCTCATCATTCCCCTCGCTGGTTAGGACGAGCGCATGTGATGTATCTGTGGATGATAGCCCTTCTTGGCTGTGCTGAGGGGGTGTGGTTGATGGAGGAATATGTACTGGCCGACTCCGTATGGCCTCTTGTCGGGAGCTTGCTTGTTCCTTGTGCGCTGGTTTTACTGGTGTCCCTCTTCACCCGGCTGGAGATATGGCCCTTCAAGCATCATAAAAAAGCATTCCTTCGTTCAGGGCTTCTGACACTCATTATTTTTATCGCACTCATCTCGATAGGTGGAAGTTTTAAGAATGATGGCGATGGCATGTATGCCGCGTATCTACCTGTGCTAAATCCTCTGGATATCCTTCTCCTTGGATTCGCCGGTGTAAGTATGTTTTGGTATCGACGCGTGCGGGAGGAGGATATTGTGCTGGGGGGCGTATTTCGCAGGAGTGTGCTTGTTTGGAGCCTGGTGGGCCTGATGTTTATCTGGATGAATGCGACCATTGCTCGCACTGTGCATCACTGGGCGGACGTGCCTTTTGATCGTGCCATGTGGGATTCTTCGATTTTCCAATCCGCCCTATCGATTAGCTGGACGCTCCTGGCGGTAGTCACCATGGGTATTGTAGCACGGAGAGGTATTCGAACTACCTGGATTGTTGCTGCTTCCTTACTCGCAATCGTCGTCTTAAAACTATTCGCTGTCGACCTATCTGCCCTCTCTGTAGCTCCCCGAATCATCTCCTTCATAGGAGTAGGCCTCCTCCTCCTCGTAATAGGCTACATAGCCCCCGTCCCTCCTAAAAAAGCAGAAGACCTCCCCATCCCAGAATCACCAGCCTAATTCCCCTCTTCTCCAGATACCTGACCTTCGTCCGCTACCTCCATACTCCCCACTTTGCACGTTGCACGTTGCACCTTGCACTCGAGAACATGAATGTTCTCGACAACAACCTCGAAGAATCGTTGCCCCAGCAAATCATGCCCAAGCGCATTCGGGTGAGTATCCCATTCAGCTAACTGAATCTGAAGCACTTCTTCGTACTCATCAAACGTACCAGACAGATTCCATAGGTGTTCGAAGCCAGTTTCTTCGGCAATAGCAGACCAGCGCTTGAACTCAGATACGTTTTCTGCCACTCCGTCGGTAGCAAATTGATGCCCCATCGTTCGAGGAACGAAAACCCAGATAGGTAAGACGCCCTGCTCTTCATAGGCTTTGAGCATGCGGGTGTACCCCCAGCGGACAATGTCTTCCTCCAGTTCATCGAGCCGGCGTTTTTGTTCGGCGTACTCCATGTCTCGCTGTACGCCGGCGCGGTCTAAGAAGCCTTGAAGGTAATCGGGAAGGGCTGTGCCTTTATTGTAGATCTTCAGGATGTTGGCCACCACGCGGCTGCCCTCGCCGGCATGAGTGGTGACAATTACTACATCGGGTGCAAACTCGGGGAAAGACTTCTCTGAGAGCTCCACGTACTGAACAATCGAATAGCCACCCACTGAGAAGTTCATGATCTCATAGTTGTATCCCGACTGTGCTGCGTACTCTGCGTTCAGCTTGTCTTCGGTGACCTGCTCCATTACTTCTGAGTTTCGTACACCCCATCCCATCTCATAGGACTTGCCAAGCATGGCCATGCGTATCGTTTGCTCCGGTTTTTCCTTCGCATATTCCATGTCGCGCATGTGCCATTGGTTGGTCGATAGAGGCGCACGCTTGAATACGGTATTCTTGATGGAGGGGCGAAGCTCCTCGTACATCAGGTTGTCTGTTTCTTTTGCAATGCCTGACGGGACCATGCCCTGCCAATCCGTTGGCCGTTTATTTCCGGATTGCCATAATGCTGACATCTGCGGACGGTTGTCCAGGAGCTGTTCGTAATAACCGCGTTCCTGTACCTTTTCGTCTTTGATGCTCATGCGGTCTACCTGCAGAGAGGCCATGAATGCGCCAGGGCGGTCTCCGAGGTTGTTGTAGAACTGAGGTTGGCCAATGCCATAGAGGGCGAGTAGCCCAACACTGGTAAAGAGCGCCGTTCTCGTAAAGGTTGCTTTTTGCTCTTCAAAGGTAAGTCCGTACCCATTGTCTTCCAGGAAATACCAGAGAAAGATGCCTGCAAAGATGGCCGTAACACCTAGACCTACCCACAGGAATTCCATCGCGGTGCTATTGCCAGCCTGAGACATAACAACCCACCACTCGGTGGCTGACTTACTGCTCCAGAAGGACCACATGAGGCTTAAGAATACAAAGGTCGCCGTTGTTTGCAAGGCCAGGCGAATGGTGCCTCCGGCGTCCCAAGATCCCTTCTTACCTTTGGATAATTTCTTCTTCTTGCCTCTCTTTGTCTCCCACACTGAATTAATGGCTACGAGTACACCAAGTACGCCCCAGTACATGCCATCAACAAACGTAATGGGGAAGTGATTTTGCAGCCAGAACCACTGATAGGAATGCAACAACCAGGTGAACAAAAATACAACCAACGTACTGAATACCAGAGCGGTTGTACCCCCCCAGTTTCGGGTCTTCATGAAGATCGGATAGAAGAAAATCTTCATCATGAAGTCCTTCCAGTAGATGTTGATTCGGCGCCAATAGTCGTTAAATCCAGAGGCAAGGAAATACAGTTTGTGCGTCTCAGGAAGGTTGAATCCGAACATGCACATCAGGCCAATGATGAAGTGGAAGAGGCCGGAGATGCGTAAATACAACAGGTAGCTGGATGTGATAAACAGAACCACGCCGCCGATATTCTGGATGTCTTCAATCGCCGGGCTCATGTGGTAATATACGATCCGATAGAAGATCAGATGGATCGCGCCACGCAGCATCCAGAGCACGCCTTTCTGATAGATCGTGTATGCGTCTTTGTTATAATACGTACGCCTGTATGTGATATAATCGACAATCGGGTAGAAAGGGAAAATCACATTGGGCAGCATAAAGAAATAACACAGCCGCTCCCATATGTTTGCTTTCTTCTTCTCGTTTCCGACATCGTATATATACAGCACGAGGCGGAACATGAACATCGAGCCTAAAACGGTAATGATAACACTCGACCACGAGGTGGTAATCCATTCAGCCCGCATGGCTGTCAATACAGCACCTGCTCCTACAACAAGGGACAGGCGTAACCACTTCGGAACAGGTAAATGGACCAATCCAATCAAGGCTAATGAGATAGCTACAAGCCAGGCCGCATACACCGGTTGAAACACAAGAACCATCGCGGCAACGGTGAGCCCAAAGAAGAACGGCATCCGCCATTTCATCGGGAGCCATGCATGTATCACGAAGCCGCCAAAAATCAGGTACATCAAGTCTGTACTTAAGCCACTGCGCTCTTCAATGGCGTACATATCAAGGATCCATAATAGAAGACCTAATTGCAGGGTTACTGCAATAAACTTGGGTATACTCGCCTCCTTAATCATTGCCGCGAATTGTGCAGATAAAGGAAGAGATTGAGCGGCAGCCCCTCCTAATTGATCTGTAGCGGTCTTACTTGATTTTAGCATAAAGAATCTTCGACTTCGTCTTCGATAAGGTTTCTGGTTTCTCGTTTCTCGTTTCTGGTTGTTTTCTTGTCAAAACCTGGAAACTAGAAACAAACCAGAAACCAGAAACAAGAAACCAGAAACACCCAAAGGGCTTCGTTAAGGCTCGGCCGGTTGCTGAGTTGGCTGGCTAACAGCATCTAACCTGAACAGCGCCTCATTATCTAGAATCTGCTCGTATAATTTCCTTGCGATGAGTTGATGTCCCAGAACGCTGGGGTGTTGGTCCCAGGGTGCCAGGGCTACGCGTTCTTCGTCAACGCCGTCGTAGGCGCCTTCCAGGTTGAGTACATGGAATCCGGCGTCTTCTGTAAGGCGCGTCAAGATGCCCCCCCATTCTTTATCGATACCGTTCATCTCACGCGTAGTCGGAATCAGTAGAGCGATAGGTGTTGCACCGATCGATGTACTGGTCTCTGCAATGTGTTCGAAGCTCCAGCCGAGTAAATCCTGGTCGTGTTTTTTGAGCAAGGATCGGATTTCACTCTTTTCCATCTCCGATGAGGCGCCTGCATGTTGAATCAACTCCGTCAGGTATGGATAGGGTAGATCCCGATCCTGCTTGATGATGTTCTCCAATTGCATGAACATGCGCCGCTCCTCCGTGGAGTACATCGCGTACAGCACGATGTCCGGCTGGAACGCCTTCATTTTCTCTTCGGCCACGGCGACGTTTTGCACAGGACTATACCCGCCTGTTGCAAAGTTGAGGATTTCGTATTGGTCATACGGGCTGCCGGCCAGGTACGCATTCAGTGTGTCTTCCAGGACGGCTTCGAATGTTTGATCACGGCGCACACCAGCACCTTGCTCATAAGAAGCACCCAGTAATGCGATGCGCAACGTATTAGGCAATCGTTCCTGGGCGTATTCTTTGTCACGCATCCCCCAACTGTTGGTCTTGAACGATACCTCTTTAAACTCACGGTCTAAGGAAGGCACAAGCTCGTAGACAATCACCCCTTCTCCGTCCTGGACGAGATCCGTCTCCATAATCGGCTTCCAATCCTTGGGCGATTTGTTTTGCTGCGACCAGGAGAGTTGCGACGTGTAACTGCGATTGTCCATCAATCCTTCGTAGTACCCCCGCTCTTCGATGGCTGCATCTCGATCATTAAGACGGGTTTCTTGCAAGGATGCGATAAACGATCCGGTTTCTTCTCCCATCTGATTTTGAACCTGAGGAAGCCCGATCAATACGACACCCAAAGCCATTACGCTCGTTCGGCTGGCTACTTCAGAGAACGTCATCTTCGTTTCGTCGAAGAATACGTGGACGCCTTTGGCTTCCAACCATTCCTTCAACACAATCAAAACGAACAGTGCACCAAGGCCCAGCAATAACCAGCCCCAGGCTCCCATCCCACTCTCGGTTGAGGCAGACATCACCTGCCACCATTGCCCGACATTTTCACTGGACCAAAATGACCACATGACGCTGAGGAATACAAACGTCACCACAACCATGAAGGTGTGTTTGAGTGTTGGGATCCACTGCCACTTTTTAGTGAGTACCTTTTTCTTGCCGCGTTTGGTCTCCCATACAGAGTTGATGGCAACGAGCACCCCTAGCACACCCCAATAGACGCCGTCTACCGTTGTCAGCGGGAAGTCACCTTGCAGCCAGAACCACTGATACGAGTGTAGTAGCCAGGTGAACGCAAACACGATGATCGTACTGAACACCAACGCGTTAACCGGCCCCCAGCTTCGTGTCCGCATGTACACCGGATAGAAGAAGAGCTTCATCATGAAGTCCTTCCAGTAGATATTGATTCGGCGCCAGTAGTCGTTGAAGCTTGATGCCAGGAAGTAATGTTTGTGCGTCTCGGGAAGATTGAATCCGAAGAGGCACATCAGGCCGATAATCAGATGGAAGAGGCCGCTCACTCTCAGGTACAACATGTACGCCGATACGATGAAGAGCACAACGCCTCCTAATCCCTGGATCTCCTCAACAACAGGAGTATAGTAGTAGTAAACGAGCCGATAGAGAATCAGGTGAATGGCACCGCGTAGCATCCACAACACGCCTTTTTGGTAGATCGTGATTGCGTCCTTGTTGTAATAAGAGCGCCTGAAAAGGATGTAATCGACGATCGGGTAAAAAGGGAAGACGGTGTTTGGCAACATGAAGAAATAAGCGAGCCGCTCCCAGAGCGTGGCCTTTTTCTTTTCGTTGTCCATGTCGTAGAGATACAGGGCAATCCTGAACATGAACATCGAACCCAAAACGGGCAGGATGGCTGTCGACCAGGATGTCGTAAATGCGTCTGCCCGCATCGCCGTCAGTCCGGCTCCAGCAATAGTAACCAGGGCGATGCGAATCCATTTATTAATCGGCAGGTGGCATAATCCAATCAATGCCAGCCCAATCCCGACCAACCAGGCTGTATTTGTCAGCCCAAAAATGGTGTAAATACCTGCAAAGCTGAGCAGCACAAAGAAGGGCCGGCGATAAGCTAATGGTAGCCAGGCATTGACGATAAACCCTCCAAAGATCAGCGGAAAGAGGCGAAGGAATCCACTGTTGGCTTCGATCTGAAACAGATACATTGCCAGCATGACCAGCCCAAGCTGAAGGGTGACTGCTATAAATGCCGGCACGGACAACCCAGAGGTGTCGGCTTTAGCCGAGTTCTTCACCGCTACATCCGCTGCTGAGACGTCTCCGCCCATGCGCTGTACAACCGCTTTGGCTAATTTCAACATTACTTCAGAGCCGTTTGAGATAGATGAGGAGCCGGTCTATCCGAAATAGCCCCGGTATGGAACAGTTTTTCGAAAAGCTTGTCGGCGATTAACTTGTGTCCCATTGGATTGGGATGGAGGTCCCAGGGTGCTATCTGAAGCGACTCCAGGCTGTGCGAATCATAAACACCTTCTAGACTCACTGTTTTGTAGCCCATGGAATGAACCAGGTCATTCAGATAGCCAATCTCTCCATCTTCGAATTGACGTGCTGTATTGGGCAGATAGGCGATGAAGGTCTCTGCGTTATGCTCTGTTGCGAGATCTGCAATCTGTTTATATCCCCACTGGACGAGTTCTTCATCCAATTGGTACAACCGGTCCCTGGCTTCTGCCCGTTTCATACCATCGGTAATTCCTGACTTCTCAAGAATCGCTTTTAACTCAGGCGAGCGAATGGTATGGTTGTTCATGATCGCGGGAAGGAAGCGCTCGATAGTACGGCGCACTTCGCCCGGTTGTGCGATGTAGAGTATCGCATCAGGTTCGAAGTCAAAGACCTGCTCGTGAGATACCGTTACCTGCTGGATGAGTCCGTATCCGCCGACTGAGAAGTTCAGTAATTCATACTGCGTCACGTTGGACGTATCAACTTTCTCATTCAGCCGCTCTTCGATGATAGACTCAAAGGTCTCGTTGTTTTCGACGCCGGCGCCCATCACATATGATGCCCCTAATACAGCGACGCGGTACGTTCCTTCTGGTTTGGTAAGGGCGTAATCTTGATCCCGCATACCCCAGCGATTGGTGCGGAGGCGGGCGTTTTTGAACATGATGTCTACGTCGGGCAATAGCTCCCATAGCCGTTCATCATCGCGCAGCTTCACTGCATCGGTTTCGTAGATGCCCACCCATCCCGCGGGCTTCTGTGTGTCCTTGCCGAACAGGCCGCTGGTGACACTGTTGTTGGCTAGCAAGTTCTCGTA
>JAHQVL010000409.1 GCA_019634345.1 Rhodothermaceae bacterium
ATGCCCAGGGAAAACGAGGGGTAGAGTTTTTCATCTTCGGGGGCCTCACGGGCAGGCTTGTCGGTTACAATGCGCTACTGCAAGGCCAGTTTAAGGACAGTGTCTACACGCTGGATGCCAACCAGTTAAATCGAACCATCCTGGAGTTTCAAGTTGGCCCGGTTATCAGCTTTCCGCTCTCTAAGTCCAGGCGCCTTGGCATTGGGTACTTATTCTCGGGCAGAACCGCTGAGTTCAGCGGCCCTTTTGAACGGACGCATTCGTGGGGCTCCTTATCTATTACTATTGGGCGGCCTCCTGTGATTAATTAATTGGGCGATCGTCTACCGCATCCGCTGCATGCGATCCATAAACCCTTTACCAATCAGACTTCGCATAACGTGTTCTTCGCCATCAACAACCTCAAGCTCTGACTTAACCCCACCCTCAACAAGCCGCTCGTGTGCATTCTTTGCCGAACGCAGCCAGTAGGTATCTTTACTGCCCACAACAAATTGAACACGCACGTCTTTCAACGCCTCGACGTCTCGATCCGACATCCGCCCTGGATTCCCAGCCATACCAGTGATGCTGTGAAATCGATCCGCATGGGCGGTGGCGAGTCGGAAAATCCCTGCGCTATTCGCACTCCAACAGACAGTGTGAAATTTACCGCCTTCCACGTTATACTCGCTCAACACTTCATCTAGCAATGCATCCAAATGCTCTGTTGTAGGCCGCTCCCAGATGTGCGCATCAACAATGATCCATCCATGGCTATATGGGTCCGTTGCCCAGTAAAACCCAGGATCCGCCCCCTCCGTGGCATCCCCAGGCCCTATCAACACCGGATACGTTTTCGACGCATCAAACCCCTCCGGAAGATGAACAGAATAAGGTACCGATTGTGTGTTTGAGATGGCTAACTCCTTATAAATCGTTTTGCCTTCTTGGGCACGCGCTGGTAAGGTGAGAAGAACGAGAAAGGCTAGTAGACGGATTGTTTTTAGTACGTGCATTTTAAGTATGTATAGCTATGAATGTGTTCATGATTGGCAACTATCCCATCCTTGTCATTTCGGGCTTGTCGAGAAATCTATGCATTATACTAGCACATGAGCATACTAAAAGCATAGATCCCTCGATCGCTTCGCTCGGGATGACAGGACAAGGCGATAATTGACTCATTAACTACTCCCCCTCACAACCCCGCAGTATGCTCAACTTCTGCTAAAAACCTCCCTCCTTGCAAGCCGTTCAGATGCTCACCTTCTCCTTCTAGCACGACTAGGTCCAGCGAAATCCCTCCGCCCCCAAGGATGTGCTCAACACGCTGAGCTACTTCAAGTCCTGTTTTATCCTTCTCGCCTACAAGTATTCGAACGGGAATGTGCTTGTTGCGCTGGGTCCATCGTTTTAGGTCTCGATCTTCCCAGCGGCTCCAGGGGTTGGGGTTAGCGACGGTCAGAGAAGAAAAGTAGGCATTGGACATATTGGCGTAGGTTATCGCCGCTCTAGATCCTTCACCGAACCCAGCAAGATGGAAGGTTTTATCTTTTATGTTGTAGTCCTTCTTAATTTGATCCAGGAATGCCTCTAATGCATGATGTGAGGGGTGCGTATGCCAGCTTTGTTCGGGGATTGTCGGCAATATGATCAGCCAGTCCTGGCTTTTCTCTACACCCCACATGTGCTTCGCCGCCCACTCAATGGCTTCACGACCCTGATCACCGGAAGAAAAGGCAAATAAGGCCGGGTAGGCCTTGTTCTTGTCGTAGTTTTCCGGCGTTAATATGGTATAGTCGAATTCGACCTTGTTGTACGCTTTATAATGCGAGAATTCAAGGTGGGTCTGTGCGGTGGTAAGGCCGGTGAAGGCAACGCTGAGAAACAGGAGGAGTGTATATTTTTTCATTGGAGTATGGATTAGGTTTGTCGTTCGGTGTTCGGTGTTTGTCGTTAGGGGTTCAGGGTTCAACGACGAACACCGAACTATGAACACTGAACGGATGACTACCCTCTGGTCGCAGTCACCTGCTGACCTTGGGGTGTAGTAACTGAGATTTCTTTGGCACTACCCCTTCCTTCCAGGTTAAAGAGAAGCGTCATGCCTACGGCCTGATCGTTTTGTATGGCCCAGAAGGTGTCCTTTGATTGAGGTAGAAGCTCGATGTCAGGTTGGCCGTCAGTGAGTGCCACCAATTTCCCCGCGTCCCACTTGATAAGGGTGCTTACCTGCTGTCCGTTCAGCGAGTAGGTATAGGTCCCTTCAAGCTTCTTGGCTTCCCTTGAAGACAAGGGGTATGGGTCCGGGGCATCGTATTCGACACCGAGTTCGCAAAGCAGGTTAATTGAGTTTGATTTTACAAACTCCGGCGGATTGAGTGATAGTGACTTTTTGAAGGCTTCGATGGCGAGTTGGTCATCACCGTTGTTTTTATACCCTTCGCCCATGCTATCCCAGGCATTTGGTAAATGTGGGAATTCGCGAACCTGAAGTTTAAAGGCTTCGACTGCATCATCCATTCTTCCTTGCCACATCAGCATGTATCCGAGGCCATTCAAGTCTCCTGCATTAGCAATCTGATAGTCTGGCTGTTCATGCTTCACACGATCCCATACTTTCAGCGCGGCTTCGGGTCCTCGTGTCGCGAACAGGTTTGCAAAGATAGTCGACGTAGGAGGTAATAAGCCGCCGGCTTTGGTCTTCTTCCGCACGGCCTCGTCTGTAAACCCTTGATCAGCTATACTGCTTTCCAACCAGTGTTTTGCATGGCCATCCTTCTGCAGGTATGCAGATAAAAATTGCTGGGCGTACGTCACCATCCCATCATGAGCCTTGTCTATAGCCTCAAAATCAAACTGGTCAGGATTCGCTGTGCCTTTTCCATGCACCAGATAAAAGAATGTTGAAGGCGTAAACCATTGGGCATCTCGAAAGGTCACGTGATAGGCGTCGGCGTATTTGAGCTCATCGTAAAACGTATAATCAGCGCCATTGAGGCCACCGCTTCCTGTTTCGAGGTGCAAAATAGGGGTTGAGAATTCGGCTGTACTGAAACCGGGTACATCGGGCAGAATGGATTGCGCCTGAGGAAACCGGATATTACCATCCAGGCTTACAACAGCCGAGATATTAGGGTCGGATTCTGCAAGCGCAATCGCTGGCATCGCCCCCCAGGCCCATCCAACAACACCAACCTGACTCATATTTACATGAGGGAAGTCGCTCATAAATCCTTTCACGAACCGGAGGTCATCGATGTGGGCCATCAAGACATCTGTTGAAAGGGCGCCTTGAATGGAGGCGCTCATAAAATCTTTGTTTGGCGTCGCAGCCACGATAAATCCATGGCTGACCAGGTGCTCGATCAACACCGTATTGTAATACACGCCTCTGTATTCCCTAGGCGAATAGATGATCAATGGAAAGGAGCCTTCTACCGCATCGGCCTCAGGCAAGGCCCTCGTGCCGAGATCGAGGAATGATCCAATCTTCTGGGCATCTGCTGGTCCTGTAAAAATAGTCTGGTTTGTAAAACGCTGATCGAGTTGGTGCTTCATCTCATCAGTCACCTGAACGGTAGGGTCCTCCACCGTAGCGTCGAGGTAATAAAAATCGCGAAGAGCCATGTACTCAGCGTCGTCGGCCTTCTGTGCCGGATACCATACAGCAATTTGCATCGGACGGGGAGCAGGTTTACTCGACAGCGTCCCTTCTGATAGAATCTCTGGTTTAAACATGCGGGTGGCATCGTATTCATGGAAAACCTTGAACCCGACGTGATAGGATCCGGGCTTGAGATCACCGTGGATGTATCCATCCTGCGCCTGCAAGCAGATAGATATCAGGGTCCACAACACAAACAAGCTGGCTGTGATTGGTTGAATGAGTTTAGCGTGTTTCATGGGTAATTCTGATGGAATAATGGACTGTTTCTCGCACTACTCTACCGTAACGGAGAGCCATAATTCGCAGTTGCTGGGTTCAGGGAGACACTTTGGACATAATGGTGGATAGGCCGGACAAATCGATGATTTAGGGGCACAATCGAATCTTTCTCTGCATTAGATCGCTATAGAAAATGCAGTCTCTAGAATTGAATTCTACCCTCATGAGATATATCTCCCTGGTCATCCTCATTCTTATTCCTTCCTTCTTGGTCCATGCGCAAGTGCCTGAGTTTCGGTTTAACCGATTGGGAGTCCCTGAAGGGTTGCCTGGCCATGCTGTGTACGACATCGCAAAAGATCATCTCGGCTTTGTATGGTTTGCAACAGACAATGGCCTGGCTAGATATGATGGGTATGACCTTGTTATATATAAACCCATCCCTAATGACAGCACGAGCTTGCTAGACGCATTTACCACGGCCGTAATGGAAGATCAGGAAGGGTTTATCTGGGTCGGGACTGCCGCGGGTGGTCTCCATAAATTCGATCCCATCGAAAGCACCTTTCAACGATTTCCTATTTCGCCGGACTCTCCCGATGGGACGTCTCATGCCTTCATAAATGACATTGTCCAGACGGCAGACGGCACCCTATGGATCGGTACAGATGGTGGCCTTGATGCCTATCAAGATGGGCAGTTCACCCACTATGTCTACGATGCAGGAGGGCAAGGAGCGCTACGGAGCCCCATCGTTTCAGACCTCCTCATCGGGGACGATGGCACCCTTTGGGTCGCGACGCATGCCGGCCTGCATGAATTAGACACAGCAACAGGGGCGATCCGCCTTAGAAGGACCTCCTTTGACGACCAGGAAAACATACAACTCAATGCGCTTTTTCAAGATATTGACGGCGCATTGTGGATTGGCTCCGATAAGGGCCTGGTTATCCTGGATCCTGCTACAGATTCATTAAAACACGTCCAACACATCCAAAGTGATCCTCAAACTCTAAGCTCAAATAGAGTCTATGCTATAGCCCAAGATGCGTCTGGCGTCATGTGGATCGGAACTCTGGGAAACGATATATCGGACGGGCTCAATCGATTTGATCCCCAGGAAGAATCTTTTAAAAGATATAGGATGGATCCCGACGATCCCTTCTCCCTCTCCAGCAACCGGGTCCTTTCGCTTCTCCCGGATGAAAATGGCGTGCTATGGATTGGCACCCATACAAATGGTGTCAATATGGCTGACCTCCATGGAGAACGAATTACGAGATACACCACGAATCAGCCGGGAGGACTCCCAGAAAACGAGATCTTTTCTATCCACCCCGCTTCTGATGGGTCTGTATGGGTCGGCACATGGACTCAGGGGCTGGCCCACATGAATCCGCAAGGAGATATTATCCGCATTTACGCTCCAAACAACTCCGCACTCGCTGGAGAGAATATCCTTTGTATATACGAAGAAGCCGATGATCTGTGGGTGGGTACCTTCGATGGCTTAAGTAAAATCAACACGTCGACAGGCCGAATAGATACCTATCAACATGATCCCTCCGATCCAACAACATTAAACGGTACATCCGTCACTACTATAGAACGAGACCGGGCCGGTAATCTCTGGCTAGGGTCATGGAATGAAGGAATGTCCCTGTTACCGGCCGGCTCGTCCGAATTTATTCGGTTTACTCACGACCCGGATGACCCAGGTAGCCTTCCAGATCAACAGGTTTTCAAGATCGAGGAAGATAGCCGGGGCATCCTTTGGCTTAAATCCTGGGATACGCTCTATAGCTACGATTACCGCTCAGGGAATTTCCAGAAGCTTCCGGTTGACCAGGTCAACGATTTCACATTCGACGGGGAAGGCAAACTATGGCTAGCAACCAACAACCAGGGGCTCGTTCAGTACTCGGTTATATCAAAGGAAAGCCGGTCCTACAGCACTGATGCAGGCCTCCCCCACGAATCAGTGACAGGTATTGTCGTTGACGACAAGGATGATGTATGGGTCGTAACCGCTCGTGGGATCGCACACTTCAGCCAACACACAAAGCAGTTCCGCAATTTTGCCTCTACCCCGCTCATTCGGGGCAACAAGCTAGGTAAAAACAGTGCTTCCCGGGGACCAGACGGTACGCTTTATTTCTCAAGCGGGAACGGGTTGTTTAGCCTCCACCCCGATAACTTCCCGGTAAACGACCAGATGATACCAACCCGGCTTACCGAGATATCGATCAGTTCACCGGAACGGCGTTCCGAAAAACATCTCGTGCTCCCCGGAGACCGGCTTAAAGAGAGACAGGTTACCCTTAACCATTCTCAGAATGACCTTTCTTTTTTCTATGCTGGATTAGGGTTCAGAAAGCCTCATGAATACCAGTATCGCTATAAACTTCAGTCCTATGACCCAACCTGGGTTGAATCCGGCGCTATCAGAGAAGCTCGATACACAAACCTCTCTCCAGGACACTACCTGTTCGAAGTGCAGGCAGCAAACGAAGATGGTTTGTGGAGTGACCAGATCAGTACAATCGCAATCCAGATTCGTCCTCCCTGGTGGCAAACTCCAGCAGCCTACGTATTCTATCTTCTCCTGACGGGAAGCCTGTTTGCTGGCATTGTTCGATACAGAGAATCGGCCCTCAACAGACGAGCACACGAACTGGAGGCCGAGGTACATCGCCGCACCCATGAAATCGAGGCATCGCACAAGATCATAGAAGAGCAAGCAGAACGGTTAGTCGAGCATGACAAACTGAAGTCTCGATTTTTTGCCAATATCTCCCACGAGTTCAGGACGCCCCTTACGTTAATTCTCGGCCCATTGCGCGATGCACAGCGAGGCATCTTCGGTCAAATCAGCCACACACTTCTACGGCAGATTCACTTGATGGAACGCAACGGCCGTCGGTTGCAAAACCTGATTAACCAATTGCTCGAGCTGTCAAAGTTTGAATCCGGATCTATAACCCTTGAGGCAGAGCGTGTTCATAGCGTGCCCCTTACCCAGCGGATCGTGCGTTCCTTTTCTTCTCTTGCTGAACGAAAAGGGATACGACTCAGCATGAAGGCAGTCTGGCTGGACGAAGAGCCGGAGTTAGATCCAGAGCTCTATGTTGATGTAGAGAAATACGAACAGGCGCTGAACAACCTCCTTTCCAATGCACTAAAATTTACTCCTGAGGGAGGAGAAGTAATCGTCCATCTCGATGTAGTAGACCGTCGATTTAGGGTTGACGTCATAGACTCAGGAAAAGGCATTCCTGAGGCAGAGCTTGAACACGTTTTCGAGCGATTCAAACAACTCACCCCCCGTGAGCACGATACCGAAGGAAGTTCTGGGATTGGCCTGGCCCTGGCTAAGGAATGGGTTGAACTGCATAAAGGGACACTTTCCGTGCGCAATCGTACACACGGAGGGGCCTGCTTCACAATCAGCCTTCCTCTCGGACCGAACCACCTTGAGCCTGATGAGATTCTGACTCAAAAAGCAGTGAGAGAACGAAATCAAGTTCATATACCTGCAATCGATGAGTATGAGGTATTTGTCTCGGACAAACCAGACACGCGTTCGGGCTCTGAAAAGCAAAGGGCCACAGTGCTTCTTGTAGAAGATCATGCGGACTTACGGTCTTACATCCATGGGCACCTTGCTTCTCGGTATCATGTCATTGAGGCCGTCGACGGCAAAGATGCCTTAGAACGGGCATTGTCAGACAAGCCGGATCTTGTCATTTCGGACGTGATGATGCCTGAAATGGATGGCTATGAGCTATGCCGAGCCATCAAAGACCATGCTGAATTAGCAGATGTACCTGTGATCCTGTTGACGGCTAAAGCGAATGAAGAGGATAAAGTAGACGGCCTCCGCACGGGCGCAGACGATTACATGTACAAACCTTTTAGCGCGAATGAATTGATGGCACGCGCTGAAAACCTCATCGACATTCGCTCCATCTTAAGAGAGGTGTACAGCACTCACATATTTGAAGTCACAGTTGGAGAGGTGCAAGCGGAATCAGCGGACAGTGCGTTTATGCAACGCATTCATGACCTGGTAGAACAACATATTGACAACCCAAACTTAAGCACCGAGTGGCTGGCGGATGACATTGGATTGAGCCCTCGCCAGTTGCGCCGCCGCATTAAGGATCTCACCCAGTTGTCCGCTACAGGATTTATCCGCACGCTGCGCATGCAACGAGCAGCCCAACTCCTTGCGCAAGAGGCCGGCACAGTTTCGGAGATTGCCTATGCAGTAGGGTTTAATGATCCTAAATACTTTTCCAGGTTATTTCGGCAAGTGTATGGGGTCAGCCCATCTGAGTTTGAGGGGCAAGAATGATGTGGCTATAATTTTTGGCTCATTCTATCCCAAAAACTTCAACCAAAGGCCCTGATTTAACTATACGTAAATAGCTATTAATTAACACATTAAATACGTATTCATAAGGACGGTGACCCATACAACTCTGGTTTCTGGCTATTCTACAAATGAACCCTTCTGAATTGCAGGATACGTTCATTGACTACGTGAAGGATCAACCTATCCTCCACCCTTGCTTCCGTTTTGCTGAGGTTAAACGGGCGCTTTCGCATATCGAATACAATCTGGGGCTCATTCCACAACCGAATCCCGACATCGCATCTACGTTCTTCTATCAATTAAAGGAGGATCGCGTTGCCATTATGGTTACCCCCGTTCGCTACGACGACGAGCGCATGAGCTATGCATTTAGAGCGCTTTTCCATGAGGGGCCGGCTGCTACTAAAAAACCGTTTAACAGCTCCGTTATCTCGCAAACTCCCTGGAGTATCCTTCCGGTTCACATTTATACTCAGTTGCTCAAGAGAGTGGACCTAAAGGATGTAAAACCACTGATTGAGTCGTTCTCGGCAAAGGGATTGCTTCCCGAGCACAGTTCATATCTGGAACCCTTAAACTCCCAATCTAACCCAGAACCTGAGTATACCTGGGAGGATGCAGAACTCCTTCTGACCTTAGAGAAAAACGGATTCAAAACCCCCTCTTATTCAGAATTTGCTTCTCTCCTTTTTTGGGGAATACAGGCTTCTTTTATCAAGCAATTAGCTCAGTATGGGTACAACCACTTTAGCCTGGATGAACTAGAGGTCGTATGGCGCAACAAAATTCCTCTAACATACCTGAAGGGTTTTGCCGATGCAGGCTATGGTTTTTACACAGCTGACGAGTACCATACGCTCTACGCGTCCCAAATCCATCCAAATACCGTCGCTGTTCTTTCTCGGGAAGGCCTTACCATGCTCACCTGTGCAGAGTTGATTCGGACGATCCGGTACGGATCGGGGCGGTTGTTGCTGAGGGCTTAATGATCCATTCGCTCTCTAAGCACCCTGTATAGCGCCACATTAAACTCAGCCCCCGAAAGCCCAGTGTGTTGCAAGGGATCCCTCGTTTCAGGCTCAACACCTAACGCATTCGCTACGTCATCATTCAGCAGATCGTGAATACCTGCCCCCCAGGCCATGGAAGGGAGATCGAGAATAAAGTAGGTGTAGATTTCTCGGAATGAGGCGCCATGTTGCTTGAGTAGTGCATCAAAAAAACCTCGGTCAAAATAAGCGTTGTAGCCCATCATGATCCAGGTTCGTTTGCCTTTATGGGTCTCATGGAAGTCTAGGAATTGTCTGACAGCCTCTTCCTCATCCAATGCACCCAATCGATTCCACCGTTCGGTGTCGTACCCATTGATGGACCGTGCAATGTCTCCAATGCGATTCGGGTAATCCGGCTTGATGCGCACGAAAAAACGGCCTAATTCATTGCCCTCCAGGTCGATATAAATGAGCCCAAGATCGATCATTTCGTGATAGGCAGGATCGAGACCCGTGGTTTCAACGTCCAGCACGGCAATTCCCCAACTGCCGGGATCCTCATCGGGCCATGAGGTTACCTGCGCCTGTGAGGCTAGAACAGGCAAAAACAAGATCAATAGGTAAAGTCTATTCATTTGAGTAAGGAGCTTTTCCATAAATCTACAATGTATTTTTGCAGATACCTTCCCTAGTTTGTTTTTTAAAGAAAACATCATACCCCACAGGTCCCCACCTATGTACTTCCGATTGTTTGTCCTGGGCTGCCTCGCATTAGTTACTATCCCTACCTATGGCCAGGATACCATCAGGCTGCCTCGCCTAACCCAACCTATCGTCCTCGACGGCCTAAGCAATGAACCTGCCTGGGATGTTGTATCTCCGTGGATACCCGTTCAATACGAACCCAACAATGGGGAATCTGTTACGGAGCGAACCGAATTTCTCGTCGCCTACGACGACGGGTACCTTTACCTGGCATTGCGAGGATACGATTCGGATCAAAACGGAATTCGCGCCAATTCGCTTTATCGAGATCGGCTCAGTGGTGATGATCACTTCGAGGTTATACTCGATACTTTTAACGACAATGAAACCGCTGTACTGTTCAATACAACCCCCGCCGGCAACAGGACGGACTCAGCCATTTTCAACGATGCTTCTGGCGGTGGCATACGAACCGGAGGTTGGATTAACGGCAGTTTTAATATGTTTTGGGATGTGGCTACGACCGTCAATGAGGAGGGCTGGTTTGCAGAGATTCGGGTCCCCTTTACGAGCCTCAAATTTCAAGATGTCGACGGCACGGTCACCATGGGCATTACCTTGCAGCGAAAGATCGCGAGAAAAACAGAAAGGGTCGTTTTTCCTCCTGTACCCTCTATTGCAAACTGGGCCTTTCTGAAGCCTTCACTGGCGCAAAAAATCGAGCTAGAAGGCATAGTCCCTCGCAAAACCTTATACGTGACACCCTATGCACTAGGGGGAGCAGGCCGGAACAGCGTGTTAGATGAAGCGGCTACTTCCTATAACGGCATCAATAACCGGATGGAGGAGATCGGGCTAGATATCAAATATGGCCTGACGAATAACATCACGGCAGACTTGACCATAAATACTGATTTCGCTCAAGCCGAGGCAGACGACCAGCAGGTCAACCTCACTCGATTCTCGCTTTTCTTCCCAGAGAAACGGCAATTTTTCCAGGAGCGTGCCGGTATTTTTGATTTTCGCACAGGTGGCCTCAGCCGGCTCTTCCACAGCCGCCGCATCGGCTTGACGGATGATTTTCAACAAGTCCCTCTCATCGGTGGAGCCCGCATTGTGGGGCGGATGGATAAGTGGGATGTTGGTTTACTGAATATCCAGAGCGCAGAGCAAGGCGCGTTACCTTCTGAAAACTTTGGAGTCTTTCGTGCACGCCGGCAGGTCTTTAACCCGTATTCCTATGCGGGAGCCATGGTGACCAGCCGGGCCGGAAATGACGGGAGTTATAATATTGCGTATGGGCTGGATGGGGTATTTCAGCTCAAAGAAAACGACTTTCTGACCGTTCAATGGGCACAAACGTTTGACCACGAGGACAGCAATGTCAGCAATATCGATAACGGCCGGCTGACGGCAGAAGTCGCGCGACGCACCCGTGATGGGTGGGGATATAATAGCCTCGTTGCATGGGCCGGAAAGCTTTATAATCCTGGCATTGGATTTACACAGCGCAACGATTTTACATTGCTCAATAATTCCTTGTCGTATACATGGCTACCCCCTGAGTCCTCGTCGTTGATCTGGCATACGTTTGGCATCTTTGGAGACACCTTTATTCGCAATGACGATCGTAGTGTAGAATCCGCAGAGATTGGTCCAGAGTGGACGTTTAGTCAACGATCAGGGGCCGGCGGAGGCCTGTTTGCCAAGGTGCATTATGAGGATTTGGTTATTCCGTTTACCCTGGACGAAGGGGTCGTGATACCTGCAGGTGATTACACGTTCTTTAATGTAGGAGCGGAATATGGCGTCTCACACACCAGCCTGCTTCAGTTGCAACCAGAAGTTGAAATTGGGACCTTTTATGACGGATGGCGCGGGGCTGTTCAGGTCCGCCCGATATGGTATGTATCCAAGCATTTTGAGTTGACTGGTAGTTACCAATATAACCGGATCGAATTTCCAGACAGAGATCAAAACCTGAACATCCACCTGGCCCGCCTGCGTGTGGGAACCGCGTTGAATACAAAGCTTTCTGTAAATACGTTTGTTCAATATTCCAGTCTGGGCGATATCGTCTCCGCGAACATTCGATTTCGGTACAACTTTCGTGAGGGAAACGATCTCTGGATTGTTTACAACGAGAACCTGAATACCGATCGTCACCGCATTCTCCCTACGCTCCCTGTCAGTGGTGCCCGGACCGTGTTACTCAAATACACCTACACGTTTCAACTTTAATCTATGCGACTCAAATCCGTTTATCGGCTTCTTTTTGTCCCCTTTGTGATTGTCCTTCTAGGGGTCCTACAGTTTCCGAAATATGGGATTCAACAGGTTGAACCGATCGGCCCCTATCTCAATGGCGTATTCCCCGAAGCGCTGACGGACTCCACGCCCGCTCCTTCCTTCCTTTCTCAAACCGGAGCGTTCATCAATCTGGAAACCCTTGAGCCCTCCGATGGACTTATCCCGTATGGCCTGATTGCACCTTTTTGGAGTGACGGTGCAATCAAGACCCGATGGATTGCCATTCCCAATGACGGTACGCACGACTCGCCTGAAGAACAGGTTATCTTTGATGTAAACAATTCCTGGAGGTATCCCGAGGGGTCCGTTACGGTAAAGCACTTTGAAATGAATACAGACCTCACCAATCCGAGTGAGCGCCGCCGCCTTGAGACCCGCTTTGTGGTCCAGGGCCCCAATGAGCAATTTTATTATCTGACCTATAAATGGAATGAAGAAGGCACCGACGCTGAACTGCTCGAAGGGGCTGAGACAGAGACCCTCGCTATTCGTACAGCAAACGGGGTTCGGTTTCAGCAATGGCAGTATCCGTCCCAAGAAAACTGTGTGGATTGCCATCGAGCTATAAGTGGCTCCTTCCTTGGCCCAAGCACCCGCCAATTTAATGGCGATTTTCTATATCCAGAATCCGGACAAGTTGCCAACCAACTCGCTACCTGGAACAACCTGGGTATTTTCACTGAACCCATCAGCGAAAGCGACTTCGACACGTTCATCACCGCACGAGCCATTGATGATGAATCGGCTACTCTAGAGGAGCGTGCACTCACCTACCTGGATACCAACTGCGCGTATTGCCACCGTCCAGGAAGCATCCGAACATCTAGCTTTGATGCAAGGCTAACTACACCTCTTGACCGAAGCGCGATCATCAACGGGTTTGTGTTTAACAATAACAATATCCAAAATGCCCGCGTGATTGCCCCTGGAGATACGGCTAAATCCCTTGTCTACTACCGTATGCGCAATATTGGAAATAAGGAGGCTATGCCCCCTATTGCCAAAGCAATGATTGATTCTGCCGGTTTACAGCTTATGGAAGACTGGATTCTTAGCCTGGGGTCTGGGGTAAGCACAGAAGAAGAAACAGCTATTCCGAGCGAGTTGAGTCTGTCGATTTATCCCAGCCCGTTTACCAACCAGGCACGGATTGCCTATACATTGGGCAGTCCCGAGTCCGTCACTATCGATGTATTCGACGCAACGGGGCGGAGAGTCAGGCAGATCAAACAGGGCGTTCAATCTACCGGGTCACATGCCGTAGAACTGACCGGACATACCCTGGCAAGCGGGACGTATATTGTCCGGATAGTTGCTGGGGAGTCATCGATATCGAAGCTGGTTGTTAGGCAGTGAGAGAACTCAGTAAAAAGGCCCCTCTTTCGAAAAAGAAGAGCCTTTATTCTTAGGTGAACTCGGGAACTGGATTACGCACTCTCTTGAGCCATTTGTGCTGCTTGTTGCTCCAGTCCTTTTGGGTTTTGCAAATAGAATGCACCCATTTCTTTGGACATGGGATCAGGGAAGACTTCTTCAACACCGCCTTCTACTCCATCCAGGATCTCATGAGCTACTGATGCAGGCGTTGCTTTGTCCATCGGAATACCCGCTGCCATATCGGTATCCACGGGACCGGGATATACACCAACAACCAGCGTGTTACCCAGGGCAATCCGTAAAGACTGTGTCACAGAATGAACCGCTGCCTTCGATGCGCTGTATGTCTGTGCCATTGCGAAGCTTACCAGGCTCGCTACTGAACCGAGGTTTACAATGGCTCCGCCGCCGTTAGCATTCAATGCAGGAGCGAAAGCTTGTGTTACGGTCATCACCCCACATACGTTTACCTCGAATTCCGTGCGTGCGAGTGGATTAGTAGCTGGGTCCGTAATCATAACGCCCATGCTTGATGCAACACCTGCGTTGTTGACGAGCAACGAAACATCTGTTGCCAGAGCCGCAGCGTTTGCAATATGGTCAGCATTTGTGACGTCAAGTTCTACAGCCACCACCTTTCCAGGATGAGCAGCTACGAGATCGGCAACGCTATCTACGTTCCGTGCTCCAGCATAGACTTTAGTTGCACCACGTTCAATCAACACCTCAACAATTGCTCGCCCGATACCGCGGTTGCTTCCCGTTACCAATGCTACTGAACCTTCAATTTTTCTACCTGACATAGTGTTTTTTATTTTGAATGATTGGTCAAAAACCGGCTAAAAAATTTTACTTAACCAACTGCTTCAACAATGCATAGGTGCTTTCTTTGAGTACTTTCTTCGATGCGCCCGAACGTGCCATCACGCTTAACCCGTAGGTTTGGGTAGATAACATCATTGCAGTCGCTTCTACGTCTATTGTACCCGGGACAGTTTGGTCCTCTAAAGCTTCACCAAGAGCCTTCTTAAACACCGTTACGAGCAGACTTTCGTTGGACTTGCAACGTGAGGTTACTTCTGAATCACTGGTTCCATGGTCGACCAGGCACTTGACAAGAAAACATCCTCTTCGTTCGTCCGAATCAGTTTGACGAGTTATTACGGCATCAAAATAGGAATAGATTGAATCCAACCCTCTACGTTGCCCACTGAAGGTAGCTGAAATAAAAGCTGATCCCCTTTCGTAGTACTGCTGAAGCGCTCGGACAAACAGGGCTCGTTTATCTCCAAATGTGTTGTAGATACTTTGCCGGCCCATACCCAGCGCTTCTTCTAAGTCACCAATAGAGGTATCCGCAAATCCTTTCCGCCAAAATATATTGACGGCTTGATCAAGGACTTCTTGCTCATTAAAGCTGCGCGGACGTGCCATTGCATTTACTGTTGGTTTTGGGTTTTGTACCGAACAGTCAAAAACAAGTTCCGAGGTTTTTCTTTTTTATTTTCTAGCCATCAGGTGCAGTTAAAAGGAGGTAATTTCTCACGAAGCCCACTTCAAAACCAGGCTCTATGGAGGCAACGATGGCTGTAAGGCGTTCCCTGAATACTTCTTCGGCTCTTAAGTGCAGCTCGTCCAACTCCGCCTTTTCTTCTGCTTTCTGGTGGAACAAGGAAAGCGTCTGATTTAGCTCTGCATCTGAAATAGGATTCCACAGTCCTCGTTCTTTCCGAATCCGAGGAGACCCTGTTACATCGACAGAAAGCACCTTAGGAGGTGGATACCGGAATACGACCAGACTGTCGGAGATGATCATCTCAAACTCATCATTCATATCAAAACCGGCCTTAGCAACGAACGATCCCCTGATTTCAGTCGTCGACTTACTCATCAATGACCACTGCTCATCGATATACTCGATAGAATATTCGAGCTCAGCCGTAGCCAGTTCAAACACGTCCCGGGTACCCGAATAGACGGTAGTTTCATTAACGATCGTAGTGGGTTTAAGCCTGAACTCGTTTTGTATCTCCGAAACCATCCTATCCACAGACTCCATCACCCGCGCCGGCGCCCGATAGGCCTGATACCCCAGATAAAAGCCAATCACAACAGCCGCAATCACGCTCATGAGCAAGATGTTTAGCAGTATTTTAGTCGATTTGCCTGGCATGTTATCCGTTTCGAGTTTCGGGTTTCGAGTTTCGGGTTGGTTCAGGGTTTTCCAGATTCCAACTTGAACTCGAAACAGCTCAGATTCATCTGAGCTACTTAGAATATAACTTAACCGTTAAATAAATGAATAGTCCTACTGTACGGGTTAATGGCGCATAGTTTCGCCCCAGCCCTCACACAGGACCAGGAAGCCCCCTACACCCTTTCTGCTACCGCTCTTACGTGAGCTTGGGCCTATTACGCTGTTACTGAGCATGTATAGCACGTAAGTTTTATACAGATCAACAAACAGAGCATCACTTGCACATTGGGCTTTGTCTAGTTGATTTGCCCTCCGAGAACGATCAGTACTTCAATACAATGTAAGATAGAATCCTATCGTAAGGAGGGTTAATCCATGAAACGAATATATAATTACTTCCGGCAAGTCTCCCCCGTAAACACTCGATTGAGTACCGTATTTTTACTCCTTATCGCAGGGATCCTGGTAACCGTTCCTGCTCGAGCTCAGTTAGTCTCAGTTGATTTAACAGAGGCTTCCCCAGAAACGAGCATTGAATGGATTAGGACCCAGGTAGAGGATGTGATCAACAAAGAAGCATTATCGAAAGAGTCAAACGCAGCACGTCATCTGCTGCACTACCTGGACCGTGCCATGGGCACTTATATAAAGGGTATGCCAGATCACTCGGCCAGGCATATGCAGATTTTTATCCAGAAGGTGGAACGGCTTCAACATGCGCATCGGGTATCGGAAGAAACCTGCGTGTTGCTTATTGATGCCTCCATCATAGTCATCGAGAAACTAAACGAAGAACGTGCATCGACAGGTACGGCCTCCACGTTGTTCGACAATGACGCATCCAAAGGCGTTATCAACGATGAAACTCCCCAGGCAAGCCTCAGCAACAGTCCCAACCCATTCAATCCAACTACAACCATTCACTATTCGCTGACAGAGGCTACACAAGCGACCTTAACCGTGTATGACCTCACCGGCCGCGAGGTACACCAACTGGTTAATGGATTCAAAGAAGCGGGTACGCACCAGGTTACTTTTGATGCCAGCAGCTTACCGAGCGGCACCTATCTGTACAGGCTGGTTACACCGGAAAATCAGGTCGTGCAGAAGATGGTTCTCTTGAAATAAGATCGACGTGCAAGTGTGGAGCGTGACTTTCAGGCTGACCCGTCACGCTCCGCGGCTTGCTCTTTATTTTTTCTATATTCCTGCAATCAGTTATTAATCACAAACAGCAACTGTGAGGCCCCCTCAGGAATAGGAATGCTCATCTGACCATTCCCGTTCGTATGCTGCCCATTGGTATGGGTGGTGTCCATAGAGCCGGCATCTACATCAACAGGCTCTTCGCGGAGGATGATACGGAATACGATGGGTACGTGATCGGAGACGCCATCGGCGAAGTCGTTTGTGGACTTATC
>JAHQVL010000410.1 GCA_019634345.1 Rhodothermaceae bacterium
AAGGGAAGCTGGATGTGGGTACGTTCATCGTGTATGTAGGACAAACAGCGCGGACGCCGGCCAACTACGAGAAGGCGAAAGAAGACGCCATGACAAAATTTAACGCGATTCACCGGATGGCAGACATGTATCCAGATGAAATCGAAGTCGCCCTCACTGCTGCTGACGTCATGCCAATCCACGAAAGCGGCAAGTTGGTAGCAGCGCTGGCGATTGAAAACGGCTATGTAATCGGTAAAGACCTGTCGTTGCTTCAAAAGTACAAAGACCTGGGGGCCAACTATATCACATTGGCTCATGGGGGGCATAATGACATCTCAGATTCTTCGACGCCTCGTCCGAATTTGGGGGATGGAAGAGAAGAGCACGGTGGTATCAGCGATTTTGGAGCCGAGGTCATAAAAGAAATGAACCGTGTCGGGATTATGGTCGATGTTTCGCACATCTCAAAAAAGGCAAGCATCGAGGCAGCTCAATTGTCGGCCGCTCCAGTCATTGCGTCTCACTCCAGCGTCACGGCTTTGTGCGATGTGCCTCGCAATATGGATGACGATCAAATGCTGGCATTAAAAGAATCAGGCGGAGTGATGAACGTCGTTGCCCTGGGATCTTTTGTTAAACGAGACCCCGCTCGCCAGGTGGCTCTCTCAGACCTGAGGACAAAGTATGGCGGTTGGACCGGGATAGGGAATTTAAGCGCGGAGAAAAAAGCTGAGTATGAACGAAATAGAGCGAAAATCGATGAAGAATTTCCTCCAGCGTCGTTATCCGACTTTATTGACCACATTGATTATGCGGTCAATTTAATTGGAATTGATCACGTAGGCATCAGCTCCGACTTTGACGGTGGCGGAGGCATTGATGGGTGGAAAGATGCTTCGGAATCAGGAAATGTAACCCTCGAGCTTGTTCGCCGCGGCTATTCTGAGGAAGACATTGCTAAACTATGGTCGGGCAACTATCTCCGTGTTTGGGCCGAGGTGGAGCGAATCGCGGAAGAGAGTCAGTAGGTATTGCAGTTCAAGGTATAAGGTTCAAAGTTTAATGTTCAAAGTTTAATGTTGGAGTCAGATGCTATCGCGATCTTGAGGGTGGGGGGCTTTTAACATTATCACGTTACCACAAATCAATCAAAATCTATCATTATGAAACACATCTACAGTACTTTATTACTCTTATTATTACTGAGTGTCACGACATTGGCGCAGGCGCAAATCACGATTACTGAATCCTACTTTCAGGATCGAATCGGTGTGACGGAGACGTCCACGCTCTTTGATTTGATGGATACGAGTGACTTGACGGCAATTATTAACGCAACTGGGCCCAATCAGACCTGGGATTTCAGTGGCTTTACCGTTGCAGACACGTTCAGCATTTCGGAGACGTACATCCAATTACCTGCTGATGTACCTGGCTCAGACCTGTTTCCAGATTCGGATTTTGCAATCCAGTTAGAATCGGACACCGTTGACGCACTTGCTGGAGATAGCATAGCTTTTTATCTGTTCAGTTCAATTAAAGATGGGTATTTTTTTAGTGATGGATCCATTTCATTGGGAGATGCCGATGAAGATGGAGTCATTGATACCCTGAAAATTACCTTCTCTCCGCCATCAAAAAACAATCCAGTCCCGCTTACTTTCGAGGATATGTGGGAAGATTCTACAACCACAGTATTATCAATTGCAGGGTTTGAATTACCAGCTACTTCGGCGGATGTAAATAACTCAGTTGTAGATGGATGGGGTACCCTTATCACCCCTCAGGGAAGTTTTCAAGCCTTGCGGATACGCACTGAATTCACTGAGGTAAGCCTGGTTGGAGGTCCTGACGCATTCAGTCATACAGACATCGAGTTTGTCAGTGCAGAGGGTGTACTTGCTTCCGTTTTCATTGACGCAGACGGTTCAACCTTTGGAAGTTACAGTGTTTCTGATTTCGTGATGAGCGGGACACCGGTTGAAGATGAAGAAGGACTCCCTTCTCAATTCCAGCTTTCACAGAACTACCCGAACCCATTCAATCCTTCAACAACAATCAACTATGCCTTACCAGCAAGTTCTGATGTTACCCTCAAGGTATACACGTTGACAGGACAGGAAGTGGCTACGTTAGTGAATGCTACACAAGGTGTTGGGCAGTACGAAGTGCAATTCGATGCCAGCAATCTGTCAAGCGGCATCTACCTATACCGCCTCGAAACAGCATCGTTTACAGAGACGAGGATGATGAGTTTGATCAAATAACCTTAGTTAGTTGATCGTTCAAAGTTTAAGGTTCAAAGTTCAATGTTCAAAGTTAATAGACATTAAACATTAAACTTTGAACCTTAAACTTTTTTATGCCGCAATCCGGTTTTCTCTATACCGATTGAGGGCGGCGCGGAAGTCGTTGAGGAGTACGGGTTTGAGGAGTACATCGTCCATGCCGGCTTCTTTGATGGTCTCTTTTGGTGTATCGAGATTTAGAGCCGTTATGGCAATGATGTATGGATTAGATTCTCCCTCGTTACTTCGAATCGTTCGTGTGGTATCAAACCCGTCCAGGTGGGGCATTGCGAGGTCCATCAATATTAATTGGTACTCTTTGCTTTCGAGGGCTTCGAGGGCCTCAACACCGTTCGTTACGATATCAGCAGAGTATCCAACATGATGGAGCATGCGCGAAATAAGCTCCCTGTGCAATTCATTGTCATCTACGAGAAGGATCTCGAGCTGTGAAGAGAATGACATACGTATGTGTGATAAAGCTAGATGCTATAGAAGGCGGGGAGCTTCAGTCTAGAATGTACTATACACCATAGGTTGGGTCGGAATTATATAGTACACGTATATCAAGGATCGATACAGCATTCCGGGTGTGCGGAAACCGGAATAATTATGGAATTTCTAGCGGCGCAAGGCCAAGGCCTTCTAGCTGTATATTTAGCGCGCTAAGGTCGTTTCTGATAAGCGTATCGAAGGCTTGCACATACTCATTGAGTTCACGTTCAATGTCTTCCAGGCGTACATAGGCGTCTTCGCCCGGGGATTGGTCCGCAACCTGAAGCATGCTGTACAGGTAGGTTAGTTGCCTCATTAACTTCGGTTTGTGCTGCGCGCCCACCTTGCCCTTTTGAGTCTGAATAAGCGCTCCCTCTATTCGATTAAGCTCTTCGAGGATGTCTGCTCCTTCAGTGGAAGGTACGGCTTCATTGTCGGCATCAGCTACGACCTGAGTCACTTTTCGCCGCAATGCCTGAATTTGTTTACCGATTCGGCGGATATCGGATATGCGATCACGGACTTGAAGGCTGAGAAGGGTTTGCGCTTCCACATCTGCCGGGGTAACCCCGTCTTGGGCAAGGCGAGGATCAAGCATTAGTTCAAATGAGCGAACAAAGGATTGCTCCCCTACAGAGAGCGTCGCAATGTACGTTCCCGGCTCTGCGAGAGGACCATTGGTCTCATGTCTGTTCGAAATTAATGCCAGTGTACCCTGGTAGTTGAGATCCCAGGTAAATAGGTTCAAGCCCTTTTTGGCGGTTAACGCACCTTCTGGGACAGGGGGCTGAAAGAAGGTCCCCATGATATCTTCTGGCGGGGTAGGCGGGGACGCGTCATCAACATGGGTTGTAAAGGTTCGGACGACCGATCCCTGCTCTTTTTTTATTTCTAATGTGATTGCTTCTCCTGAAGCCTCGTTAAGGTAATAGTACAACTGGATGCCCGGTTTAGGATATTCGGGGGCGGCTCCGTCAAACTGGCTTGTAGACGCATTCCATCTGTATCTGTAGGTGTCCCTTGGGGTAAATAGATGCGCCTTGTTTTCAAAGAGGGTGGAGTCAACCTCATGCAAGGGCGTCAGGTCATCCAAGATCCAGAAGGATCGTCCCATGGTTGATAGGACCATGTCCTTGCGATGGATGCGAATATCTGTTACAGGAGTGGCCGGGAGGTTGTTTTGGAAAGGCTGCCAGGTCGTGCCATCATCGAGCGAGACGAAAAGGCCAAATTCGGTCCCTGCGTACAACAATCCTTCCCGGTCAGGGTCTTCTCGAACAACACGTGTTGGCTGATCCATAGGAAAACCGCTGGTGCTGTCGGTCAACAACGTCCAGGATTCTCCAAAATCGCTTGTTTTTACAATGTAAGGGGCCCAGTCGTCTAGCATGTACCTGTAGATGGCTGCATAGACGGTTGATGACGAATGCGGCGAGGGCTCAATTGTTTGTACTCGACCTCCTGGAGGTACAAGAGGAGGTGTGATGTTTGTCCAGTTTTCACCACTGTCCTGGCTCACGTAAATCAGCCCGTCATTCGAGCCCGTCCAGATCACGCCCTCTCGCAAAGGGGATTCCCGAACCTGGTAAATAGCACTGTATATTTCTTCGCCTGTGATATCCCTGGTTATGGGTTCGCCTGAGTAGCCTTGTTTGTCTGGCTCGAAAGCCGTCAGGTCTGGACTGATCACCTGCCAGTTTTTGCCTTCATTTGTAGTACGATGTACAAATTGGGAGGCGTGGTAAATGACTTCGGGGTTATGAGGCGATATCTCGATGGGGGCGGTGCGCTGAAAACGGAACGGCATGTCTTCCGCAGCATGGCCATAGTTGAAATGGGGGTAAACCCAGTATTGTTGCTCTTGTCCTGTTTGCTGATTTAGCCGGCTGAATCGGCCTTTGCATCCCCCATATACAATGTGCGGTTTCTCCGGGTGCACAGCCAGGGGGCCTGTTTCACATCCTGCAGCGGCCTTCCAGTGCTGCTTTGGCGAAAGCGGGCGGCTGGCCGTTGGGGGAAGACTGGGGACCATGATGGTCGAATTATCTTGTTGTTCTCCGTAGAGCCAGTATGGATGCTGGTTGTCCACAACAACATGATACAATTCAGCCGTCGCCTGGTTATTTATGGAAGACCAGGATTGTCCACCATCAAGACTTACAGTGGCACCGCCGTCGTTTCCTTGAAACAGGTAGTCAGGATCACTTGGGTTGATCCATAATGCATGATGATCTCCATGAGGGGTAGAAATACGCGTAAACGCCAGGCCGCCGTTTACGGATTTGTAGAATCCTTCGTTGCTGACATAGACGATATCTTCGTCCACTGGATCGGCATGTACGTGGGTGTAATAGAATGGCCTAAAGGTAAGTTCGGGCAAATTGTTTACCTGCCTAAACGTCTCGCCGGCATCGTCAGACCGGTACAGGCCGGCTTGATCTCCGGGTGCTTCGGCCAGCACATACACACGATTGGGATTGGCAGGCGACAGGGATACATCCATTTTTCCGATTAAGCTATCAGGCAGCCCAACAGTTAGATGTGACCAGGAAGTACCGCCGTCAAGGGATTTGTATAACCCTCCTTCAGTTCCTCCGCTGATAATGGTCCATGGTTTTCGCTCCGCCCGCCACATGGTGGCGTACATTTCATCTGGGTTTTGTGGGTTGATGACCACCGATGCCGCCCCGGTGCTATCGGACACGTAGAGCACCTTTTCCCATGTCGTTCCCCCGTCGTAGGAGCGGTAAACACCCCGATCGGGATTCGGACCGAATGGGTGCCCAAGTGCAGCTGCGTAGACGAGGTTGGGGTCAGTGGGGTGAACCACCATCGATCCAATCTGTCCCGCTTCAGGCAACCCCATGTACAACCAGCTTTCCCCTCCATCTAGCGACTTATAAACCCCCTTGCCTGTAGAAACATTACTGCGGATACAGGCCGATCCGGTACCCGCATAGACAACATTTGAGTCACCTGGAGCCACTGCCAATGAGCCGATTGAACCGACAGAGAAGTAGCCATCAGACACATTCGTGTAGCTCAACCCATTGTTCGTTGATTTCCATACTCCACCTCCGGTACTGCCCATGTACAACGTAGGTTTACGGCCTCCAAATCCTGATACAGCGGTTACCCGCCCTCCTCTATGGGGGCCCGGCATACGATACGTCATCGTTTCGAATAACGAAAGGTCTACAGAATCAGCGGCTGAGGTAGACTGGGCCTTACCGTCAAATTGTATGCAGGCACATACCAACAAGAACAAAAGGGGGGTGCGGTACCCGATCGTAATAATCATGGAAGAAAAGGTCTTAGGGCGCGGATTGAATTATCTTAAACTTTTCAAGGGATATCTGCAATCTATTGAGCACATGTTCTTGGAGTTCGCTAATAAGAACGCTAGTTTATGCCTGATTTTTGCCAGGTAGTATCCTGGCGATAATAAGATCAACAATAACGACGTCTTTTACTGACCTTTAAAAACAGAACAACCATACATGAGTGCTGGAATAGATTACTTTGAGAAATCCCTGGCTTTGTTACAATCAATCAAAGAAACGCAATTGCCGCATATTGAAAAGGCGGCGGAGATATGCACAGAAAGCATAGCCAACGGCGGTCTCGTCTTTTTGTTTGGTGCAGGCCATTCTCGTATGATGTGCGAAGAAATGACGCCCCGTCAGGGAGGATTCGTAGGATTTTATGCGCTAGTGGAGCTGGCTATTTCAAATCACTCAGCGATCATTGGTCCGAACGGGCTGAGAGGCCCCTTGCATCTTGAGAAATATGAAGGGTACGCAGAGGAGATTCTCAGGAGCTTTAAGTTTGGGCCCCACGACGCCTTTATTCTGATTTCGACGAGTGGGATTCGTCCGTTGATCGTTGAAATGGGACTGGGCGCAAAGGAGCGAGGGATGCCGGTCATTGGGATGGTGTCGAAGCCCCATTGCGAAAATTCAAAGCCGGCGCACTCCTCGGGTAAAAAATTGATTGACATCGCCGATGTCGTTCTGGATAATCATTGCCCTCCAGGTGACTGCATCATCGAGTTGGATGGCCTCGAATGGCGTACGGGTCCAACCTCGACTCTCACAGGCGGCATGATCATCAATATGCTGCGCGTCGAAGTTGCCGAAAAGTTATTGGCCCGTGGATTCAAACCCGAACTCCTTCCAAGCCACCAGTTCGTAGGCAACGTTAGTGCAGACGAACAACTCGACCGTTTCTACGAAGGCTACCGAAAAAGCCTGGTCCATTTGTTTCAGTAAGTACGGTTTCGCGTTTGTTGCAGGTTCAAAACTCGAAACCAACCCGAAACGCAAAACCCGAAATACAAAATACCATGAACGACTATGTAATTGG
>JAHQVL010000411.1 GCA_019634345.1 Rhodothermaceae bacterium
AGCAAGCTGGTGCCTAATTTATCGAGAACCCTTTCAGGGTTTTTCTTATTCCTGGTAGCGATGGCCCCTACTGCCATGGCACAAAAGGCTTCTTCAGAGCTTCTATCAAATAGCCCATTTGAATCGTGTTTCAGTTCACTGAATTGTGTTCATGAGGCCTACTTGTTTGACTGGCCTGCCCCTTCTGAGCTTGCTGCAATTGCTGTGGAAGTCCTTGAGTCGAATAAATTCCTGGATTCACTTTCTCGTAGTACCAATAATAACCGGATTAAGGCAGTTTTTAACGCGTGGATATATAAGGACGACGTGCAGATTGCAATTGACTTCCATCCTGATGAGGATTTACATGGAGTTTACGCTATTCTATTCATCAAAAGCGAGAGCAGAGAAGGTAAGTACGACCTGGGAGTCAACAAACGAAGAGTGAAGGGAATCGTAAAATCCATGCAACAACGGCTCAAGTAGATCACATCAACTCATTTAGCTGGACTCACTCAGCACCTTTTTTGCTGCGTACGTCCAAGACAGAAAGCCCATAGATAGGTTGAACTATAGATAGATTACCGTAGCTATTAGGAAATACACGGTAAGCCCAATGATGTCATTGCTTGTCGTGATAAAAGGACCTGTAGCAATCGCTGGGTCGATGCCCCATCTATGCAAAAATAAGGGTACCGTGGTTCCTATAACAGTAGCGAGAATGATTACTGCAAGGAGAGAAAGGCCTGATGTCCATGCCAGGAGAACAGATGAATGGATCACTTCGGCAATATTAGGGGATACATAAGGCAGCAATAATACAGCACCCGCCAGAACGAGTGAAAGAGCTATGCCATTTATAAGTGCCACAGCCGTTTCTTTTCCAAGCCGTTTCACCACATCCGTTGACCACAAATCCCCCGACGCCAGGCCCTGTACAATAATGGATGAGCTTTGAATCCCCACATTGCCCGCCGTCGCCATCATGATCGGAATAAATGCAGCCAGGATCACGGCTTCCTCCAGGGCATCTTCGAACCCACCAATCACAAACCCAGATAAACCAGCTCCAACTAAACCAACTAATAGCCAGGGTAATCGGCCCCGCGTGATTCTAAGCACCGAGTCTGTAGGTACTTCGCCACCCGTTACCCCACTCATCTTCTGGATATCTTCCTCGGCCTCCTCACGAATAACATCGACGATATCATCAATCGTAATTCGACCGACCAGCTTACCTTCATAGTCAATAACCGGCAGTGCGATTAAATCATACCGTTCCATGATTCTCGCTACTTCCTCCTGGTCCAGATCCACTTGCACAGACACATAGTCACTCCGCATGATCTCATGCGCCTTTACATGTGCAGGGGAAAGCAATAGTTTTTTCAGCGTGATGAACCCTTCCAGGCGCCCCAGATCATCCAGCACATAGACCACGTACATCTGGTCAATCTCATCTGCTTCTCTACGCACTTCTTCAGTGACCTCAGCCACAGTCCAACTCCCTTTGGCCGACACATACTCGCGGCCCATAATCCCACCAGCCGTCTCCTCATCGTAACCAAGTAGCTTGCGGACGTCATCGGCATCTTCAAGCAGAGGGATAACAGCCTCAGCAAGACTTTCGGGTAGATCTCCAAGTACATCAGTGGCATCATCCGTATCCAGTTCATCGAGCATCTTGCCGACGCGAACCGGCTTTACTTCCTCAAGTAATTCCCCGCGATAGGCGTCGTCCAATTCGGGCAGAATTTCCCCTCCTTGGATAGCGGGGAGCCAGGCAAAGAGTTGTTTGGCTTCTTCAAAGGGTAAGTGGCTTATCAACTGAGCCAGGTCAGCCGGATGGAGATCTGCAACCACGTTCAGGACCATACCCTGTTGGCCCGATTCAACCAGCGAGGAGATATCATCGACTAATTCCGCATCTACCTCAAGCGCCCCGCCCTTCATGTCGCGATGATCTGTTCTCGTGGTATTCCCCATACTGTCAAGTATCGTCTATATCAAAAAGATGACGGGTGAGTGTTAAAAAATCGGAGGGCGTTAACTCTTCAGCTCGGGCCCCTTCCCATTGCTCAGGAATGGTGCCATTAGTGTCTGAAAGTAGGCTTTTGAGACTGTTTTTTAGTTTTTTGCGCCGCTGATTGAAGGAGGCTTTCACAACGCGCTTGAACAAACGGTGACTTACACGATCCATCCCTTCGGGCTCTTTTCGAAACACAAGCCGAACGACAGCACTCTCAACGGCCGGCTTCGGATAAAATACGTCTCTCGATACGTTAAACAACAGTTCTGGTTCTGTATACCGTTGAATTAGAACGCTTAGAATACCATAGGATTTGGTGCGAGGCTTTGCCACCAGGCGCTGGGCAACTTCGAGTTGCATCATTACAACAGCTTCCTCAACCACGTCATGCGCAGCAATCAAATCAAACAGAATCTGGCTGGTAATGTAGTACGGTAAATTACCCACGATATGCAACTTCTTACCGGCTCGTTCAGCATATCCAGCCCAATCAAAGCGGACCACATCCGCGTGGTGAACACGAATACCAGGATACTTTTCTTCTAGTGCAGCAATGGCTCGCTGATCCAACTCAATGGCCTCAAAATCAGGGTACCGAGACTTTAAAATACCGGTCATTGCCCCTGTTCCAGGGCCAATTTCAACAACCCAATCATCCCTCGTTGCCTGAAGGGCATCAATAATCTTATCTCGGACAAACGAATCCTTAAGGAAGTGTTGTCCAAGGCTTTTTTTCGGGGAAACTCTCGCCAATGTGCCTACCGCATCCGTTTTTTTCTGTTGCGGACATAATCCTCAAAAAGAAACTCACCCAGGTTATCCAGGCTTGCAAAATAAGCACGGCCCTGATTTGCTGTCGTCAGTTCACGCACAAACTTTTGCAGATATGGATCACGAGCAATCATAAATGTCGTGATTGCAATGCCCTCTCGCCGGCATACGACCGCCTCATCCAGAACCTTGTTTACGATCCGCCGATCCAGCCCAAATGCATTCCGATACATTCGTCCATACTCGATATGGCAACTCGGCTTCCCGTCCGTGATCATAAAAATTTGCTTATTGCGGTTTTTTCTGCGTCGTAATATATCTCGTGCCCGCTGCAATCCCGCTCGGGTGTTGGTGTAATAAGGGCCTACATTCAGATAAGGCAGATCCTTGATGGACACCTCCCACGCTTCGTTACCAAACGCTACAATGTCCAATGTATCCTTGGGATACCGGGTCAGAATCAATTCGGACAGGGCCATTGCAGTCTTACGAGCCGGCGTAATGCGATCTTCCCCATACAGCACCATCGAATGCGACAGGTCGATCATCAATACCGTAGCCATGCTGGTACGAAAGTCGGTTTCGTAGACCTGAAAATCGTCCTGACTCAGATTCCACTCATTAATTCCGCTTCGCTTCAAGGAATTGGCTAGAGTCCCGGTTACGTCGAGAAGGCTGACGTCATCTCCGAATTTCCAATTCCGTGTTTCCGGCAGCCGCTCATCACCCGGACCCGCAAAAGGCGTCTTGTGGTTTCCCCTTCCTCCCTTACGGAGCTGACGGAAGATCTCTTCGAGGGAACGCGAACGAATGGTTCGCTCCATCCGAGCCGTCATCATCGGGGTCCCTAAATCGTTTTCCTGGATATACCCTCGATTTTTCAACTCCTCGATAAAGTCACCAATCCCCATGGTGTCGTCGCTGATATTATACTTGTTATCCAGCTGCGTCATCCAGTTTAACGCCTCGTTAGCATCACCAGCAGTGTGTTCAAGCAACTGTTGAAACAGCTCGAACAACTGGTCAAAGGGCAGCATCATCTGCCCATGCTTCTTAGGATCCCAATTCGTATACCGAAATTCCATCGAATTCGAGTTCAAAGTTCAATGTTCAAGGTTCAAAGTTTCTTTCATGTTCAAGCCCAAATAACTTTGAACTTTGAACCTTGAACTTTGAACCGAGAAAGCCTATTTGTAGGCTTTCTCTAGATACCGTGTTGCCTGTTTGTGGGCGCCGGCCCAATCGTCCATACTCAGGACTTCGTTGTAATATTGAACGGCTTTTTCGCGTTCGCCCTGGGCGTCGTGGACCATCCCGATGCGAAGTAAGGCAAGTATTCTAAATACAGATGTAGCTCCAGGTTGTTCGCTCATCTCCTTCATCCGCGTCAAATACGTCATTGCTTCCGGGAGGCGGCGATATACCATGTGGCAGCGTGCAGCATAATATAGGGCTTGTTCGACAATGACGTTGGAATAGCCAGGCTTGCCAGCTTCATAATTCTCGATGACGTCCTCGAAGATCGGTAATGCATCACCCCAACGCCCCCATCGGAAGAAGACCCTCCCCTCATACACATGAAAGAAGGAATTGGAAGGATGGGAAGAACGAAGCCATTCTATATAGTGCCTGCTTTTATTAAAGTCTTTCTCAAACGTGTAATAGATCTGGAGTAGGAAATAGGCCGCTTCCGTTCTAATGAAATAGCCTTCCGCCATGGTCCGCTCCAGGTTCTCAATACCACGCTCCTTATTCCCTTTGGGTACAAATACCGTAAACGGGCGTACGGCCGGATATTGCTCAGGGATTACAACAGAGAAGTAATCGTAAATCCCTTTCCCAAAACCATAGTCAGCATTTTCATCTTCTTTTTCGGCAATAGCCAGGACATAATCCATGGCATTTTTCCCATCCAACGCCGCTTTAAACCAAATACCGCGATTGGATCGGAGGCGCCCTCGAAACCCAAGAGCTGCTCCTTTGAAAAACATCGCATCGAAGTCCCTCCGGTTTCTTTTTAACATGCGATTGGATCGCTTAATCACGGACCCCATTTCCCGGTAAAAGTCTTCGTCATACTTGTCATTGGGAAGATCGATCATGATATCCCACCAGATATTGAGCCCCTTTAAAAAAGGCGCGATGGGATGGCGCGGATACAGCTCCTCAATTTCCCCAAAAGCCTCTGCCGCTTTCTCCTTCTCCATATTATAGAGGTGATTCAACCCCTTTTTGCCAAGTTCCTGTACACGAGGATCATCGAGTATGGTATCAAAAGCAGAAGACTCAACAACCGGCTCAGAATGCGCCCCCAGTGTCAAACCTGCCAAAACAACAAAAATAGCCATATATGCCAGACGGCATGCATAGCTATTTTTAAATCGATTGAAGTAATTATTCATGATAAGCCTTGAAGCTTCCAGAGATGGGCCACAAGGCTAACACCTTATTTCCTCCCTCGGGTTCCGGGGGAGGAGTGCAGGTTCAAGGTTCAAGGATTAAAGTTCAAGGTTCAAGGTTGGCAGAATGAACAGGTAAACCAACTTTAAACCTTGAACTTTAAACCTTGAACCGACTAGAAAAACTTTCTAGTCCCCGTATAAATCATACTCACCAACAGAATCTTCGCCACGTCAACGGGGATGAAGCGGAGCCAGCCTTTGTCGAGAGATTCCATCCATGTGGCGTGCCCGGCTGCATAATGTAGCCAAATCACACCGATCGTAAACATGCAAATGGAGCCGGCGATAATCGACAGGCTGCTGCCCGTTAATGAATTCCATTTCTTCGACAAAAGACCTATCACTGCGGCAGAAAGGGGATATGCAAGCAAATAACCAGCAGAAGCGGCGGCAGCAAGATAGGCAAAACCGTAGCCCTCACCTGCAAATACAGGGAAAAGCATACCGATGCCTATGTAAAGAAGCTGAGAAAGGAGGCCACCTCGCCACCCCAAATACAAACCACTGCCGTACACTGCGAGAGTTTGTAATGTAAAAGGGACTTCCCACAAATAAATGCGTACCTGTGCCCCGAGAATCGTAAGCAGGGCAAATCCGACTATCCCAAGCGCCTGAACAAGATTAGATGCTTGCTCCTGGCGAAGGGTATCTATGATGGATGGGCGGGTGCTTTCTAATTGGAAGAGTGTTTGCATGTGAGGGCTTAGTTCGAAGTATTAATTTGTCTATGACAAGGACTAAAAGTCCGAGATAATATAATAAAATCAATCACAAGAAGGCGTCTTTCACGTGCGTTTCGTATTCAGGCACAAGCCTCAGGAGGCAGGCAACTCGAGCCGCGCAACACGAAACAGGATACAAAGTATCCCCCTTGTTATTCCGTTTTTATAAATTTGTGATATCTCTTGAGTAGAGGTTTCGTTTCATGGGTATATTCGAAACTATTGTTAAGCCGCTTAGTGCGCAAGACCATGAAACGACTAAAATCGATTGAACTATATAAAACTGTGCTTTTGATCTGTGTAGGACTGTTGATTACGACAGCCGCAACTCAACTTTCTCCCGAAATCCCTATCGGATCGTTTTCCTCTGCATCGGTTGATGCTGTAGTCCCCGAAGGGTGGGAAGAAATAAAATTTAGTAAGACCAAGCCTACCGACTACCGCCTGATGGAAGATGAAGGACGCGTCGTTGTGCAGGCTCAAAGCGAAGGTACTGCCTCAGGGCTTATCAAAGAAGTGGATATTAACCCCGAATTGTACCCCACGCTGAGCTGGGACTGGAAAATCGACCAGGTACTCGACAAAGGGGATGTGAATAAGAAAAAAGGCGATGACTTTGCTGCTCGTATCTATATCACCTTTGACTACGATGCGAAAAACCTGCCCTTTGGCGAACGCCTCAAATATCGGGCATTGCGCTTATTGGGATACAGAGACATCCCCCTCCGTGCGCTCAATTATGTCTGGTCCAATAAAGCCCCTGTGGGTACGATGGTGCCGAACGCCTATACGAATTGGGTAACGATGATTGCTGTGCAAAGTGGAAACGAACATATAAATACCTGGCAATCCGAAAACCGGAACGTGTATGAGGATTATATCGCCGCCTTTGGTGAAGCACCTGGCAATATCACCGGTATCGCCATTATGACCGACACCGACAATACCAAAGAATCAGCAATGGCTTATTTCGGAGATATTACGGTCCATCAAGAATTTTGATGAACCGAGTTCAACCTTCAAGGTTCAAGGTTCAAAGTTTGTTCAAAGCATGTTACCCCAAGCCCCCAACAAACTTTGAACCTTGAACTTTGAACCTTGCACTATATTGTACAAATACCAGGAAAACCAGCGTTATTTCGCCCAAATTGCCGGCGGGCTTGAAGAAGAAGGCGCCAAAGAACTCACGCAACTTGGCGGAAAAAAGGCCTCCCCCATTTACCGAGGAATCTATTTTAACGCGAGCAATGCTGCCCTCTATCGCATCAACTACCAATCCCGGCTGATCACGCGCGTTTTAGCTCCTCTCATTGAGTTCGACTGCCACAGTGACCGCTACCTCTACAAGATGGCTCGCGACATGGACTGGAGCGAATTACTCACTCCTCAGAGTACTTTTGCCGTCTTTGCAACGGTTTCCCAGAGCAAAATCACCCACTCAAAGTTTGCAGCACTGCGCCTCAAGGACGCTATTGTAGACAAATTCAGGGACGAGACGGGAGAACGGCCGAGTATTGACCGGAGAGACCCGGATGTGTGGCTCAACTTGCATATCAACCAGAACAAAGCGGTTATTAGCCTGGATACGTCGGGTGGATCCCTCCACCGAAGAGGCTATCGAAAAGAGTCTGTCAAAGCCCCTATGCAGGAAACCGTTGCTGCTGCTGCCGTGCGCATGTCAGGTTGGGATGGCACCACTCCACTCTACGACCCATTCTGTGGTTCGGGCACTCTTTTGTGTGAGGCACTGATGCATTATGCGGATGTCCCTGCCGGTTATTTACGGCCAACCTTTGGGTTCGAACGCATGCCTGATTTTAACCCAATGGCCTGGCAACAAGTAAAAGAAGAAGCCGATGCAGCCATTAAACCCGTTCCGGAAGGGCTGTTTTATGGAAGTGATCGAGATCACGAGACGATTTCCTTTGCACGCATGAACTGCAACGGCCTGCCTGGAGGCGAACAGATCGCTTGTACGGTTTCTGATTTTCAATACGTCACCATTCCCGAAGGCAGTACCATCATCTGCAATCCACCCTATGGCCTCCGGATGGGCCAGGCAGATCAAATGAGCGAACTTTACAAATCCATCGGCGACTTCTTTAAACAGAAATGCAAAGGCTCCACCGCCTACGTCTACTACGGCAACCGGGAATGGATCAAACACCTCGGCCTCCGTACCAGCTGGAAGAAGCCGCTCGTTAACGGCCAACTCGACGGCCGGCTGGTTAAGTATGAGATGTATTAAAAAAGTTCAAGGTTCAACGTTCAAGGTTTAACGTTGGGCTGTTCTTTCTGTTAAGCCAACTTTGAACTTTGAACCTTGAACCTTGAACCTTAAACACAACTACCTGCCCCACAGATAGCGCCTCTCACCCCAAAGCGTCTTCATTCACCCGAATAAACCCTGATTTGATTTAAGGAGCCATTTAATTCCTGTTACAAGAATCTAATAACTCTTCACCACGAAGAATCAACCATTCACAGGAATTAACTTATGAGAACCTTATTGTTTTGGGCGCTCTGCCTGATGATTGGGTTACCCACTGGCGTTTTTGCCCAAGAGGCAACAATCTCCGGAACGGTAACCGACGATGATAATGAACCGCTACCTAGCGTGAATGTCATCATTCAGGAACTGACACTCGGAGCCTCTACCGATGTTAATGGCCAGTACACGATCGTTGTGCCGGCTAATCTCACCAACAATCAACAAGTCACTCTTCGCGTCCGTTTTCTTGGATTCGAGGAAGGAACTAAAGTAATCACCCTTTCTGCTGGATCTCAAACCCATGACTTCCAACTCGCAGAAGATCTGCTCAACCTGGACGAGGTAGTTGTAACCGGTACGGGTGCTGCAACATCTACAAAACGGCTGGGCATTAACGTGGAATCGGTCGATGAAGATCGCCTCCTCACCGCCCAGGCGATGACCGTTGAAACCGCCCTTCAAGGAAAAGTAGCGGGATCAAACATCCAGCAGGTATCGGGGCAACCGGGTGTTGCTTCCCAAATTACATTGCGCGGTATCAATACCCTGGGAAGTACTACACCGATGATCCTCGTCGACGGCGTTGAGGTCAACACTGACAACAACTTCGCAGGCTTTGAACGCGACGGCATTACGCTGAATGTTAATAGCCGCCTCGCGGATATCGACTTTAACGATGTTGAGCGTATTGAAGTAGTTAAGGGCGCTGCCGCTGCAACGATTTATGGTGCACAAGGTGCAAACGGAGTCATCCAGATCTTTACGAAAAAAGGGCAAGCTGGCAAACCCAAGTTGTCTGTTTCGACCTCTATGGAAAGCAATGAGATCCTTGGATTAGGCAATGTCCAAACCTCTCTCTTCCACCCATTCCCTGTAGATAACAGTGGGTTCATTGATGGCCTTTCCCGCAATGACGCCACCGGCCAATGGACAGTACCCAACTTCGACATCACTCCGACGACGCTCATCAATAATCCCTATGCTGAGCCAACGTTTAATTCGATCAATACCGTCCTACAGGATGCCACGACACAGCGATTCTCTGCATCGCTTTCTGGTGGAAATCCTGGCTTTACATACCTGCTTTCAGCCAATGTCCAGGATCAGGAAGGCATTCAAATCAATACCTTTAATGTGCGCCGTTCCTACCGCGCCAACTTCGGGATTAACCCTATCAAAAACTTAAATATCGCGATCCGCGCCAACTTTGTGGATGCTGATAACCGGGGCACCGAAAACGGCGACAATGTAACAGGTCCTCTTCAGAATGCTTTGTTTGCCCGGCCCTTTATCAACCTGGAAGAGCTGGATGGTGAAGGCAATACCGTTGCAACGTTGCTCGAAGGCGAACGAGAAACCAATCCGCTTTTCGAAAACGAAGTGCGCTCAAAAGACATCGATGTCAATCGATTCATCAACAGCGTAAACGCAAATTATACCCCCTTCCCCTGGCTTGAGTTAGATGCCAAAGTGGGCGTCGATCATTACAGGTACGGCTATAACGAATTGCAACGGAATTTCGAAAGCAATGCGATTGCGGCTCTTGATCCAGCAGCCGGCTTCGTGTGGAATATTCAGGATAAAGCGACTAACGTAAATGCCTTGACCAGCGCATTCTTGCGTTTCAAAGTGGCGAACAACCTGAACACCACCACCCAGCTCGCTTTTGACGTCCGCCGCGAAACGTTCGACCGCGTGAATAGCCTCGGACAAACGCTGGCGCCTTTTGAATCAACCATTACATTGCGTTCGACATCCGACTTCTCCATCGACCAGGAAAAGCTTGATTTCAACTCATACGGATTCCTGATCAACGAGAAGATCGAGTTTCAGGAAACAGCAGGCATCTCGTTCGGTGGACGATTTGATTATTCTTCGGCATTCGGACAAGGCCAGGACCCCAGCTTCTTCCCTAGAGGTGATGTCTATCTTCGGCTCTCAGAAATGGATTTCTGGAATCCTGTATCGAATGTAATCAACGAATTCAAAATTCGTGCTGCATACGGTGAAGCAGGCACACAGCCCGCCCCCTACGACCGTATCGTTACGCTCGACCAGACTTCTGTTGGATCCAACGGAACTCTGATCCCGGGCAACACGCTCAACAACCCACTGCTGCTCGTAGAGGAGTCCAAGGAATTTGAAGTTGGTGGCGACATCACCATCCTCGGTGGACGCAACGTGTTCTCACCCATCTCTATCAGCGCCACATATTGGGATCGCATGTCTGCTAACGTCCTTGAGCCGGCGGACCTCCCCCCTTCTTCCGGTGCTTCCTCCATCGTAGACAACAGTGTCGACATTGCCTCTAGCGGTATAGACTTATCTATTGATGCACTCGTGTATCATGGCGATAACCTTACCTGGCGATCAGGTATTAATTTCGGCACAGCAGAGTCCTTCGTCGAAAGCACACCCGGCGGCCTGGATATCGTTGTACACGATCAATACCTCCTTCGAGAAGGCGAACGCGTAGGTACCCATTTTGGGGATGAAGTGGTCCGTAGTCTAGATGAAGTAGACGCAGAGGGTAACCCCTTACTGGACCCAGCAGGCAATTACGAGATCATCGATGGGATGGTCGTAGACGTAGATAGCCGCGCTGTTCAGTTCCGTCCGACGCCAAACCGCATTGGTTCTGCAGAACCCGACTTCACACTCAGCTTCCGAAATGACGTCACGCTCTTCAAAAACCTTGACATGAGCATGCAATGGGATTGGGTTGAAGGACAAGACATCTATAACAGAACCAAACAGTGGCTCTACAGAGACCTTCAGCATGAAGAAGTAGGTGTACCCGTCACCATCGGTGGCGAAACAGGTGCCTTTGCGGCCTACTACACGTCCATTTACCACACAAACGTACAGAATGAACTGTTTATTGAAGACGGTTCTTTCATCCGATTGCGTGAAGTGACGCTGGGGTATGACTTCTCAGACTTTGTCAAAATCCCCTCTGTGCAGCGATTACGCCTCACAGCAAGTGGCCGTAATTTATTCACGATCACCGACTATTCCGGATTTGATCCTGAAGTAAGCCACTTTGGAAACGACTCCCGCGTCCGCGGCCTTGACGAATTCACCTACCCGAACTTCCGCACGTTCTCGCTTGGCTTGAATGTCGTGTTTCAGTAGCTCTAATGCTTGTCATTCCGAGCTTGCCGAGGAATCTATGCCTTAATCAAGCACCTGTGCAAGAGTAATGCATAGACCCTTCGACAAGCTCAGGGTGACAAGCGAGTAAGCAGAACATCAAAATTAGAGACATTAAATCATGTTTAAGATAAAAAAAGCGTTCACTGTCGTAGTCATGGCTGGCCTGTTGGGGCTGATTAGTTGTGATACACTGGACGACAGCTTCGACCTGGATCTATCGGATCCAAACAACCCGACGCCGGAGGTCCTCAATTCTGAGGAGGGCCTCAAGCGGCTTGCAGCCGGTTATTATGAATCCATCGACCTGGCCGATCCAAAAAACTTTGTCTGGATCGTACAGGCGTACCATGAACTCATGGGAGATGCGATTGTGACTCCTTGGGGGAACTGGCAATTCCGATGGGTTGCCCAGGTGAATGACATCACCCTCGACGACGGCAGTATGTTTATCCCGTCTGCCGGCGGCGATCAGGGGACGGAAATCGCCCGGACAAACAACCGGCAATTGGCCGCCGAGGACCCTGTGGTCCAAGAATGGGGCTCCATGTACTTCCTGAATAACCAGGCCAACCTCATGATAGAAACCTTAAATGGTGGCGAGGTTGTTTTCTCAGGAGATGCCGCTGCAAAAGCACAAGGCTACATGGCCCTCTCCCATTTCTGGAAGGGATATGCCTATGCACGTGTAGGCTCTATGTACGAACAAGGACTCATCATTGATGCATTCGGCCTTACCAACACGGATTACCTGGATAGTGACCAGATCATTGCGGAGTCCAATCGCCAGTTTGATCTGGCCATCCAGAATGCAGCCGGAATAGATGCTATTCGTCAAGATGCGTTCCCTGATCTGTTCGTTGACTCCGAAGTGCAAAAACCAACCACTGCGTCTCTCGTGGCTGCGGCCAACACAATGAAGGCGCGTAATCTCCTGGTCAATACCCGTCGTGCAGACATGACCATGGCCGACTGGCAATCGCTGAAAACCCTCACCGAAGTCGGCCTGCAGGACAACTCGGGTACCTTCATTCTGCGATCGGATGACGTGACCTACCCCGACGAGGTATGGTGGATCTTCCAGGCGGCATGGGGCCCCTGGGGCTGGCACCGCGTTAGCGAACGGCTCATTCAGGACATCCAACCAGACGATGCCCGATTGGGATACTTCGAACAAACAACCAATGCAGACACCGGCTTGCCGATTTCCTGGAATACCCGTGGACGAGGCATCCAGTATAACTCATCCTGGCGCGTGGCTTCTCATTACGCAACACAGACATCGACCGAGGATGAGACGAAATGGTACTTCGTTTCCTTTGAGGAAAACCTGTTGATGTTGGCAGAGGCAGAACTGGCATTAGGAAATGCTGCAACAGCCGCAACTCTGGTCGATCAGGTCCGTACGTACCAGAATGCAAATTTGCCACCTGTTGACCCAGCCGGCGATGTGTGGGAACAGATCCGCAGTGAAAGGCGCATTGGCCTCTTCCTCCGCGGTCTCTCGTTTTATGACGCTCGCCGCCAGGGCATCCTTGATCCCGCAGGCGCAGGCGGTGGACGCACCGGCGCGACGGTGATTGACAACAGTGGTACGATTAACACCAATGCCACCATCAATTACAACTATTTGCCCTATTGGCCCATACCTGACGCTGAGTTGGACTTCAACCGTCCTATCGGCGGTTCTCCAGGAGGGGTTGAATAGCATATAGAATATAAAAGGCCTCACAACCGCTGGAGGAGTAGCGAGTACCTAATGGACGTATTAGATCGTCTAATACGTCCTGCCTCCAGTGGTTGTGGGGCCTTTTTACTTTTTACGGATTGCGTCTTGCGGGCCGGCATTGGCGCCAGACGTCGGGTTTTCCAGTTCTTGGATTGATGGGTAGTTGGGCTTTTTCTCGGTTGAATTTTTTGGGGTCTTCCGAGGCCATGTAGGCCATCATAGCGGCAAGGGTTGCGTTTTCTTTAAGGTCGTCAAAAACGACTTTATCGTATGTGTCCCGGTTTGTATGCCAGGTGTACTGGCGGTACTCGTCGTAGGGGGATTGTAAGCGGAAGGCTGGTATGCCGGCACACACAAAGGAGGTGTGATCACTTCCGCGATTGGCCTGGGGGCCCGGCACTTCAACATCAATGTGGTCGGATATATACGTTGGCACAATCGACATCCAACGAGGGAGATGATCCGCAGAGTAGAGATAGCCTTGTCCTTCCAGCTTTTCGAATCGCCAGGTGCCATTATCCTGATTAAATATCGCCTGGATGCCTTCCATTATTTCGGGATGATCTTCCCGGAAGCTTGCCGATCCTATTAACCCCACTTCTTCATTCCCCCAGTGCCCGACCAAGATAGTTCGTTTAGGATTGGGATAGGTTTTTTTCAAGATCCGCATGGCTTCCAGCATCGTAATCGTACCGGTGCCGTTATCGGTCGCACCCGTTGCCGCGTGCCATGAATCCAGGTGAGCGCTAAGAAGCACGTATTCATTTGGCAATTCGGTCCCTTTCATCTCCGCGATCACATTGTATTGAGGTACCACACCCTTGAACTCCGATTCCGCGTTGACACGAATCGTAACCGGTGTACCGCGATCGATAAGCCGGTACAACAACCCATAATCCTCGCACGACAGATCAACCCCTACGGCCTCTTCATTCGCGGTACCAAATATTTTATTTACCCCCCAGCCTCCGGACCATCTGGACGTCAGCGTTCCCGCTGCGCCGGCGCTGTCAACCCGGGCGCTTTGCATTCGAAATCCACCGAGGGCACTCAGCCGGAGGTTCCATGCGATGAACGTAGCGCGACGCAGTGAATCCAACTTAGTGACCGTCTCAGGCCGTCCGTATTCTTCCATTTCCTGACGTGCGCGGCACATGCCTTCAGGAGCAGACATCATCACAAACTTCCCCTTGACCGTTGCCAGCCATTCGTTTACGTTTTCTTTCGACAAATCTGCCGGCGGCATCACCACTTCCGCTTCAACGGGTCCATTTGTAGGCGGGCTCCAGGCCAGGAGTTCAGCTTCAAGGGTTTGAGTCCGAGGCTCCGTCATGTCTACATGCAAGATCCCCGGCTGCCATCGATTCCACGTACCAAACTCTTCTCTGCGCGCATCAACTCCCCAAGAATCATACGTTTCAAGCAGCCAATCACCCGCCTCCTCAAGTTCTTCAGATCCAGCCAGGCGGGGGCCAATCTGGTCGACGAGAACATGCATCAGATCCTCCACCTGGGAGCTATCCATCCCCACCTCCCACATCCGCTTAATCACCGGTTCATCCGTCGGAAACCCTTGTGCAGATACCAGGCTGGGAGTGAACACGATGAGAACTAAAAACAGACAAGTATATCGTTGTGCCATGAGATTTGTTGAGTGCTAAATTTTAAACTTGTTGGTGCCTAATATATAGACTAATCGCCTTATTTACCGGGCCTATTCCTCCGACTTCGTCGAAGGATAACTTCTTAGACCCTATTGGGGTATGTGAAGGGTTGAGCGAGCCCCAAAGGGGCTAAACAAGTTTTCCTACTACAGAGTAGTAGGAGAAGCTCACCCCCCAGCACGGATCCTAACCGCGAAAGCGGCTGCGGGATTCCGTTCCAGCAGCATCTTTATCTCATCCTCAGTAAACCCGATCGATTGAAGCGCAGGCACAAACGTATCCAATAGATATCTGTAGCCCCGAAATCCCCCTCCATTTTCTTCCCCTACCGTGTACCATCCCGCATCTTGCGAGATCAACACCCTGTTGAGTAGCCCGTTTTCCTTCATATTCGCGAGCAACTCCAGATACATCTCCTCCTGCAGAGGCTTAATTCCATCAAATGCCACCCAGGCGCCACGTTGCGCAGCCTCTACATGCCTTTGAGTCTCCCTCTCCCCTTGCGCATGCACCCAGATCCAAGCCGACAGATCCACCCCTTCTTCTCCCAGAATGGCCATCTGCTCAAACGCCCCTTCCGCCGGCCCTGTGTGAACTGCAATCGTCAGCCCCGTCGCCAGATGCGCCCGAGCCGCCGCCCGAACCAGCTTCGCATCTACTTCCGATAAACTCCCCGGATCCGTCCCAATCTTAATAAACCCCGGCCTAATCCCCGTATCCCCTATCCCCTCCTCAAATTCCATAATCCATCGACCTGCGAGTTGATCGACCGAGTCCGTCATAACATGCGGCGGTAGATGCACATCCTCCCTCGCCCCATAGTACCCCGTATTGGTAATGATATGCAGCCCTGTTGCATCACTCAACCGCCGAAGAATCCCCGGATCCCGCCCAAGATAGTCCGGCGTGAAATCAAAAAACGCATCGCAGCCCGACTGTTTGATCTCTCTGAGGAAAGGCAAAACTCGGTTGAAGACGTCTGCTGCGTTGTACCGATAGGGTGAGGCTAAATCGACTGCGGCAAAGTCCACCATAATGTGCTCGTGAGAAAGGGTTGTGCCTAATTTTGAGGGATCGATGGGGCCTTTTACAGTGATGATGGGGTGGGCTGGTAGGGATTGGGAGGTGCAGCGGGATATCAGGATGCTGCAGGCGGTTAGGGTGAGGAAATGGCGTCGGGTCATTGAGAGCTAGACAAAGTCATAACAAATCATATATTTCTTCGTATCATATACAAGATATAGCAAATTATACTAAAGAAGGAGATTGACTTTCACTTTATTAGCCCACAAAAAACAAATAAAATAGGAGGATTTGAAATTTGATAAAAAATCTGCTATTATGGGACGTTTATTAGAAATTCGCATAGAAACATGGGCAACAATTAACCCCCCTCATTCTATCCACCGCATTTGCTTGCAGTCTTTAATTTAGCATTGAGTATAGAGGCTAGCTAAATGTTTATCAGTCGAATTAGATTCTTGATTTAATTTATTTATGACGATAGAATCCTGGCCCGACTATATTGTACCTTTCATTATAGCAATTCTCACAGCATTTGGACTGTTCAAAGCCATAGCAAATCGTTTGAAGATTAGTTTTAGCAGCTCAATTTACTCCTTATTCTCACGAGAGCCGAAGAAATTCAAATACAAGAAATTGGAGCTTGGACTGCGCGTTAAGGAAGATGGACTGGTGTGGTCAACAATAAGAAAAGCTACAATTGTTAGCCTAAAAAAATCTCTAGAGACGATTGAATTTGGAGTAAAGCCTGAGAATATAGAAAATAAGCCAGAGTATAGTGCACTACCCAAAGATTTAGAAGTTGAACTCTCGGACTCAACAGGTAGTACACTCAATGAACCTGCACTTGATTTTACTCAATTTAAGCTTCGACTAACTAAGCCTCTCAAGAAGTTTCAA
>JAHQVL010000412.1 GCA_019634345.1 Rhodothermaceae bacterium
GTCCTTTCCGATGATAAAGGCGACTTCTGCTTCAACAAGCACTGAGTCTCCGATGTATGGATCAGGATAGATCTCTTGCTTGTCCATCAATTGATCGGATTTCAGCATGTAGGCAAACGAAGGGTCTGGAGTATCTTCGGGCTGTGGAGTATTGGTACCTCCCATCTTCCAGCCAATGAGTTGTTCGCTATTCGCCTCTTCCGTTGCCAGTGCAGCAAGTTGAACCTGATAGGCGGTTTCCCGGCTCATATCAGCATGAAGAAGGGGGAGGGCATGCGTTGTTTGAACGGAATGCTCCGCTTCCAACAGGTGAGCTGCTAGTTGGTCAACAGTCGCCTCTGTAGCAAGCTGAGAGGACATGTCGGCAGCAGGTCTTGGAGTGTAGGTGATGGCTGGCTGGGGATCTTCTTGGGCTGCTTGAGAAGAGTCGGCAGGGGCCTGGCAAGAGGAGTAAAGAAGAACGGCTAAGAGTAGCGTGGCTGCTTGAGATTTCATGTGTTTGGGATGATTTTCCTCCTAATCAAACGATAAATAAACAACTAATCAACTTGATACCGCACAACGATCTTTTCTTGATTTAACTCGATTGGTACGGTTTGTTCAGTGCCATCCGGCCATTTGATCCAGAGAGAAGTAATGTCATCGGACAAGGAGAGAAGTTGAGTGGGACTTTGCTGGGTCCAGTACCCTGAGCCAGCGGTTACAGGACGCGCTGCTCCAGGTTGGCCGGCTGCGTCTACAGGGGCTATCAGGCTTCCGATCCCCCAATCGTTTCCTGGAAATCCTCTAAGTTGGATCTGGGTTCCTGCAGGCCCTTTGCCATAAAAGATACGCGTCTCCCGAGCATTCTGACTGATGAGGAGATCGGACCTACCATCATTATTGAAATCTGAATGACCAACCGCGCGTTGTTCGCCATATACTTTGATACCAGATTCACTACCATCAACGGGCCTAAAACTACCCGTTCCATTGCCAAGCAGGAGAAGCCCCCTGCCAGCATCAATTCGTCCTTCGCCCAGAGGCAATCCATGAAAATTACCGCCCAGGTAAAGGTCTTCATTTCCATCATTATTTGCATCTAGGGCAACAGAGCCAAAGATGGGGAATGCTTGAGCCGCTCGTGGTAACACCTTTTTCTCAAACGAATCTCCTCGGTTGATGAAAATCGCGCTGCTGAGCGTATTTACTTCGGCATAGTCGCCCACTTCTATTTGTGGCCCGAGCAGGTTTTCTATCCGCGTTCGGGCAAACTGCTCATGGCTGGGTGTTCGGCTCTGGATGGATGGGAGATGTTGAACGAGCTTGGAGAGGTGGACATTGGGGTAAAAGCCATTGTGATACGTTTCGAAAACCGTCTCAATTAGGTCAAGGGTTAAGTTGTTGTCAAAGTCTCCATAATAGGTTCGGACAGAAGAGCCTCGTTCTTCTAAGTGACCATGTTGCCCATTCCACCCCCAGTTTCCAGCTACGATATCCAGTTGCTGATCGTTATTCACGTCCGTGAGAAGTATACTTTGCCACCAACCGAGGTTGTCAGCTAGTTGCGCTGAAAGATTGCCTTCCAATAGTTGGCCTGAGCCGTCGTTGGTAAATATCTTGATTGGGCCCCATTCAGTCGAGAGGATCAGGTCCTGGTCGCCATCATTATCGATATCCCCGAATACGGCACTGGTGGCAATCCCTGTTTCTTTTAGATGTGCACTCCATTCGGAGTTTAATGCCCACGTGCCGTTGCTTATTTGTTCGTACAGGCGCGAATAGGTGGGCACTGGATAGCCACCTGCAATTGTTCTGCCGGCTGCGAACAGGTCAAGATCTCCATCCTGGTCGATATCAGCTGCTGCAAGCGCACCTATTGAGGCAAAGTCAAAACTGAGTGTATACAGTTCTCGGGTTCCTCCGTTGGTGTGATCAAACACCTGAATGTATGATGAGTCCAGGCGAGCAAACTCATAATTAGAAACACCGGCTAGAATGTGAACACCAGTCCCGTCTACTTGTGGAAGCACCAATAAGCCAGTAATATCTCCGGCAGTTTCCTTGTTCAAGGCTTTATCCGTAATAGGAGTAAGGACTCCATTTTGGTTCTGAAGTCTTGTGATACCTCCGCCTGTTCCATTTCCAATCAGGGCATCGTCATCACCATCGTCATCGATATCTGCAATAGCTATCCCCGGGCCCAATTCGGTTAGTCTTCGCGGGAGTAAAGGCTGCCGGCCGAAATCGTCAAATACAGTTTCGTTGTGAGTGTGTACTGGACTTGATTCTTCAAAGTAAGGAGGTTCAGGGCCTGTTAGTGCAGGGTCCTCCTGGATTGCAGAGGCTTCATGAATCTCGTACACTCTATCTGGTTGTACATCTTCTATGATACTTATCTTTCTACTCGGCCATCGAACTTCCAAGCGCATCGAAGTGGATAGAGCTGCGAAACTTAGCAGGTTTTCGCTGTCCGATAAATATTCGCCACCTGCAATCATTTCTCTGGTTTGAATCTTATCACCGTCATACAGAGAAACGAGGGCACCAATACCTTGTGTGTTTTTATCGAGTCCTTTCAGGCGAACTGCAACACGAGAGGCATTGGTTACATTCTCCATAAGGAGTGCCGGCGCATTCAATCGGTTTCCAACCAGGTCAAGGTCTCCATCCAGGTCAAAATCTGCTGCTGCCATGCCATGCGTGACGTCCTCTTCGAAGGCCATCCCCCAATCTTGGGATACTTCCTCAAAAGACCCATTACCGCCATTTCTGTACGCGATGTTGGACAGTTTTAGATCAGGAAACTCCTTGAGCACCTCTTGCCAGTTTTGCCCAGGAGGTTGCTGCATGAGCCGAGTCTGCACATCTGCATTCAGGTTGTCATGATAATGCCCAGTGGAAAGAAACAGGTCTTCATAACCATCCAGATCGGCGTCCAGGAAAATGCTGGACCAGGTCCATTCCGATGCAGCGAGCCCGGCCATCCATGCTGTTTCAGCAAATGTGCCATCACCGCGATTTAGGAAGAAGGTGTTTTGTGTTTCTTGGGGTTCGCTTTCAATATCTCCCAGGTAGGCGAGAATAGGAGGGAAGCTCATCATTTGAGACAGCCTGCGTTCTCGCACGCGGCTCAGCATATCGGCTACGAAAAAGTCTTGATCGCCGTCCAGGTCAACATCTGCGAGGGCAACGGACATGCTGGAGTTGCTTGTCTTTCTCAAGGCAAGAGGGTTTGCTTTCCGAAAAGAACCGTCTCCTTGATTTATCCAGAAATGATCAGGGCCTTCAAAGTCGTTGCATACATAGAGATCGGGGGCCCCATCCCCATTAAAATCTTGAAAACGAACAGAAAGTGCCCAGTCTCTGGCTTCACTGGGGGTTGAAGCACCATCGTGCCCTTGAAAAGCCGGACCAGTAAACGGTTGATGAGTGAACACGCCTGTGCCATCGTTGAGATAAAATGCATCGGGGACGGCCAATTCGATGATTCGAGGGCGTTCAAATTGAACATCTACTGCATAATGGGTATCGAAAGGCGGCTGGACGATATATCCCTCCTCAGATTGGATGGCAATCTTGCTCAACGTGCGTTCACTGGGATGATATACATCACGGATCGATTGTGATTTGTAGTTAGCAATATAAAGATCAAGATCCCCGTCGCCATCTGCATCGGCGAGAGCCATGCTCGTTCCAGGAGAGGCTGCATCAATGCCACGGGAAGCCGTTTGATCTTCAAAGATGCCTGTGCCGTCATTGATAAACAGGGTATTGGGGCCTTCAAGAGCAGTGACAAGCAAGTCGAGGTCGGTATCTCCGTCGAGGTCTACGAGCGTTGCTCCAGTAGAATAGCGGTCAGGAGCAGCAACACCGGCTTCAGTAGTAATGTCTTCGAATCGCCAGTTACCAAGATTCTTGTACAGAACATTGGGGCCTTCCAGGTGCGTAAAGTAGATGTCTGGCAGATCGTCTCCATCCACATCGCCAACAGCAACGCCAGATCCGTTGATGAGGAGCCGATTGCTGAGCATGGTTTCTTCGCTCAGCGTGTTGGTAAAGGGTAAGGTGTTGGATCTTGGGGTAAATCCAGCTGAGGATTCTCCCGAGATGTGAAGTTCTGCCCAGCGGTATCCATCAGCCTCTTGCCAGGTTCGGGTGGGAGGCCTTGAGCAACTGGCGCAAAGTATCACTCCTAAAAAACCAATCCAGATGTATGAAGGGAGTCTCAAATCGAAACAGATTCTTGATACAATCAACATAAACGCAGCCGTCAACCTACACACCAACCATTAAATATGTTGCCAGGGAGGGTGTTTTTGCAGCTTTTCTTTGCTGTCGGGGGAAATACGGTGTTTGGTATCGTTTTTGGAGGAGGTCCTTAAATAAGTATACGCCAAAGGAGCTAGCATTCTGTGCGTGAATTTACGTAATTAGAAATCGTTCAATTGCCCCTCATTTACGCAAGTCTAGCACCCCCTGTTCAACTCTGGCAATGTACTCATACGTTGAACCTCATACTTGTCGCCCCCCTCCACTATGCTGGAGATCATAACATTTCTCAACTAGTACCATGAAGACAAAATCTCTAGTCACTCTTGGCCTTACTGTATTAAACTGGCTGGCGGCCCTGACGGGTGTCGTTATGCTTTGTACCGGTTTCTCTTTTTTGCCTGCTTTATTTGGAATTAATCAACCTCCACTGCATTTCCTTGAAATAGGCGGTGTGGAATTCTCGAAAGGTGTTGCCGGAGCATTCCCTTTTAGTTGGAGCATAGGTATCCTGGTTGTGGGTACATTTCTCTACACATGGATTTGTTCAATCTTTTCGATGTCCACCCATTTGATGATTGTATCCTTTGTCAATGAACTGACGATGGGAGATCAGGATGGGGCACAGCCTGCCTGGTTGGTGGTTGGCATTCTTGGATTAATTTCAACCTTTGTGTTTGTTTATATCCTGTATGGCACTCTGTTTAATCTTCTCGCTATTTCACTTACAATGCTTCTAGCAACGGTGATTAGTTTCATCCTTGTATTGAACTACACGGATAGCAGGGGATATGGGGTGGAAATGGATTTTTTACTGAAGTAATCTTTAGTGATGATTGCAGCCATGAGTATCCTGGCGCCTCCATGAGGGCGTCAGGATATTTTTTTGTCTCAAAGGCTTACTTCACTCGTACAAATCGTCCAAGGGCTTGGAATGCACCAGCCTTGATATGATAGAAGTATAGGCCGCTCGGATATAAGTGGGCATCAATGGCAAGGGAATACGAGCCAGAAGATTGGGTTTTTGAGAGCACCTGTTGGATGTGCCGGCCTGAAATATCGTATACGTCGATGGTTACATGCGAGGGGTGAGGGAGGGTATAGGTGAGCGTTGCGTGGTTATTGATGGGGTTCGGGAAAATACCATGAGCAATCGTTGTTGAGTTAATCGGTTTTTCAGTTGTGATTGAGGTTTGGGTGGGATTTGGTCCTTTGAATCGTAGGATTTCATTTGTCCAAGAGCTTGACACATACGCATTACCGTCAGGTCCAAAAAGAATATCAGATGCTCTCGTGAGTCCTCCCTGGCTTGTGGGAATGAAGGGTGAGACGGTGCCCCCTGCGGATAGATCAATGTGGAATACTTCATGGTTATCCTCTCGCGTAGCATATAGGTTTCCATAAGGGCCAATTGCAAGGCTTCTAAGCATGTTTCCAAATGTACCAGAGGCTCCCTGGGGGAGGGAGGCAATAATATCGATAAACGCTCCGGTTTGGCTGTCAAAACGCCAAATATCGTTTTTGTTAAGGCTACTGATATAAACAAAACCTTCCTCTGAAAAGGCCATGCTCAAGGGAGAGTCGAGCTCTCCGCTTTCAGCAGAAATAAATACATCCACAAATTCTCCTGATGAGGCATTGTAGCGAAGGACTTCATTAGTTGCTGCGCTGATAACATACAGCAAACTATCCGGCCGGAATGTAAGGTCGCGTGGTGCTACCAATCCACCAGATTGGAAGGAGACAAAAACGTCAATAAACTCTCCTGTTGAGCTGTTGTAGCGAATTATTTCATCTCCTCTTCTACTGGAAATATAGGCTTGATTGTCTGGTCCAAAAGCGATGCCTGATGGCTCTATAAGACCGCCTGTGTTAGACGTGATGAAGGTATCAACAAAGGCTCCTGATTCCATATTGAATCGAAGCAATTCGCTGTAACGATGAGTTACATAAAGGAAATTGTCAGGGCCGATTTCCATGAGAATTGGACTATTCAGTCCGCCACTCTGAGATTTGAAGAAGGTATCTATAAAGGCACCAGTGGCAATATCGAATCGATGAACAATGTTACTACTGGTTACATACAACCGTCCCTCTTCATCCAAGGTAAGATTGGCAGGGTTGAATAAGATACCGGAGTCATGAGGTACAAAAATGTCTTTGAATTCCCCAGTCTCACTGTCAAAGCGCAGGATCTCATCTGTTTCACTACTAGCAACATAGAGGATGTTATCGGGGCCAAACAAAATAGAACTTGGTTCAATTAACCCTCCCCTGAATTTTGTGATGAAGGTGTCAATGAAGGCTCCTGTCAGTCCATCGAAGCGGTGGATCTCGTCTGTGGTTCTACTTGCAATGTAAAGATGCCCATCGGGCCCGAAATCAAAGCTAATGGGATCGAACAGGCCCTCATCGCCTGCTACGACAAATGTGTCGATACGGGCACCTGTTGTTCCATCGTATCTGAATACTGCAGAATTACGCCTTTCAAGAACATAAAAGTGTCCATCTGGCCCAAATTTGAGATCGCTGGTAAGGGTAGTTACCTCGGTAGAATCTTGTACAAATACATCACTGAATGTACCCGTACTACCATCATATCTGTAGACCAGGCGATAATTATAGTTACTCAAATAGAGGTGACCATCAGGGCCGAATTCCAGGTCTGTCGGAGTCAGAAATGCGGAGTTAAAGGGGACATTTAACCCTTGGACAAACGTATCAATGAATTCACCAGTTTGTCCATCGTACCGAAGGATAGAGTCTGTTCTCAGGCTGGTTGCATAGAGATGGCCATCGGGGCCAATAGCAATATCACCGAGCCCGTTGGGTAACTTACTCGATACGAAGGCGTCGATAAATTCTCCAGGCATCTGCTGGGCATTCACCGTTTTGAGTTGAATTAGAAGCTGCAAACCAACAGTGAAAATAAGCCAGCCAGCGAGTCTGTATATAGGAACTCGTCGATTCATCGGACCACCATCATCTGTTTAGTTTCAACGAAGTCAGTAGTCTGCAATCGATAAAAGTAGAGGCCACTGGGCAAATTATCTGGTATATACGAGATCGTGTGACTTCCGGCCGATTGATACGCAGAGACCAAAACGTCCACCTGCCGCCCCATGGTATCAAAAACGAGTAGCTCTACCTGAGTGGACTGTTCAAGTGAATAGCTAATTCGGGTTGACGCAGAAAATGGATTAGGAAAATTACTGCTCAAGGTATAGGCCGATTCTATATACTCTTCTGCTGATGTACTTCGCTTCTCAGACGGGCCTGTGAAACGTAATACCTGATCTGTATCGAAACTACTCACATAAAGCAGGTTGTCTGAGCCAAAAGCGAGGCCTCTTGGGCCATCGAGTCCCCCTTCGTTGACATCTACAAATGCGCCGACAAAGTTTCCATTGATGCCATTGTATTCCAGTACTTCACTCGTGAAGAGGCTGGTTACATATAAATTACCATCGGGGCCAAAGACATGGTCTTGGGGAGCATCAAGTCCACCGCTCCCTTCAGTAACAAAGGCGTTGATAAACTCACCGGTATCTTTGTGGAATCGAAGAATGGAGTCGGTGAAATAACTGCCTACATAGAGATGGCCATCGGGGCCGAAGTGCACGCCATGGGGTGCATCCAATCCGCCGCTCTCGGCTTCTACGAACACGTCGATAAACTCCCCTGATTCCAGATCATAGCGAAGTATTTCATCGGTAAAAATACTTCCCACGTAGAGAAAACCATCTTCACTGATTACCATCCCTGAAGCACCGTCTAGCCCACCACTTCCAGGGATGATGTATTCATCAAGCATTGCGCCTGTAAGGGCATCGAATCTGACCACTTTATCTTGCTCGAAACTAGATACGTAGACCCGGTTTCTGTCGTCGAATACAATATCGAATGGAGACCTTGGCCAGTTAGTACAGCATCTGAAAAACCGAGTGTTGATTGCGCCAGAGGGAGCGACCCGAATTAAATTGTTCCACAAGAATCCGGTTACAAAGAGAGCACCGTCAGGAGCAAATGCAATCCCAAAGGGGCCGTTGAGATTGCCGTTTTCCAGGGTGATAAACGAATCCAGGCGATCTCCTGTTCGTCCATGAAATCGATGAACGATGCTACTAGAGTTGTCATACGCATAGAGTAGGCCATCCGGGCCGAATGCGATGACCCAGAAGGTGACGTTGCTGTCTTCTGAGGTAGATATGGCCGCGAAGTGGTCCATAAAATGACCGCTATCGCCATCAAATTGGAGCACAATACTGCTTTGATGCCCAACGTATAAATTGTTGTTTGGCCCAAAAAGGAGAGTATAAGGATAGCGAATGCCTCCCGTATTCTCGACAACAAAGGCATCTATGAACTCACCTGTTTCACCATCAAAACGGAGCACTTCATGGGACAAAAAACTCCCCACATACAATTGGCCGTCTGGGCCGAGTGTCATTCCA
>JAHQVL010000413.1 GCA_019634345.1 Rhodothermaceae bacterium
CCCACATTGCATGACCATCCATATCGGGCTGGACACCCGAAAAGTTCTCCCTCCCTTTATGCCGGTGATGCGAAATGAAGATGGTGTTTTTGGTGCTGTTAAACACGTCTGCTTCCCTCACTACCTTTCGGCCTACCTGCCATACACCATCCAGCATCTTCCGCCTGAGGAGAGGCCGGCACCTTCATTGACCGAAGCCCTTAGCTCCCCAGAGATGCGTGTCAACGACCTCATGTGCCAACTAGTACTCTATGCAAAACCTGAACTTAAAGAAGCCCCCTCCCTCAAGACCCTCGGTGAGTACCTCCTTGAGATTGCGTCTAGTTCACCTGACGCCTTCAGGCAGCTGGTCCAGGCAAAGGCGCATCAAACACGGCTGAACATCATCGAATATGCGCAACAACAACTGGCAGAGTATCCTGATGCCCCGGACTACTGGATACGCGGTGTACATACCTATATCAATTCATTAAAAAAGCCGGCAGATGCATTTGCACCTGCCGACTTATCCGGTCCTTTTCAGGAACGATGGGTCGTATTTCAGGATCTCGTCCGGCAATACGCACAATTGCTCATGCACTGGAAGACCATTTTCGAAGCAGCAAAACTGCTGAACTCTCGTTGAGCACACTCACATAAATTCTGACGAATTGATGCGATCGGTTTCGGGTTTTTGCATTAGCCTGCAATAAACCCCAAACTCGGAACCCGAAACTCGAAACACTCAAATAAATCTTTATTTGAGTACTTACTGATTCGGAGCAGCAAAGACCTGGGCCCAGAAGATGCTGTATTGGGAATAGGTATTCTCGGCAGAACTGGCGCCAATCTCCGAATAATCGGGACTCATGATGTTGGCGCAGTGGCCGGGGCTTTCTAGCCAGTTATCGACTACGGCCTGTACGTCAATAAAGCCGGCCGCGATGTTTTCTCCCCAGGCTTTTGGGCTGTAGCCCTGCCGGCGAATTCGGCTTCCGGGTGTACTTCCGTCGGTCCCTGCGTGGTCAAAATGGTTGTTTGCTGCCATATCTACAGCGTGGATATGAGCCGCATCGGCAAGCCTCATATTCCACGTGAGTGGAGGCGCTGGATCATAAAAGGTTTCGCCACAAACGCGGCCTGTTTTTCGGGCTTCGTTTACGACTTCGGTCATTTCAAGTGCGAACGCAGTGCGATCGGTATCATCAAATAGTTCGTCGGTGTCAAAAAATGAGTTGAAATTGTTTAAGGCCATGCTCAACAATAGAGACACGAGAACTGCTGGCAAACGGGTTGTCATGTGAGTTGAATCGGTTCATGTCAATGAATAGCGATAGGGGGAGCATGGGGGATGTGGCCAGAGTCGTTCGACTGTTATAGTTTGAATATTTTGCAAACCCGATGCCAAAGAACTGTAGATCGCTCGATTCTTTAGGCCGATTACCGATATATCGCCTCAGGTGAAAACAGGATGATCAGAAAGCGCTACCAGCGTGCGCCAAATAAGCACCTGCTTATGATCCACATTACGGATTTACTCCCCTGCATTACCTGCATTCATTCGCGCCCGGATAGCCGGAATGATCTCATAAGCCAAAAAATCTTGGACAATCCTATTATGATTCTCCCCTCGTCGCCTACCTGATAAGGAGGACGTGACAACCACAACGAGTTCGAGGCGGGGCACAATAAAGATGTATTGGCCACCATACCCCCAGGCAAAGTGTGTCTTTTCACCACCGAATGTACGATTCCACCAGTAATATCCATGGCGGTGTCCATTCCAGGGAGAGATGGTGTAGGTCTCCCACATCCTGTCTATCCAGGACGCCGGCACAATCTGTCGATCTCCATACTGCCCCTTGTTCCTAAAGAGCTCTCCGATTTTGAGCATGTCTCGCGGACGCAACCCCATATTATTGCCACCCAGATAATAGCCTTGCGGATCTCGATCCCAATTTGGCAATGAAATCCCCAACGGACGAAAGAACACGTCACGTGCGTACGTGCGAAGATCCTTTCCCGAGGCACGAGACAGAATAACGGATACCAGATGTGAGTTACCCGTGCTGTACGTCATGCAGGAAGCGGGAGGGCACGCTGACGGCTGAGATAGGGCAAATTTCACCCAATCCGAAGACGCCACCCAGGGCCCGTAGTTTTGAAAACTCGTGCCTTCCAATCCTGTCGTCATTGAAAGGACATGATGAAGCAAAATTTCATCCCGGTGAGATTCCTCTATATACTGCGCGTACTCGGGCAATAAAGAGGTCAGCTTCTGATGGGCACCTTCGAGCAAACTATCCCGAATGGCAATGCCAACCAATGGAGAGATCAACGATTTGGATACCGACTTCACATTTACAACGCGGTTTGAGCGCATCCCTCTATAATATCGCTCACCAACGACCTCCCCTTTCCACGAGATAATGAGGCTGTTAAGCGGACTTAGCGCCTCACCCCGAGCCAGCAACGAGTCAATGGGCTGTGCATACCCGTTAACGGAGAACAGGCAAAGTAGAGCTATATAAACAAATAGCCTTCGTTGTAGCGTGATCATGAAAAGAAACAGCGAAGAGTTATTGGGGCCGAGATACTATTATATACCCAACTTGCCTTTTAGCTTCTTCAGGCTCTTTTCAATCGCTTTTACTTCCTCTGCGTACCCTTTGTCTGCGCCTCTTTTTTCATGCTCCTTGTCGTGTTGCATTCTCTCGGTTCTCCTACTTTCCCAGTACATTCCGAAAATAAAACCAAATACACCACCCAGGAATAAGGCGATTAGGATGTCGTACATAATTTGATTGGGGTCTGTTGAACTTTTTCAATATATGCAATTTGTTACACTCGGATATACAGGTGTGTTATGTGTACATTATTACGCGTTGACTCTCACCCATACTATTCATGATCCAAGATCACAAAACCATCAACCTCTTCGGCCATCTTCTATTTGAAAAAGCTATATTGACTACGCCTTTTTCTAGAGCTGTCCCGATGCCCAATGAAGCGTGTTTTCTATACATTCTGGATGGCGCATACCAGGCTATTTCAGAAGAAGAGTCCTTTATGGCTTCGCCAGAAGAAGCCGTACTGATGAAATGCGGCAATTACCTCGGGCAGATGCTTTCCTTTAAAGAGGGAAATAGATACGAAGCGATTGCCGTCCACTTCTATCCTGAAGTGATGAAAAAAGTCTACGCGGACTCACCTCCCTCTTTTCTTAAGGAGCGCTCTGGCTCAACTACCAGAAACATGGTTAAGCTGGAGGCATCGATATTGATACGTAAGTACATTGATGGCCTCCTATTCTATTTTGAAAATCCTGAACTGGTGTCTGAGGAGATTCTGATCCTTAAACTGAAAGAGATTGTACTGCTGCTCCTGCAAACCAAGAATGCGCCCCAGATCATTGAGGTATTTAATAATTTGTTCAACCCACGAACGTTTACCTTCAGAGAGATCGTCGAAGCACACATTTTCACATCGATCTCCATAGCCGAGTTAGCGCAGCTCGCGAACCTGAGCCTTTCATCATTCAAAAGAACCTTTTCGCACATTTATTCGGATACACCAGCCCGATACAGAACCAAAAAACGTATCGAAAAAGCACAGCAGCTATTGGTCTTAACACAAGATGCTATTGGCGACATTGCCTTCGAAGTAGGTTTTCAAGATGTAGCGCATTTCTCGAGAGTTTTTAAGTCGATTGCAGGCACGTCTCCTACTGCTTACAGATTGGACCAAACCGACAAAAGATTGAACGAAATGTAAAAAGAAAAAAGACTGTTCATTCCCATCTTTAGTCATGTTTCACACTTACCTATCAGAATCATGATAAAGTCAGAGCAAAAAGTCAGTATCGGTATCTCTTCTTCAGCAAGCGACGTCTGGAATATCATCAGTGCATTAATCGGTGTCGAAAATTGGTTGGCCCCTATGATTACAGGGAGCCGGCTTGAAGGAGAGAAACGCGTATGTACCACCGAAGGGGGTGAATTTGAAGAGGATATCTATGAAGTCAATCACACAACAAAAACATTCAGATACGGTATCCCAAAACAGCACATGATGCCCGTTGAAAACATCCTTGGAACGATGCAGGTCCGCGAAGGCACAGACGGCGGATCCATTGTAGACTGGCAGTGGACCTTCGAAGTAGCCAGGGAGAATGAAGAACAAGCCAAAGGCATGCTCGCCCACGCCGGAGAACTTGGCATCAACGGCATCGATGCGCTTATCAAGCGGCAAGGGCAGATGGCTTAATAGCAAAAGAAGTTTTTCTTTTGCTATGTTTCTGGTTTCTCGTTTCTTGTTTCTGGTTGTCTATGCAGCTAAACCCTGCTTTTTAACCAGAAACCAGAAACATGAAACCAGAAACAGATCCCATCAAGCGACCAGCTTGATGGGATCGTTATTAAAACTTCCCGCTATTTGCCCATTCCTCCTTTGGGGGGACGGGTTCGGCGTTGTCCCAGTGTTCAACCACTTTCCCGTTTTCGATGCGGAAGATATCGACTTGTGCTAGCGGTGCGCCTTCCCAGGTGGCTTTGCTGAGGGTGGCTACGAAGTTTCCCTTCCCAACCAGCAACACGATTTCTTGGTACATCAACGGCCTATCTTCTGCCAGGGCGAGGGCTTTAAAGTGCTCTAAGCCGTCGGGGACTTCTGCATTGTGTTGGATGTACTGATCAGCTGAAATGTATTCGTCGATGCGCTCAGGGGCTTCATTCATCAACACATCTCGAATCAGGTTGCGGACCAGCTCTTTGTTCTCTGCTGTTTTATGGAGATCGGTGACTTCCGTTGCGCCATCTGTGGAGGTATGGCCTGAAGGTGTCTTTGATGAATAAGCAGCAATCACATCCCAATGTTCGATGATTTTGTCGTTCTCATCGGTGTCGAAGAAGTCTGTCGTTACCCATTCTGCTTCCCCATCATTTAATGATTGATAGGCGTGTACAAAGACGTACTGACCGTCTTCAAAACCTCGAACAATCTGGATATCGCGATTGGGATTTCTTTTGATGAAGGGTTCAAAAAATTCGACAAATCCCTCTACACCATCCCTAACTCCTGTGCTGTGTTGCGTATAGCGAGCACCTGTGTATTTGGTCACGGCCTCTCGGGCATTTCCGTCTCGAATGCCTTCCAGGTATAGGTTCTTTGCGTTTTCTAGCTTTTGGCTCATTGTATTTGTTTAAGCATCTGGTGCGACAGCAATCTGTGTATTACAAGTTGACAACTTGAAGACAGAGAAGAAAGGTAGGAATGGGTAGAAGATCAGTAGAAAAGGGAGAACTTCTTATTTCGTGTAGTTCGTCATCGCACTATCCAGCTTCGCCACCATAGGCGGATATTGTTTGATCAGACGCCTCTCCTGAATAGCGATGTCATTTGCCAACAATCCGAATGCGATTACCGCTGCCCCTTGGTCCTGGGGATTTATATTGCCAGCCACATACACGTTTTGTCCAATCAGGTCGATCTTTTTTTGATAAAACGCTTGAAGGTCGTACAGCCGGGACAACGAAATAGCCAGGTTAAAATCCACATGATTAATCGCCCCTGTCTGATTGACCAGCTCCCATGAATTACGACTAACTAAAGGAGTAGAAAATCCGCCTGGCATCGCTTTGAACATCTCCATGGTGCTGACCGGCGCCCCTGTTGTAAAAACACGATTCATCAGAACGGATAACGAATCAGTAATTTGCTCATGATAGGGAAGTATTTCTTCGATCCTCTCCCGGTTGGTCTCAAGTTCTTCTCGAATAAACGCTAACGCGTTGACCGCTTCCTTCTCATTATCTCTCGATACCCGCCACTCGTTGGCCATCAACCCTAGTACAACACTTATCATGATCAGAACGGCTTCGGCGATTAGCATGCCAACGCCGGTTTTTTTTCTTTGAGATTTAAGCACAGTATTTCTTCCGATTTAAGCGTCTTTTCCCGACTCTTGCCAAGTTAATCAAAGTAGTTACTTAATTCTACATCGAATCTGTTTATTCCAAAGCGCGTTTCCCTGGGAAGAAAACCAAATACTAACCAGGATGGATTTGCTCAACGTGAACGGCTCCCCTTATTTCTTCTTTATACTCCTTTTCATCGGCGTTGCCTTGATCGGTTGCTCGACGTCCCCTTCCCTGGAACCCCAATCCTATGACCCTCCGGGCGCTACGGATACCCGGGACAAAGAGATTGCTTTTCAATCACGTTCTGTATTTGCCTTCCAGCAGGAAGGGGTATTCTTCTCAAATGATTTTGAAGGGGGGCGGCTTCTTGAGGTTGAAAAAGAGGCAAACGGCATCTACTCCGGACAGATTACACCAGAAAACCATCCCATCAACAACAGTGCGTGGTTTGCCTTCAATGCATGGGCCAGGCAAAGCATGACCATACATATCACCCTGCGCTACTCAAACGGCAAACATCGATACTGGCCCAAAACAAGTACGGATAGAGTCTACTGGATCCCTTTGGATTCAAGCCAGGTGATTGTTGCTGAAGACGAGCGTTCGGCTACCTTTGAATTGAATCTGGGTCCGGACACCTTGTGGATTGCCGGGCAGGAGCTCATTACCAATGATGTATTTGATCGATGGCAACAGAAGCTCACGAAGCTGCCGTATATCCGTCACCAGGTTTTGGGAGAATCGAGGGCAGGCCGGCCTATCCACATGCTGGAATTGACAGAGTCAGAAAAGCCGGAAGCGTATCTCCTGGTGATAGGCCGGCAGCATCCTCCCGAGATCGCCGGCTCCATCGGGTTAACATCATTTATAGAGACCATCGCGGCTGACTCCGAACTGGCCAACGCCTTCAGAAAACGCTTCGCCGTGTGGGCCATCCCTGTTGTCAATCCTGATGGCGTAGCTGAAGGGCATTGGAGGCATAATACGGGCGGCATTGACCTCAACCGCGACTGGCATGCCTTTAACCAGCCAGAAACACGACTCGTTCGCGATCACTTCCTGCAGTTAAAACAGAACAACCAATCCGTCATCGCCGCTATCGATTTTCACGCGACCCGATACGACATCATGTATACGCTCGATCGCAACCTGTTACCCGGCGATGATTTTACAGACACCTGGCTCGATGCCATCCGAACCCAAATCCCCACCTACAACTTGATCGATGAGCCCGGCGGACTCGGCTCACCGATCTCCAAAAACTGGTTCTACGAAACCTTCAATGCCCCTGCTTTCACCTATGAAGTGGGCGACGAAACCGATCGAGACTTGATTGAAGAAGTAGCAGTAACTGCTGCAAATGCGATGATGGAGTTGGCACTAGATACAACCAGGTAAACCCGTCGGGATTATCTGGTTGGTTTCGGGTTTCTCACCCTTTAACCCGCAACACGAAATTGAATTATCCAAAGGCACCTATTGCATGGGCCAAAAACGTAGAGGCTGTATATAGGAATTTGTTATTCTGGCCGTAATCAATTCCTTTAGAACCATTCTACGCTCTTAATGAGACCTCCTCGCATTGCTCTGCCTAAGGCCTATCTATTACGCCTCTTTTTATATACAGTGCTCCTGCTTGCACTTCTTCCTGCTCAACATATTTTCGCCCAAGACTACACCCCGTTAGTGTTTGTCAACGCCGGCGGAGAATCCGTTGATGGTACGTGGGAGGGCGACACAGACGCTGCTCCTTCTCCCTACCTTTCTGCCGGAACAGCCAACATAGAAACAATCAAGAATACACCCACCAAAGATGCCACTGTACCAGTAGATGTCCCCCTTGCACTATTCGAGACGATGCGCCTGGATGCAAATCAACCAGAACCCTTTATGACGTGGGCCCTGGGCGTTGAAGGATACACTGAGTTTCAAGTTGATTTCCATTTTATTGAGATGTCGCGCTGCTCCGTTGGAAACCGGGTATTCGATGTTGAAATCAACGGTGAGGTTGTATTGGATGATCTAGATGTCTACGTTGAAGCCGGCAATCAGTGTAACGTCGGGATTACGCGCTCAGTAGAAGTTTTAGCTGACGACAGCCTGACGATTTCTTTCCCCTTGGTAAACGGTAAACCGTCTACGTTAGCTGGTCTACAAGTATATGGTAAATCACAGGGAACGTCTTCACTCGCCGTCTCCCCTTCTTCGATCGACTTTGGGTTTATCACTCTCCGTTCCACTTCACTTCCTGTACAGGTCACCCTGACTAACGAGGGGAATGAAGACATTACCATTGAAGATATTCAGGCCAGTGATGAGGTATTTCCTCACGCGTTTCTTGTTACGGGGACGCCTTCATCTATCCCGGCAGGTGGCTCAGCTCAATTCGACGTACAATTTGCTCCTGGAGAATTTCTACCTCCTCCCCCTCCTTTTGCACCTACACCTGTTATCCGAATTAATGCAGGTGGTTCTGCCCTCGTCGTTCATGACCTCGCATGGTCCTCAGACTCAGAATCCAATCCTTCGCCGTTTTTGGATCCAGGTTCAACAAATATTGAATCAACTCCAGCCACTATCACCCTGGATGCTTCTGTACCAGGTGGTACACCAACAAGCCTTTTCTCGACCAAACGGATCGATGCAAACAAAGTAGACCCAATTATGGCCTGGGATTTACCGGTCACCTCTGGAGAAGAGTATGAGGTCAACCTGTACTTTGTCGAAATGTCGCGCTGCTCTGAAGCAAATCGTGTCTTTGATGTAGAGATCGAAGGTGTGTTGGTCCAGGAGGCTCTTGACATTTATGCTGAAGCAGGAGGATGCAATATTGGCATCATGAAGACCTTCGCCGTTACTGCTACAGACAACAACCTGGATATTGACTTTCCCTTGAATAACGGAAAACCTTCCGTACTTGCCGCGATTGAAGTGCTCAGCCTGGAAAGCGATGAAGAAACTACAGAAGAAGTTTCAGGGCAGTTAACGATCCAACACAGCGGGATGAACGGTGATTTAATTGTGGACCTGGTCGGTACAACAAACCTCGAAGGATTCACCATTATGCCTCCGATAGCAAATTTCAGCTATACGGCAAATGAGCTATCCGTCGATTTTACCGATGCAAGTACGAGCGTTGATGGATTTATTCTCAGTTGGTCCTGGGACTTTGGAGACGGTAGCACATCTACCAGTGAGAATCCATCGCACACCTATCTTGCTGGGGGTGATTATGAGGTCACCCTAACGGTCACGGACATAAACAGCTTGTCCGGCAGTGTTACAAAAACCGTTTCAGTAAGTGAGCCGCCTTCTGAAGAACTCACCGCCACATTGCCCACCCTCACAAAAATTCAAGGGCTCTCGGACCTGATCCCAGTTTCTGTGACTGACCTGACCGGAGAAGGCTTTGAATCATATCAATTTACCATCAGCTATGACCCAGCCATACTTAATATCACTGGGGCCGACACGACATCTACTCTGACTTCTGCAGGCTTATTTGTAGTCAATACAGATACACCAGGAGAAATATCTGGAGTGTGGGCCAACCTGGCTCCTCTCGCCGGATCGGGCGTCTTGTTTAATTTAGAAGTGACCTCCGTCGAGGCAGGCACTTCCCCACTTACGTTTTCTGCCTTTCAGTTTAACGAAGGGGCAACCCCAGTGACTACAGTAGATGGCAGCATCGACGTTGTTGGGTCTTCAGGAAATGGTGCTTTTCTCGAAGTAGATGGTCTTGTTGTGATGGAGGCAGAGAATGCTCACCTCAATTTATCAAAAGAAGAATACAACGATCATGAGTGGGTGGAGGCTACAGAGAATAGTGGATTTAGCGGAGCCAGCTACATGGTCTCGACTCCGGATGTTGGAGAGGTCTTTACAACAGCTGAATTGGATGAAAGCCCTGAACTTCAATTTGAGGTCGAATTTACGACAACAGGCCTATACAATTTCTGGGCAAACCTGGCTGCGTTTTCGCATAAAAGCAGCGCTATTCATATCGGCATAAATGGGGAGTTGCATCCTATTTCCAGTACCGTCAGTACGGCCCATGACGGGGAGTGGTCATGGAGATCTGACTGGCACCACGGGAAGAAAAATCAGTTTGAAATCACGACTCCGGGCGTATATACCATTAATGTATGGGTCCGCTCAGACGGCGTATTGTTTGACAAGATCTTATTCATCCAAGACGACAGCTATTGGCCCTTTGGCGATGGACCACCGGAGAGCCCGCGGGCTACTACAGCGCCTCTGTCTGCAAAGAGTGGTTCCGAGATTTCAAAAGGCATAACAAGTGAAGAGGTGCTTCCTACTGAATTCGCCTTAAATGGAAATTATCCAAATCCATTTAATCCTACTACGACCATCCAGTTTGATGTACCCGAGTCGTCCGGAGTTCGCCTGGAGGTGTACGACATGATGGGCCGGCGCGTTGCGACGCTTGTTGACGGCAGCTATAGCGCAGGCCGGCACCAAGTCCAGTGGAATGCAACAAATGATGCCGGTGAACGGGTGGCGAGCGGTATTTATATCTACCGCATGCAAGCCGGCGAATTTGAGGCTGTGAATAAGATGATTTTGATGAAGTGATCAGACTTTGGGTGTGTCCTACTCTATTCTGTTGAGATGCGATAACGCAACGATTTTAGCCTGTAGCTAATCACGGCATTATCGCGACCTGCACACCATGCCCGACACCTCCGAGATCGTCCGACTCATACAATCCAGGATTCCACTTATCGTCATAGAATCCAAGGAAGAGTTACAAGTCTTAGATATCATAAGCAAAGCGTCGACTCAACTTCGCATGCCTTTTTATCGCTGGACGGTAACGCAGGGATTGTACCGGCTCGACGGCGGAAACTCCCGCCATCAAACTCCTCGTGAACCGGAGGAAGTCCTCCATCATATTTGGTCCACGAAGATAAGTGGGCTCTACACCCTGGTCGACTTCCACCATTACCTGGAAGAACCCAAACACATGCGCATGATCAAGGAGATTGCGTTGTATGGAGAAAAGCGCCGGCAGACGGTCATTTTCTTGAGTCATCAATGCGAACTTCCTGACGAACTAAATCACCTGGCTGCCTATTTTCAACTCAGCCTGCCTTCGGAAAACAAGCTCATGCAAACCGTGGCCCATGTAGCAGGCCAATGGGTTAAGGAGGAGAAGCATCGGAAGGTGCACATCGACAAGGAGGCTCTTCAGATGCTGGTGCAAAATTTAAAGGGCCTTACGCTAACGGAAGCAAAACGACTTGCCCGAAATGCCATCTATGATGACGGTGCCATTTCGAAGAACGACTTACCCGAAGTTGCGAAAGCCAAACATAGTCTGCTAAACAAAGACGGGGTATTGTCTTTCGAATACGATACGGCCCATCTATCAGACGTAGGCGGCCTCGCTCATCTGAAAAAGTGGCTCGAGCAGCGGAAGTCCATCTTCTTAGGCAATGGGAACCAAAACGGGCTGGACCTCCCCAAGGGTATCTTGCTCCTCGGCATTCAGGGAGGGGGCAAAAGCCTGGCAGCCAAAGCTGTTGCCGGCACGTGGGGCGTCCCCCTTCTCCGTATGGACTTCGGCGCCCTCTTCAACAAGTACTTCGGGGAAACGGAGCGGCGTACTCGGGAAGCATTAAAGATGGCGGAAACCATGGCGCCGTGCGTCCTTTGGCTCGATGAAATCGAAAAAGGCATTGCGACGTCGGACTCAGACAACGGCACATCCAAACGACTACTAGGCACCCTGCTTACCTGGATGGCAGAGCGTAAATCCGCTGTATTTATCGTGGCTACCGCGAACGACATCCAATCGCTTCCCCCTGAATTGTTACGCAAAGGACGGCTCGATGAGATCTTTTTTGTCGACCTACCGGATCGAGAAACACGCCAGCTCATCTTCTCTATCCACCTGAAAAAGCGCGCCCTGAACCCTGCAGCGTTTGACCTCGAACAACTCGCTGATCTCACCGAGTTGTTCTCAGGCGCAGAAATCGAGCAAGCAATAGTTGCCGGCATGTATTCAGCAATGGGGCATGCCGACCAACTTACCAACGACGTCTTGGTAAGCGAAATCATAGCTACCCAGCCGCTCTCGGTAGTTATGAAAGAGCAGATCGATTACATGCGGGAATGGGCCCGAGATCGAACCGTGCCCGCGCATTGATTCAGGTTTCAGGTTCCAGGTTCCAGGTTCCAGGTTTCAGGTTGGTTGCTAAGTTTGCAATGAAGCAACCAACCTGGAACCAGAAACTTGAAACCTGGAACCTGAAACTTGGAACCTGAAACCTGAATCACCCTATCCTCCAGCGCCTTGTTCACCCTCTACTTTGATCAGCCGAAATACCTGTCCGCCAGGGGCGTGGAAATAAAAATCTTTTTGGGGATTAACGGTAGAACCGGTGTCATACACTTCGGCGCCTGAGGCGAGAATTCGTCGTTTTATGCTCTCGAAATACGCAGGGGTTGTGCGTAATCCCGCTTGCATGCTATTCGCGAATGCGGCTTTTTCAAGTAGTTTATCTTCATTCTCTTGATAATAGAACACCACAAAACCTCCTCCATCAAAAAGCACGCGATCGTATTTTTTCTGCTCGTCAATCTCCAACAACAAAATATCTTGAAACAGCCGCTTTATTTCTTCACGTTTTGACGCATGCACATTTACTTTAACACGTCCACCAAACGCCACTAGTGCAGTGGATAAGCCCAATGCCTCCTTAACCTCTTCTATCTGGTGGGTATGCCGGGCCGTATGACCGGACAATACCAATAGCATCTGGTGCAGTGAGACTTCTCCGGCCGGGCTCTGATTAAAGTACCTTTGTAGATCGATTTCATTGTTTTCGATGAATGCATAGAGCGTGGCACGAGATGCTTTGAATGCTCCTAAAAACTCATCCTTAGATGCCCACTGCCCAGTTGGCTCAAACGGCTCCAGCGTTTTTACTTTTTTGTTCACTCGATCATACAAGATGTTCAGCACGGCTTCGTCGGACTGCGGCTCTTCTTTATCGACGGGCTGATCCTCAGAGATTTTCTTTTGGATACCCGCCAGGATGGCTTGCTCCGCTACAAGGATGTGTTCAGCACTCTCACCGATCGACCACATTTGATCATTCACCTTGTGGCTCCAGTGGGTATCATTCACATCATTGAGCACATCCAGAATATATTGCTCACTTTCCTTGAGATGGTCTATTAAAAAGGCCATGCGATCGTCTTCTGTTCTAAGCGAGGTCATGATCCACGTCAACAAGAACAAGGAAATAAGGGTAAAGTAGTTCATAACGAATGTAGTCTGTAACTAAGTTGAAAGAGATTCGCTATCAAAATAGCCCTTTGTTCGGCCAACGAGCATCTGCAAATTTGCCTCTTCATGGGGGTCTTCTTGCCATTCGGTTTTAAGTATCCTTTTTACGGTGTACCATTCCTGTGTCCATTCTTTATTGACCTTTAGTATGATGCGATTCGTCCTCGTTATTCCCAGCGGTGAAAACAGTCCTCTTGCGATTACAGGCGTTTCCACTATTTTTAATCTTGCAAAACGGCACGGGTTATCGCTCCATTTTCAGATCGTTTCTGCCCAAGATTCCAAAACCATAGATTGTGGTTACCTTAACCTCACAGCCGATGCGCATATCGATGAAGACCTTAATCCCGACATCATCATTCTACCGTCCGTTGTTGGTGATCCAGAGGCCTCCCTTGCCTTGAATGCTCACCTGGTATCCTGGTTAGATGCCATGAGAAAAAGGCGATCCAAGATAGCTTCATTATGCACGGGGGCTTATCTCCTGGCGAAGACGGGCCTGTTGGATGGAATGGAAGCCTCTTCGCACTGCCAGGCCATACCGGATCTTCAGAAACGATTTCCCCGAGTCAATTGGCTTCCGGAAAAGATCATCACAGATACTAAAGGATTGTATACCAGCGGGGGTACTCTATCCTCGTTTAACCTGATTGTCTATTTATTAGCAAAATATTTTGACAGGCAAACGGCACATCAAATCGCTCGCTTTATCCAAATCGATTACCCTCGATCATCTCAAAAACCGTTTTTCATCGTCTCCAATCAAAAGAACCACGGCGATGAGCTTATTCTCAACATTCAGAACTACCTGGAAGAACACGCCGCTTCATTTGTAAATCTCGATACCCTCTCCTGGGATTTTGGGCTTAGCCGGCGTAGCCTCAATCGGCGATTCAAGGCAGCTACTGGAGACACACCCCGCACGTATATCCAGCGCATCAAGGTAGAACAAGTCAAACAGTGGCTCGAAAGCGAAAACAGTTCGATTTCAGAAGTCATTCAACGCATAGGCTATTCAGACGAAAAAGCCTTTCGCGCTCTGTTCAAAAAAATGTCCGGATGTACACCGAGCGAATACCAGAAAAAGTTCAACCAACTCTATACCGCGTAGGCGTTATTCTCTGTTATTCTATTCCCACCCTATGCGTCATTACCCATTTCTTAACCAAGCGGAACGAATAATAGCGTATATTACAGCACTCAAATAGATTTATTTGAGTGGTTTCGTGTTTATTGCTCCGCAATCAGTTAGATGGGCATACCCATCTGCGTGTCGGCTTTAGGGTTGATAGCGCGTTTATTCGTTTTCAACCAGAAACAAACCCGAAACACGAAACACGAAACCAACCAAATGACACTTTTGGTTGTATTGTTAAATGCATATAGATACACACCAACAAGACCACACACTGACTGTTACGCTGGCTGGGGATTGGACGTTGACAACGCCTCTTCCGAGGTTCGACTTGCTGTTTGAGGATCTTAGAACTCCTGATGCTGTGCGTACTATTGCATTCGACACCCATCAGTTGGGCTCCTGGGACAGCAGTTTGCTTGTATTCCTGCTTGAAGGCCTCGACTTTTGCTCAACCCACAATATTCGCTTCCATCAGGAATCCTTACC
>JAHQVL010000414.1 GCA_019634345.1 Rhodothermaceae bacterium
AGATGGGCCATTGCATCTCTATGAGAACATCACCTCTCATTCAAACAATTACCTTCAGGTAAAACTAGAGGCAACGTCAAGTAACCGTGCAGCGATCAACGCGCTTGTAAAAGCAACCGTTGGTACCACAACTCGAATGCGGCAGATGAAAGGCGCAGTAAGTGCGCACTCTCAAAATGAGTTGCTTCTAGAGTTTGGATTAGGCTCGGCTACGTCCGTAGATGTTCTCGAAGTCATGTGGCCTTCAGGCGAAGTTTCAATCCTGAATGACGTAGGCGTTAACCAGGTAGTGACCGTTACTGAATCTGGAACAACAGAAGGATCTAACCTGACCGCTTCTCCAACCAGTATCGACTTCGGCCAGGTACCAGTTGGTACAAGTTCAGACCCTGTTGCAGTTACGCTGACAAACGACGGCACAGCAGACATCGACGTGACCGACGTATCCCTCAGTGGTGCTGATGCAGCTGAATTTAGCCATGATTTTGGCGCAACGATGGTTATTCCAGCGGGTGGAACGGGTACGGTGAACGTGACCTTCAGTCCTACTTCAGCGAGTGCGCCGATGTTAGACGGCTCTGTGCTCTTCAGAGTAAATGCGGGTGGTGCTCTCGTGGATGATTGGGATCAAGATGATGACGCAAGTCCTTCTCCTTACGTGAATGATGCCGATTTGTCTATTCAAACGACCGAAAATGCGATCACACTGGACGCCACGGTTCCTGCGGGGACTCCTGAGGCGATCTTCCAGTCTATGCGTATCGACGCAGTGAAAGCCGATCCATCAATCGAGTGGGACTTCCCGGTAACTGCGGGCGAAGAGGTTGTCGTTCGCCTGTTCTTCGCTGAGATTGTACGATGTCAAGATGGTGGCCGTGTGTTCGATGTAGAAATCGAAGGCACTGAAGTGTTGACCGACTACGAAGTGTTTGCCGAAGTAGGATGCGAAGTGGGTACCATGAAGGAGTTCACGGTAACCCCAACCGATAGCAATTTGGACGTGAACCTGTCGCTTGGCAGCACAAATCGTCCTTCGATCATTTCAGCCATCGAAGTCGCAACAACGTCTGGATCAACAGGCGGTGGACCGAAAGTAGCTGACTTGTTCGTCGAGCACAATGGATTAAATGCAGATCAAACCGTGAGCCTGACTGGTGAAGGTATTGAAGAAGGAGGGAATCAAGCTCCTGTTGCAGCCTTCAGCGTAGCTACGTCTGAACTCGAAGCAACCATGACCGACGCGAGTACAGATGCAGATGGTACGATTGCATCTTGGAGCTGGGATTTTGGAGATGGAAATTCGTCTACCGATCAAAATCCAGTACATACATTTGCTGCATCAGGATCCTACACGGTTACGCTTACCGTTACCGATGATCAGGGAGCTACAGACTCTGCATCTGAGACGGTAACTGTAAGCGACGGTTCTACAACCGGTACGATGCACGTTGAAACAATCACTACGGTGGTTCAACGAGCGCAGGGTACTGGGACCGTCGAAGCGACGATACTGATTCTCGACGATACAGGGGCTGTGGTTGAAGGTGCAACCGTAACCGGTACCTTTAGCGGTGATCTCACGGGCACAGATACACAGGATACCGATGCAAATGGAAACGCGTTGCTCGTATCCGATGAGTTTACAACACGCCCGATGGATCAGTTTATCTGTGTTGACGATGTGACGCATCCAACGCTGACCTATGATCCAGCACAAAATGCTGACGCAGGGTTTGCGTGTACGTCAGAAGCGGCTTCTGAGCGCTTTGCTGATGGCGATATCCAAAAATCGATCGATGGAGTGCCAACTGAGTTTGTTCTTCATCGGAACTATCCGAATCCATTTAACCCAACAACAACAATCTCATTCGAGTTGCCTCAAGCAAGCACTGTACAATTAGAGGTATTCGATATGATGGGTCGAAAAGTGGCAACACTGGTTGATGGTGAATTGGCAGCGGGTATCCATCAAGCGCAATGGAATGCACGAAGTGATGCCGGAGCGAAGGTAGCGAGTGGCGTATATCTGTATCGCATTACAGCCGGAGAGTTTACTTCGGTTCAGAATATGTTGCTCTTGAAATAAGACGATTTACCCTGTCATCCCGGCCTTGTGGAGGGATCTATGCATGGTTCAAGCAGAAGTGCAAATGGAACGCATAGATTCCTCGACAAGCTCGGAGTGACAGCCAAAGGGCGATTTGCAATCATCGCCTGTGTAACATTCAACTATCCAGCTCCCCATCTCCTGGTTATGCTCCCCAATAACGATTAGATCAAAGCAAAGTTGATGGAGAATCATACGACTCACATGGCTGACCACCATTGTACTTCTTTAGAGGCACCATCAACACATCTAACAGTACTGCAATGAAATACATAAAACTAAGTACCACTCTAGCGGTCATTGCCGTCCTATGTATTGGGATTGGCAATGCCCAACTGGCTAGAGGCCAAGATTTATTTTCCGATGTCAGCGTGTCTGCTGGCATTGATTTGACGCACGATGGTTGGAGTGTCGGCGGGATGGGGCTCGGTACGGGCGCCGCCTGGTTTGATTACGACAACGATGGTGATTTGGACCTGTACGTAACCATGCGTGCCGAGGCCAACAGACTGTATCAAAATAATGGAGGCTCCTTTACGGACGTTGCTGCTGCAGCAGGTGTGCAAGATGCCAGCCATGACGGTTCCGGTGTAGCGGCTGCCGACTATAACAACGACGGATGTAAAGATCTCTACCTGGCGAATAACGATGAAGATGTGCTGTACAAAAACAATTGCGACGGCACCTTTACGGATGTTACAGCTACAACAGGCTCTGATATCCTGAGCATGCAACAAAGCCGTGGCACCTCAGCGTCTTGGGGCGACTACGACGAAGACGGGTTGCTCGACCTGTACGTTGCGCATCATGCAGGCCTTGATGGTGCTACCATCCCTGGTGGAACAGCACGGCAGCAAGCTAAAGATTATCTTTTCCACAACAACGGAGACGATACCTTTACAGATGTATCTGACATGCTGCTTGGCGTCACAGACCGCGAAGGCATGAGCTTTATTGGTTCATTCACTGACTATGACAATGACGGCGACCTGGATATCTATCTGATCAAGGACTGTCCGTTCAGTGATACCGGACCAATGCGTCTCTGGAGAAATGATGGCGGTACAGACGGCCTGACAGACTGGACCTTCACTGAAGTAAGTTCATCTGCGAATGCTGATTTCTGTCAAAATGGAATGGGTATCGCTGTTGGTGACTACGACCGTGATGGAGATATGGACTATTTCTACACGGACAATGGAAGCACTGGAGATATCAACCCAACGCGAGCAGGTACGATTCTCCTGCAAAATGATGGAGATGGAACGTTTACAGATGCAACGAATGCTGCAGGTGTAAACAGCACGCTGTTCTCTTGGGGCGCAAACTTCTTCGATTACGACTTGGACGGGTGGCAAGACCTCTACATGGCTGCCGGCCGTGTATTCATCGAGCAGACTCCTGATCCTAACGTATTATGGAGTAACAATGGAGGCACCTTCTCGAATGTATCCGCCACAAGTGGTGTGAACGACGGAGAACACGGACGATCTCCTGTGTTTGGTGACTATGATGGAGACGGTGATCCGGACTTGTTCTTAGTGAACCACGGTGGTACGTTCCGTTTATTCCGTAATGACAACACCAACGGAAATAACTGGCTTATTGTAGACCTGGAAGGGACTACCAGTAACCGTGATGGAATTGGCGCTTGGCTTGAATTGACCACTCCAGATGGTGTGACCCAGTATTATGAAACACGCTCTGGGTCCAGCCTGGGCGGTGGTGACGATGCGGGTGCGTACTTTGGTATAGCCAACAACGCTTCTATTACCTCATTGACGATCAACTGGCCATCTGGAACTGTTCAGACGATTACCTCTTTGGGGATCAATCAACGTGTTCTAATCACTGAGGACGGTGTCATCGGCAACAATCCGCCGGTAGCCAGCTTCACATCAACGATTACCGACTTAATGGTAGATGTTGATGCCTCAGCTTCCTCAGACGATGGTTCAATCGTGAGCTATGATTGGGACTTCGGCGATGGAAATACAGATACGGGAGTAACAGCTTCGCATACCTATGCGGTTGATGGTACCTACACCATCACCCTTACAGTAACCGATGATGAAGGTGCCACAGGCATGACGACGGATATGGTTACGGTGAGCGCCGGAGGTAACAATCCACCTGTAGCGAGCTTTACAGCGACAACTACAGATTTGATGGTAGATGTCGACGCGAATGCTTCCTCAGATGATGGTTCGATCGTAAGTTATGATTGGGACTTCGGTGATGGAAATACAGGTACGGGTGTAACAGCATCGCATACCTATGCGGTTGATGGCACCTACACCATAACCCTTACCGTTACGGATGATGAGGGTGCTACTGGCATGACGACGGATGACGTTACTGTCAGCGAAGGGGGTAGTGGTACTGGTGCGTTTATCGAATCTGCGGGTCTTCTGTCCATGGAAGCAGAGAATGCACAAACGATCATTGAGAGAGATGGACATACGTGGATCAGTTCAACCGATCAAGCAGGATTTAGCGGGGCTTCAGCAATGAAAGCGGATCCGGACGATAACACTCGTGTTCGAAACAACCCTGAAACTTCCAGCCCAGAATTGGTCTTCCAGGCAGACTTCACGACGACCGGTACCTACTATGTATGGCATCGCTTGTGGGGATCTGACGTGAGAGGTAATAAAACCTATGCCGGCGCCGGCGGGGTTTCTATTGATGACCCTCTTGCTACAACTACGTTCAGTAGCTGGACCTGGGTGAACACCACTACGGGTGGCGCTGTTGGTACAGTTGAAATTACTTCTACAGGTCTTCAGGATATCAATGTGTGGATGGGTGAAGACGGTGTTTACATCGACAAAGTCGTGCTTTCTACCGATGCAGGGTTTGTACCTACGGGAGACGGCCCGGTTGAAAGTCCACGAGATGGTAATGGAGACCCTGTTAACCAACCGCCTGTAGCTGATATCTCAGTCACAGCAGGAGGAACAGAGTTCGAATTTACCTTTGATGGATCTGGATCTACAGATGACGTATCCGTTGTAAGCTATGACTGGGACTTCGGTGACGGCAACTCCGATACCGGAAGCTCTGTCAGCCACACGTATGCAGATTATGGTTCTTACACAGTAACCTTAACGGTTACTGATGACGAAGGAGCTACTGGTTCTGCTACCGAACTGATCTTGATTACCGATCCGAACGCTGTAGGCGCATTCCTTGAAGCTGACGGGATGGTGGTTATGGAAAGTGAAAATTACCATAGCATAATCGATCGAGATGGCCATAGCTGGCTTTTCACTACAACCAACGCAGGCTTTAGCGGTGCTGGTTACATGCTGAGTGATCCCGATAATGGAACTCAAATTAATAGCGATCCTGAGACGGACAGTCCTGAGATCTCCTTTGATATCGAGTTCTCTACCACGGGAGACTACTATGTTTGGGGACGATTGTATGCCCCGAATACAAGAGGTAACTCCATCTATGTGGGGTATGACGGCGCTCTCGTTGAAGATGCTAACGGATTTGTAGCGAGCACAACGGGCTCATGGACGTGGGTCGAGTTGCAGAAGGGCGGAGATGCGAAGGTCGTTAATGTTGCTTCTGCAGGGGCGCAGTCGGTACAACTCGGGATGCGTGAAGATGGTACATCCATCGACAAACTTGTTCTGACAACTGATGATTCCTTTGAGCCATCAGGCGAAGGTCCGGATGAGAGCCCAAGAGCGACAAGCGCTCCGGATGTAGCTTCGGCTAAAGCAGGCCTTGAGGACGGAAAAATGGGTATTAACGATGATTCTCCTGCATTACCAGAAGAGTTCGTCCTTGAAGGAAACTACCCGAACCCGTTCAATCCTACGACGAACATCCGTTTTGCACTTCCTGAATCGGGTGCGATTTCTATGGCTGTATACGATATACTTGGCCGTGAAGTAGCTGTACTGGTGAATCAGGAAATGAACGCAGGCTGGCATGAAGTACAATGGGATGGACGCTCCTTCTCAGGTGCAACGGTCCCAAGTGGTATATATCTTGTTCGCCTCGCGATGGGTGCAGAAGTGCAGGTTCATCGAGTGACTCTGCTCAAGTAAACCATACCTGGATGGGACGATCCTATCCAATTGTAATTGCAAACGCCTGCCTGGTTGTTGAATCAACAATCGGGCAGGCGTTTCGCTCATTAGAATTTGGCACGGTTTTTTAATTAACGAGTGATTACTGTTCATGGAAATCTACTCAGTTGCATCTAGCCCCTCTTTGCGGCATGAGTACATCGTGAAATACTTCACAACGCTCTCTTTGTCATTATTCTCCCGATCTAATATGTCTCTTTTCAGATCTTCCTATAAGTATCTGTTGCTGTTTTTGTGTGTACCAATTGCTGCGCAAGCACAGTCGCAGAGTGTTTTACAGGTTACTGTTTGTATAACTGATGCCGATAACTCTATACCTGTTGCGGATGCAACCGTAACGGGGAGTGTTGATGAGTCTAATAGTGTATCAGGAAGTACAGGGATCAATGGTTGTACAGATCTAAATATCCCACTTTCAGTAAGTAACGAAGATCTGCCTGGGGCCCCTGAAGCATTTAGCCTGGGCTCGCCCTATCCCAATCCGACATCGGGTGCACTAACTATTCCGTTTTCTCTAAGCAATGCCGAAGCTATTACGCTGGAGATTTATGATATTCAGGGTAGAAGCATAAGCGCGCCTTTTTCGAGAACGATTGCACAAGGGCATCATAAACTTGATATCTCACTGGGAGCCATGTCTCCAGGTATTTACGCGTTTCGGCTTTACACAGCCAGTGAATACGAGTCTGGTACCTTTATAAAAGTTCAGGGCGGCTCTTCTTCTGGAGCGCCCGATATTCAATTATCAGCTCAGGACGATTGGGGTTCGTCTGAATTAAACAAGTCTGTTAGTAGCCAGATTCGTTTGGAAGTCTCTAAGCAAGACTACAACGACTTGATGATTGACATGGAAGTAAACGACGGCGATCGTGTAGATCTTACGCTTTCTCCTCAGAATTCCAACTCGAATACCCCGCCTGTAATTGCAAATATCAGCGACGGGGCTGTACAAGAAAATGACACTCTGGTGGTCGATGTATTCGCAGCCGACGGGGAAGACGATCCTCTAACGTTATCGGTAACAGTGAATAAAGAAGGGGTACCGGTAAATACGAATCGATATACCTTTGTCGACTTTGGAGACAATACGGGCCGGTTTGAAATGATGCCCATTCAAGGGGATGCCGGTATGTATGATGTAGCAGTTACTGCTGATGACGGGCAGGCAACGAGCAATGAGTCATTTAATGTGGACGTGCAGTCTACCCAGGTGAATACCCCGCCAGACTTGAACCCAATTAGTGATGTTACGATTCCAGAAGGGGCAACCAACACGACTCAATTTACGGCCAGTGATGCCGAAGGCGATGCCCTGGTATATACGCTGACCCTTGAAGCCGCTGGCGGTGGAACGGTTCGGAATGGCTTCCATACATTCCAAGATATGGGAGACGGTACCGCCGAATTAGAGCTTGCCACGCAGGCTGGAGATGCGGGAGCTTACTCCGTCGCCGTTGCAGTAACCGATGGTACTGCGTCTGTCGAGCGCTCATTTATGATAACAGTGACCTCACCTGGAGGCAATTCACTACCAGTAATCAGCGCGCTGAATGATCAAAGCGTAGCCGAGGGGGCGACTCTTTCTGTAGGTGTAGAGGCGACCGATGCCGATAGCGATCCTATCTCCTTGTCAGCAGGTATTCAAGACGGGCAGGGCAATGATGTAGCTCCTGGGTTTTTCTCGTTTAGTGATGGTGGAGATGGAACAGGGACACTCGACGTGACGCCTGGTAATGGGGACGCAGGTACTTATATAGCAACCATTGGAGCCAGCGACGGACAAGGAAATACCGAGCTAACGTTTGGTATCACTGTAGAATCGCCGGGCGGAAACAGCTTGCCTGTGATCAGCGCAATTGATAACCGAGCCGTGCAAGAGGGGAATTCGATTACAGTTACCCTTACAGCGACCGACGCAGATGGCGATCCTATTTCTTTTTCTGTAGATATTGAGGATTCACAGGGAAGTAGTGTTGGCTCTGGCTTTTATGTCCTTAATGATAATGGGGATGGCAACGGTTTGCTGACGATACTGCCAGAGTCTGGAGATGCCGGGGTGTATTTAGCCTCTGTCCTTGCCAGCGACGGGATGGGCAGTACTGAGGAGACCTTTAATATCACCGTTACTGAGCCTGGGCAAACAAGCGATATGATTCCACTGATCGACATGGGCGCTCAAACATACAAAGGATTTACAGGAGGCTTGTATCCAAATGCTTCCAACGATATGCCGGCTGTTCACTACCAGGCAGGTATTGATTTCGCAAATAGTATAGAACCGCTGGATACGAATGGTAATCCCTCTCCAAATGGGAAATACGTGATGGTATCTCTCGGGATGTCGAATACTACCCAGGAGTTTTGCTCCAAACAAGGAGACAGTCCGTGTGATTCTTGGACCTTTATGGGGCAGGCCTTAGCTGATCCCGAATTGAATACAACTTCTTTGGTCATTGTGAATGGCGCAAAAGGGGGGCAGTCTGCCAAAGATTGGGTTGATCCTAATGATGATAACTACGACCGCGTTGTGAGCGAACATCTGACTCCTCAAGGGCTGAGCGAAAACCAGGTTCAGATTGCCTGGGTGAAAGTCGCTAATCCCGGCCCTTCGTCAAGCTTACCCAATCAAGATGCTGACGCGTATATCCTCGAATCACAGATAGCAGAAATTGTTCGAGCGCTGAGAGTACGGTACCCGAATTTGAAACAGGTATTCCTGTCGAGTCGAATTTATGCCGGGTATGCCGCTACCGTCCTGAACCCTGAACCTTATGCTTATGAATCAGGCTTTAGTGTCAAGTTCTTGATTGAAGCACAAATCGATCAAATGGACGGCAATGGCATTGATGATGTAGCTGGCGATATGAACTATTCAGGATCAGCAGCCTGGGTAGCCTGGGGAGCCTATTTCTGGGCAGATGGGATGAATCCGCGCTCGGACGGGTTGATTTGGGAGCCTCAAGACCTGGAAGGCGATGGTACACATCCTTCCATGTTTGGAGAAGAAAAGGTAGGTACAATGCTTCTGGATTTCTTTAAATCCTCGCCCCATACGAAGTGCTGGTTCTTAGAAAATGGGGGGACGTGTCAATAACACGTGTATTTGATTTGTTGACTTCTGCCGGAGAGCCGGCTTGCAATGATACATCACTGAGTTAACCGTGTGCTCCATATTATTTTCCTGTGAACTAAGGGTGTGATGAACGATTTCTCACACCCTTTGGTTCGGTTTTGGAAAGCACCCCTGTACTACGTTGTTCAAGGATATTTAGTTGAAACTTTTAAAAGTAGCTTTTTAATGCGTGTAGCTCTTTTTACAGGGGGGCTGAAGAATTATGTACGTCTTCGGTGCCTTTTTATATGGTTTGGTGTAGTAAGTTTGCTTCCAGGTACATTATGGGCACAGTCTACACAGGTTCAAGTATGTGCTGTAGACGCGAGCACGGAAGCAGGGCTTGCTGATGCGTCGGTTACGTTATCCTGGGATGTTATTTCATTGTTGGGTACAACAGGCCCAAACGGCTGTTATCTGTTTAGCGGCCAAATACCTGTTTCTACAGAAGACGAGCGTCCTGTAAACACTACCACGCTCACATCAGACGTGTACCCCAATCCTGCTTATCGATCTGCTAAGGTGATCGTATCTGGCACGCTCGAATCGTTTCAAGACGTTCAACTCTTTGATATCCAGGGGCGCAGGGTGCAGGTATCGTATCGAAGCGAACGAGTAGACGGAGGGTTTGTACTCAATTTGGAGCTTGATCACCTCTCACAAGGCGTATATGTATATAGGGTTCTGCATGAGCGAGGTATATCGACTGGAAAGTTGGTTCGGTTAGATCAGCCGGGAGCCATACCCATTGCTGCTGGATCAGCAGGAAGGCAAATGACCGGGTCGGAAACACAGGGCACGATGGACGAGACACTGGTCCGTATCGAGGTTAGCAAGGACGGGTACGCTTCATTTGTTGACGAGCGGGTCGTCCGAAATAATACAACTGAGATTATTTCAATCCTAAAAGGGACTGATGCAAAAGTGCCCCTTCTGGATATGAATGGCGTTGCTTACCTGGGTACTTACGAAGGCGGGCTCTATCCAGAAGGCAAAAACGAAATACCCGATGCACACTACCAGGCAGGGGTCGAGATAGCCCGTCAAATTGAACCGTTGAACCTACAAGGTCAGCCCGATCCAAACGGGAAGATCATTATGACGTCTGTTGGGATGTCTAATACATCCTCTATGTTTTGCGGTGTGGCCGACCCAAACGATCCATGCAAACAAGGGACGTTTATGTCTCGATTTTTAGATAATCAGAGTACGTATAATGCAAACCTTGTTTTGATCGATGGAGCAGATCCTGGAAAAACAGCGGAGAAGTGGGAGATAGCAGATGACGCGACATATCGCCGTGTCCTCGATGAGGAATTGGAGCCTTTTGGTCATAGCGAGTTGCAAGTCCAGGTTGCATGGATCAATCTCACAAATGCGCGTCCGTCAGTATCCTTGCCCGATCCTGCAGCAGACGCTGTGTATTTAAAAGAGCAATATGGCAATATCTTGCGAGCCCTCAAGGAACGGTATCCTAACTTAAAGATGGTGTTCTTTTCGTCTCGATTGTTTGCTGGGTATGCCACAACAGATCTCAACCCAGAGCCTTATGCCTATGAAACCGGGTTTGCCGTAAAATGGGTATTGGAAGCGCAAATAAATCAAATGCATCAAGAACATGCACCCATCGATAATGTAGCAGGAGATCTGAATTACTCCACTGTAGCTCCGTGGGCTGCATGGGGACCCTACCTATGGGCGAATGGAGAAGAACCAAGGCAAGACGGCGTCTTTTGGGTGCCCGACGATTTTAAAGATGACGGTACACACCCTGCAAGGTTTGGTATAGAGAAGGTCGGCGATTTGTTATTTGACTATTTCCAGAATTCAGGGCTCACTCGTTGTTGGTTTATGGCTAATGGTACCTGTGAGTAATTGCCCGAATTATACGTATCTTACGCGTTTGATCGATTAAAAAGAGGAACCCATTATACCAAATTCCTTTCAACGGTAAAGGAATAACTATATACCAAAAATCATGTTAGGAACGATAGGTCAACTGCTTTTAATTCTGGGCTTTGTTTCGTGCGGTATGGCGGGGTTTGCCTACTTTTTCGGAGTACAGGATAAGTCGAAACAGATAGACTGGAGGCGTGTAGGTCGCGTTTCCTGGATTGTGATGAGTGCCTGTACCATTGTAGCGACGGTCATATTGTCATATATGATTTTTAATCATCAGTTTCAATATGCCTATGTGTGGCAGCAATCCTCCAGGGACCTACCCGGCTACTTTCTCCTTTCCTCGCTTTGGGCTGGTCAAGAAGGATCCTTCATGCTATGGATTGTGATGATGAGCTTAATGGGGCTGGCATTGATGCGATGGGCTGGCTTTTATGAGTCTGCTGTGATGTCTGTCGTGTCCTTCTGTCAGTTTTTCCTGATATCAATGATTGTTGGGCTAAAGGTAGGGCCGGTAGATATTGGGTCTTCGCCCTTTATGTTGATCTACGAGAAATTCCCGCAGACTCCACTGGGCTTTATTCCGCCTGATGGCAGTGGCTTGAATGATCTCTTGCAGAACTACTGGATGGCGATTCATCCACCCACGCTCTTTGTCGGATTCACAGCCATGATTGTCCCCTTCGCGTTTGCGATTGGTGCGTTGTGGATGAAAAAGTATACGGAGTGGGTTCGCCCGGCATTACCCTGGACCATTTTCGCGGTGATGATTCTTGGTGTTGGAATTGCGATGGGAGGGTATTGGGCCTATGAAACGCTTTCTTTTGGAGGCTATTGGGCGTGGGATCCCGTAGAGAATTCGTCGCTTGTGCCCTGGATCATTGGCGTTGCAGCACTCCATATGATGATTGTGCAGAAAAAAAGCGGGGCTTCTCATAAATCTGCGCTCTTCCTTTGTGTCCTTGGTTTTATTCTGGTTGTTTACTCTACGTTCTTAACCCGTAGCGGTATTCTTGGCGATGTATCTGTCCACTCCTTTGTTGATCTGGGCCTCTACAACCAGTTGCTTATATGGATTGTATCAATGGCTGGTGTAGGATTTGGTTTGTTCGCTCTGCGATACACCGAACTTCCCAAACCGTCGCGCGAGCCCAACATGCTATCTCGCGAGTTTATGATCTTCTCCGGGGCTTTGCTTCTGTGCGGAATCGCCGTTGTTGTTATTCTTGGCACCAGTGCACCCATCCTTGGGCGGATCTTTAGAGACAATCCTTCTGCTGTTCCTATTTCGTTCTATAACGAGTGGACGTTGCCTCTTTCTATAGGGTTTATCTTTCTTGCTGGCTTGGGGCAGTTATTCTGGTGGAATAAGATGTCCGTCGAAAGCATCAATAGAGTGTTGGTCAAACCCATCGCTTTGTCTGTTGTTTGTACCGTTTTAGTATTGATCTTCACGCCGTTTGTCGAGCAAACCAGGTCGGTGCTTGCAAGCGAGATGGTCATTGAAAATGTGAATCAAGCTGCCTTGTTTAGTGGGGTTACTGCCTTCTGGAATATGCATGGAGCGGGTGTCTTGTTACTGCTGTTGTTATTTGTGACCTTCTTTGCCCTTTTTGGAAACAGCCTGGTGCTATGGAAAATAGGGCGGGGGAATATGCGCCTTGCTGGAGGAGCGATTTCGCATATCGGGTTCATGATCATGATACTCGGGATTATAGCCTCCAGCAGTTTTAATAATCCATTGGCTGGCAGTGGACAAGAAGCCGCACGTGAGAACTTTATTCTTGACCTGGGGCAAACCAGAACGGTGGAAGGATATGAGGTTAGCTACCGTGGAAAAGATATTACGGCCGAAGGCAGGCCTCAATATATCATAGATTTTGTAGATCCAAGAGGGCGTTCATTTACAATGAAGCCTGTTGTTTACAAGAGTAACAAAGACCAATGGATTCAAAATCCTGATATACAGATGTACTTCGAGAAAGACATCTTTGTCGCCGTTTCTCCGCATTTGATGTTTGATACTGAAGAAGACGACGGTGATCCATCTGGTTCGTCCTTTACGTTGTCCCGAGGAGACTCCATTTCATTGAACAACGGGGCGTATTACTTGAAGTTTATGAACTTCGATACTGAAGTAAGCTCGGATCTCATTCCCGATTCAACAGCGATCGCAGTGGCTGCTCAATTAAATCTGACAAGTACAAATGCACGTGAAGTGCGTGGGTTGAGTCCTATTTATGTAGTTCTGCAAGATGGGCAGCAGCAGTTTATTCAAAACAGGATCTCGGACTGGGGCCTGACTGTGACGTTTGTGGGAATGAATGTAGATAATGGAAATGCTAACTTTATCGTAGAAGGCGCTAAGGCTGAAACGGAGGATTGGGTCGTGGTACAAGCTTATGAAAAACCGTTCATCAACCTGGTATGGCTCGGGTTGTTTGTTCTGACGGGCGGCTTTGTGCTTGCCATGAGCCGGCGCATTCAGGATCACAAGAATTCGAGGCGGAGATCAAATTAGTGATCTAAATACTTTGAAATTACGAAGCTCCCTTCCGGATTTGATGCTGGTTGGGAGCTTTTTTTATTACCCCTGGTGGAAAAAATTTCTTCTTAAAAAGTCATGAACCCGTAAAAAAAATCACTTCCGATTAATGGTCGGACAATTTTGCCGATATCGTACTCAAACGCTAAATAAAGTTAACGAGAACCTACTATGGTTGAGTACAAAAACGGGACAAATAAGCTTGGCTCCGGAATGGAGACATGGCAAATTGAATCGCTCAGACGCACACTAGAAGGTAATAAACAGCTAACTACCTTAACGGGAATGATGAACGCCGCCGGAAATCCTACCAGAATGGCGATCTTGTATCTTTTGTGGCGCAAGGAAGAAGTACGAGTCAATGACTTGGCTTCAATACTTCAGCTTACCTCTCCAGCAATTTCACAACAGTTGAAAAAACTGAAGAAACAAGCATTGGTTGATTATCGGCGAGATGCGCAAACGGTTTATTACAGACTAAATAAGTCTTCTGCCTTTATCCAGCACTTTCTGACCAGATTTTTCGAACAAGAACTGCTTTATCGAGAGATGAATGGTTCTTCAACTGAAAAGTAAGTCCTTCATCTCGCAATTTTGCCCTCCTCTCGCAATTTTGATAGTAACTTGTGCAGAGTTATTCAAACGTGCCGAGAGATAAGAAAAGTGTACGGTTGTATACTATCCCAACAAGTTGGAGACGATGTCAAAGTCAGCTACCGCTGTTTATCGTGAGAAAATAATTGCACGTAAGTGCTTGAATTCGCTTATTGACATTAGACTAGGCCTTTTACGGCAAAATAAACTTCTTGAAATTCTTATCGAGGAGGCGCGTGATGAAGAAAAAACTAGTGCAGTTCAGAAATAATCGGAGCTTTAAAACTCAAGTTATTTCACAATTAGCCGATATATAATCATGATTATATACGACGTGTGTGTAATCGAGAGGAACATGCATTAATCGAAGCTACTCATGCAAATACTACTTGCCGAAGATAACCCAGTTAATCAGAAGGTTGCTCTTCGAATGTTAAAACGAATAGGTCATGAGGCTGAAGTTGCCGGCAACGGGGTTGAAGTGCTGGAGGCTTTAGAGAAGAAGAGGTTTGATGTAATCCTGATGGATATGCAAATGCCAGAAATGGATGGACTTGAAGCCACACGGCAGATAGTTGAGAAATATCCAGAAGGCGTCAGACCTTACATCATTGCTCTTACAGCCAATGCAATGCATGGAGATCGGGAACGCTGTTTGGCTGCAGGAATGAATGACTACGTGAGCAAGCCCATTCGGGTTGAAGATTTGCAGCACGCGTTTGATAGGATGCCGGCAATAACCCGCTCCGATAGTGAAGAAGAAACTGAAGATGAGCTCCAAGATTCCTCAGCAGATTCTGTCATTGATTACAACGTACTCTCTGAACTCGTTGTAATGTTAGGAAATGATCTCGAATTTGCTAGCGGATTGATTCGGGACTTTCTTGAGGATGGCGCCGAATTGATGAGCAACATTCGGAGTGCCCAGGAAGAAGGAGATGCATCCGAACTGGAAAGGGCCGCTCATACTCTCAAATCAAGCAGTGCCACATTTGGTGCACTGGCTGCCTCGGATATCTGCAAAGACATTGAAGAACACGGGCACAAAGGAGAGCTAGGAAATGATACACGGCAAAAGATTGATCTCCTGGAGGCAAATCTCAAAGCTGTGAGCAGTGAACTTGAAGCCTATATCGAAAGACAAACTGCATAAGTAGGTTTGATCGTTACGAAATCCTTGTTGCTTACCATCAGGAATACGGACTCGTCGCGATCAAACCTGTTTAGGTAGGTACGATTTAGTCATGCACAATGGCCTCGTTGGCTAACTCCCTGCCTCGTTCTGTAAGCGAAAGTCTGTTGCCTTCATTGTGAACATAGCCCTTTTGGGTGGAAAATGTGATAACGCGATTGGCAAATGCAGGGCTCCAGGTCAGGTGGTCTTCCAGGTGATCTACTGAGCTTTCTCTTTCTTCATCAGCAGTTCCTTCATGGTTGGCCAGGTGTATCGTCAACATCTTAGAAGCGAAGAACAGCTTTTGTACGCGTTGTGTGTATAACACGGCCAGGATCCCTCGCTGAGGAGCCAGGAACAGGGTACAGACAAATGCCACGCCAACCATGCTAGCCATCGATCCAGCAATGGAGACATCCAACAGGTGAGCTACCCAGTACCCTGATAAGGCAGAAAGTATTCCTATCAGCACACTCAATCCAATCAGGTGGGAAAGTCGGTCGGTAATCAAGTATGCCGATGCGGCAGGGCCTACCATAAGAGCAACCACCAAAATAGAGCCTACAGCATCAAACGCGCCCACGGCGGTTATCGAGACCATTCCCATCAAGCAATAATGTAGGATCACTGGGGTGAAGCCCAATGAGGCAGCCAGGCCGGCATCAAAGGTGGCTATTTTCAACTCCTTATACAGCAGACCAATAAAGATCATATTTGCAATCAATATCCCTGTCATAATCCAGAGGGACCGAGGGCCTAAATCTGTGCCTCCGATAACAAATCGATCAAAGGGAGCAAATGCCAGCTCGCCTAACAAAACCGCATCTGTGTCGAGATGTACATCTCCTGCAAATTGAGCAATCAAGATTACCCCTAGGCTGAATAACGCAGGGAAGACGATCCCAATCGCAGCATCTTCGGCAATGAGCCGGGTGTGACGGATGCCTTCAACAAGTGCTACGGTAAGCAAGCCAGTAGTGGCTGCAGCGAGAATAAGGAGAGGATGGTTCAGATCCTGAGTAGCAAAAAACGCTAATACGATCCCAGGCAGTATGGCATGGCTAATGGCGTCGCTCATCATAGCCATTTTTCGCAGGACGAGAAACACGCCCGGCAATGCACAACAAGCGGCTACGATGATAGCAATGAACTGTATTTCTAGTTGCGCTTGATGCATGCTACTCTTCTAAATAAAACCGGTCATTGATCAACTGTTCAACATATTGTTGACCGCGTTCTGTGAGCGACCAGTGGCCCGTACTGGCTTCTTCTACCAGTCCCAGTTCAGAAAGCCTGGAGAGGCTTTTTGCTGTTTTTGCAGACAACTCGTTCATGACGTTTAGTACAGACTCAGCATGCGGATGGGTCATTGGAGTATGCTGAGCAGCAAGGGCGTATACGTCCATCAAGACCGTGTCTAACTTGAGCCGTTCGGCATTTTTTCTGCTGGCTAGATATTGCCAGAAGATGCCCCGATTTGGAGCCAGGAGTAACGAGACCGTCACCAAAAAACTAACACACAGCACAATGGTTGGTCCCGTTGGCAATTTGGTGACTGAGCTACTGATTAGCGTACCTGAGATTCCGGAGAGAGCACCAAAAAAGGCAGATAAAATGAGCATGACACCCAGCCTATCGGTCCATTGACGTGCGGCAACGGCTGGTGCTACGAGCATCGCGCTCATAAGAACGACACCCACAGTTTGAAGCCCGATAACTATAGCGACCACAAGCAAACTGGTCAAGAGGACGTCGATCCATTGCATCGGAAGTCCTAAGCTCTTACCGAATTCCGGATCAAAAGCCAACAAGGAAAATTCTTTCCAAAAAAGCGCGACCGGAATTAAGGCACAGATTCCAAAGATGGACATCGTGATAACCTCCTCCTGTACAAGAGCTGCGGCTTGTCCAAAAAGGAAGGTGCTCAGGCCGGCCTGGTTGGCATTGGGGAGCTTTTGAATCAGTGTGAGAAGCACAAGGCCAAATCCAAAAAAAACAGACAGGATGGTGCCTAACGAACTATCATAGGATACCCGGGTGTTTTTGGTAATTGCAAGCACGATTAGCGTGGCGATCCAGCCGGCGATCATCGCGCCCAACATTAATATCGCAGAGGATTTGGTCCCAGTGATCAAAAAAGCGATAGCAATACCGGGTAAAGCAGCATGAGAAATAGCATCTCCGAGGAGGCTCTGCCTTCGCAAAACGGCATACGTCCCCAGCGCGCCGCTTACGATACCGAGTAAGGCGGCTCCAAGGGTAACAGTACGAATGGTATAGTCAGAAAAAAACTCAAGCATGCTCTTGGCGGGTGCTATTCAACGTTAGCAGGCTCTTCAGGTATGTTCTGAGCTTCCTGGCTTGCCTGTAAAAAGCCTACACGACCTCCATACGTTTTGCGAAGGTTGTCGAGCGTAAACACTTCCTTAATGGGGCCGCTTGCGATTTTTCTAACGTTGAGGAGCATCACATGGTCAAAGTATTCTTGAACCGTTTGAAGGTCGTGATGAACCACAAGAACAGTTTTGCCTTTTTCTCTAAGGGAACGGAGCAAGTCGATGATGGCTCTTTCGGTTGTTGCATCAACACCTTGAAAGGGCTCATCCATAAAATACAGATCAGCATCCTGTACCAGGGCTCTTGCTAGAAATACGCGCTGCTGTTGTCCGCCGGATAGCTGTTTAATTTGCCTGTTTTGCAATTCCTCGATACCTACTTGCCTCAAGGCTTCCCGAGCAGTGGCCTTCTCCTTTTTCCCTGGCCGCTTGAACCATCCTAGTTTTCCATATAGGCCCATTAATACTACGTCCAATACACTGGTGGGGAATTCCCAGTCCACAGTGCCGCGTTGAGGGACGTATGCTACCCGGTGGCGTTGTTGTTTATAAAGCCGGTCAAAAATGAGGACTTGACCCGCTGCAATTTTTAACAACCCAAGGATAGATTTAATAAGTGTGGTTTTGCCGGCACCATTTGGGCCTACAATCGCCATTAAAATCCCTTTAGGAACAGTCAGGTCAATATCCCACAAGACGGGTTTGTCTCGGTAAGCTACGGTTAGGTCGCGTACGATAATTGCTGACTCTTTCGTCACAATCATAGGTTCTGTGGGCAAAGGTGTAGTCGACGCAGGATTACTCGACATAGCCTTACTCGGATGCCGTATGGGTAGTAGATGAGGTCAGTCCGCTAACAATGGTATCGATGTTATGCCGGACAGTGCCTATGTATGTCGCTTCGGGGCCATCAGGGTCTCCCAGCGCATCGGAATATAAATAACCACCGATCTCAACAGCAAAGTTTCTAGATTCTACGGCAGCTTTAACTGCTTCAATCCCCCTGGGTGAAACAGAGGATTCGATAAACAAAGCAGGAATTTGTCGCTCTGCTACGAAGGTGGCCAGTTCTTGGACATCCGCAGTACCTGCTTCAGTTACTGTACTCAAACCCTGGAGGGCGCGTACTTCGAACCCATATGCTTCTCCGAAATAACCAAACGCGTCGTGAGATGTTATTAGGACGCGTTGTGATTCAGGAACCGTAGATGCTTTATCACGCACATACTGTTCGAGTTCTTCGAGTGAACGGACGTATGCTGCCGTGCGCTCCGTAAAATAGGAAGATGCATCCGGCTTCATAGAGCTAAGTACTTCAGCTACGTAATGAGCACATTGCCGCCACAGGGATACGTCGAACCAGACGTGCGGATCATGGGTGCCTGAGAAGTTTGTCGATCGGATAAGAACAGAGTCAGGGAGAGCTTCTTTTGCTATTTCATACGTATGGATGCCTTTGCTATTCATTTGCTCAAAAACATCCGTCATCTTTCCTTCCAGATGCAGGCCATTGTAAAAAATGACGTCGGCCTGGGCCATCTTTATGACATCGCCTTCACTTGCTTTGTACAGGTGCGGATCGATTCCTGGTCCCATTAGGCCATTCACCTGTACGTGCTCGCCTCCGAGTTCTGATACGAGATCAGCGACGATACTGGTAGTGGCCACTACTTGAAGAGTAGCTGCGCCAGTATTAGGTTGCGATGACCCTGGATTACAACCAATCAGCAGAGCGCCCGCACATAGAACAGCTAGGGCTAAATGAGTACATGTATTC
>JAHQVL010000415.1 GCA_019634345.1 Rhodothermaceae bacterium
AAGATTAATTGTACTGTTATATGCTTTTAAAAGACAAAACAGCGCTGGTTACCGGTATTGGTAGTGGTATTGGGCGCGCAGCGGCGTTGCTCTTCGCAGAGCATGGCGCTCGGGTAAGTGGGCTTGATATTGATGAAGCGGCCGGCCAGGAGGTCATAGAAGCGATCAAGACGAAGGGCGGCGAAGGTCTTTTTGTGCAGACTGATGTCACGAATGATTTAGCCGTCAAAAACGCGATTCAGACTACAATCAATACGCTTGGGCATATCAACGTGGCTTTTAACGTTGTTGGCGCGAGTGGCCGGCGTCATGGTGATGGACCTGTTCACCTGTGTACTGAAGAGGGATGGGATTGGACGATGGATGTGAATCTGAAAAGCATGTACCTGTGCTGCAAATATCTCGTGGAAGATATGCTAGAGCAAGGAGGGGGCGCGATTGTGAATCTGGCATCTGTTTTGGGACTGGTTGGAGGCGACGAAGATTTCAGCACGCATGCCTACGCAGCCAGCAAAGGGGCGGTAATTAGTTTGACGCGCTCTATGGCGAGCTATTATGCACCCCATCGTATTCGGGCAAACGTAATTTGCCCTTCCTTGATTGCCACTGCGATGAGTAAACGGGCTCAATCCAATGAACACATCATTGGCCGGTTGCCTGCGCTGCAACCGTTGACCGGAGATTTTGGTACCCCTGAAGATGTAGCCGAAGCAGCACTCTATCTTCTTTCTGATAATGCAAAATTTGTGACTGGCTCTGTCCTGACTGTGGATGGGGGTTGGACTGTTAGATAATCGATTTAAGCTCCTAAAGTATGACGATACTCACCAAGCAAGCTCGTGATTTATGGAAAACGGATGTTCTCGTTGTCGGAAGTGGATCAGCTGGTGCAACGGCTGCCATTACTGCAGCAAGGGAAGGGGCATCGGTTGCACTGGTGGAGCGGTATGGATTTATGGGAGGGACCAGTACAATGGTGCTGGATACGTTCTATGGATTCTATACACCCGGAGACCCACCCCGTAAAGTGGTGGGAGGGATTCCTGACCTGGTCGTGGATGCATTGATGGAACGGAAGGTAGCCTTGATCAGGCCCAACACGTATGGAGCGGGCAATGGGGTTACCTATGATCCAGAGGTGCTTAAGATCGTTTGGGAGCAGCTTGCTCACGAAGCAGGGGTCAAGTTGTTGTATCACACGCTTGTGGTTGATGTCATTAAAGAAGCAGATAAGATTACAGGCGTACTGGCTATCAACAAGCGTGAAGCCTTAAAAATAGAAGCGGATGTTATTATTGATGCTTCCGGGGATGCAGATGTAGCCGCACATGCTGGGGTGCCGTTTGAAAGCGCTGAAGATGGTCCTGTTCAGTCCCTCACAACAACGTTCCGAATGTTAAATGTAGACACGGATGTTGCCCGAGCGGTCAAAAAGGATAAACTGCATGCACTGATGGCGGAAGCCACTGCTTCAGGCAAATACGATTTGCCTAGAAAAGAAGGAAGTGTCCATATTACGCCGTTTGAAGGGGTCATGGCGACAAACATGACTCGCGTAGCTGAAATTGATCCTACAGATCCCGTGCAGTTGACGAGCGCTGAGATTGAGGGCCGGCGGCAGGCAGAAGTGTATGCCGCCTTCTTAAAAGATTTTGTGCCTGGCTACGAAAAAAGTGTACTGGCAGACTTAAGCACACAGATCGGTGTGAGAGAGAGTCGAAGAATCTTCGGCGAATACCGGCTTACAAAGAAAGACGTATTAGCTGCCAGGTCATTTGAAGACGCTATCGCGCAATGCGGAGCGCCTATCGAGGATCACCATAGCGGAGGAGACACTATCTGGGAATATCTACCTGAAGGGGAAACCTATGGAATTCCTTATCGGTGCCTTAAACCGCAACGTGTGGAAGGCCTGCTGGTCGTTGGAAGATGCCTTTCTGCCGATCACGATGCTCATGCTTCTGTCCGAAGTATGGGGCAGTGCATGGCGATGGGCCAAGCTGCTGGGGCGTCTGCTGCATTATCCGTTAAGTCTGGGGTAACACCTCGTAACTTATCTGTAACGGAGTTGAGAAACCGTCTTATGAAACTAGGTGCTGTTGTCGATTAAATAAGTACCTCTCAATCTCTTGGAATCGTATTCGATGTGTCTGGTTCGAATGCGCACCATCCTGACGTACTACAGAATCTGAATGCTCTCTTTTCCACTGCATCAACATATCAAGGAAGATGCTCTACTGAGCAGTTATCTCCATTGGGAACCACTGGTTGACATCCTCTCTGGGGAAACGGGAATGTCGTCTGCTGGCTTTCCCTATATTTGCGATGATGGTTTTATGAATTTCATAAACCAGATCCCGCATTTATTCAGGGATGGACAGTCTATCCTCGATTGGCTTAACCGTTTTAACGATTATCGAGAATCGCTGGATGGCTTTACGTTTCAGGAAACGGACTCTCTGACAAGAGCCCTTCAGGTATTGCGAACGATGGTGAATACGGCCAACGTTACCTGCCTGAGTGATCTGTGGCTTTTACGCCAGGTCATTGAGGTGCACGTTCGGACGGGTATCATTGGGCTTTTACTAGAGGGCGAATCAATTCACCCTAATCTTTATGCACATCAAAAGGGATTGGATGAGCACCAACTGAGCATCGACTTTCATTTCCTGCATACGCGTGGGTACCTGGAAAAGGAGGATTCGTTTTTTCTAATACCGGATGACCCCAGAATTAAAAAGACCCTAAAGGTTTTGTCCGAAGCAATGTTGCCTTCTCCTGTGCTTTCAGTAGATGCGCTTGTTGATTGGCTCTCGGGAGAGCGAGAAGATTTGAATCAACAAGTTGGAGAAGCCTTCATCATTGATGCTCCCGTGGTTGAAATGAATTCCTGGGTAGCAGGCCCAGAACAAGTGGAACTCGGATATCGGTTGGCGCCTATGTTGCTGGCCTTGCGAGTGATGAATGTCACCCCTCAGCTTAAAAAAGGGGTCGAATTACGCAAGTATATCCCTAAAAAAGGAGGATTTGAATTCCTTGATCGCTTGTTGGAAATGGCCGGATGGACGAACAAAGGGGTTGTAACTGAGCTAGGAGGCCGTGTGTTTGTCCGAGGGCCAGGGCCCGTAGGGATTATCCATGCCTATTGGCCTTACATGGACAAACTCTACGATAGGGTTAATCAACGCGGAACGTATACGCTGGTGAGCCGAGCAGCAAATGTAGCTGCCAGCCAGGATGCGAATCGAAGATCATTCAAAGCTGCAAACGATGCCTTGGATCGGTTCTCGGAACGATACGGGTTCGCCTATTCTGTTTTTGTAGAACATGCTGTAGGGCAGGGCGAAGCTTCTCGGCAACGATATGATCGTAGTGGCGCACAGCACATCCACTATTTTGGTGCAGACCTGGAAGATGCGGCTATCGATCAGGCTGAAAAGCAACAGGAGCTTGGTTTATTGCCGCACAAAATGGCATTTGTCCGAAATGCTGACATTGGTGAACCAGGCAGGGTGATCACGTACCTGGAAGAGTGCGGTGTCGGGGAGGAGTCTAAGGTGATGATTGTAGGAAATGGCTTCCATGAAATCCGCAATCAAAGCAATGAAAAAATGATCGAGGTATTTAGGGGGTACCAGGAGGCCGGCTTTGTTCTCATTTTTACCGAAGAATCCGCTTTAACGGATGAACATTTGGTAAGCACGGCCTGGAATACGTATCATGCGGGCTTCAGGTATGTTCATGAAATGTCTGGGCAAGGACTCCGTCCTATCTGGGATAAAGGGATTGAAGACGAGCGGTGGGGATGGAGACGGTGTGCTGAAGAAGGCGGGTTTGTGATCTTGGAAGAGTATTGTTATAGATCGCGGACCATTTATCCATTCTCAAGGCCGGGCAGTGATAACCCGTCCATAAGTATGACTTACTTCTGCGTTCCAGAGGCTTTAGTTGAAGAATTGGACATCGAACTGCCTGGGATTACTGAAGACCCTGCGCCTGAAACGAATGACGATCAAAACGAGGTAGAATCTACAGAAGAAGTAGAAGACACTCCCGAGGAGACTCCAAACCCTGAACCCTAAACGCCGACAAAGTTATGTTAACCACGAGTGTAATTGGAAGTTATGCGTGGCCTTCCTGGTTTATTACTGCCATCAAGGCCATCGAAAATGGGGAGTATGGCCCCAAGGATATTGAAGAAACGTTAAATGATGCGGTTGACATGGCCCTTCGGGATCAGGAGGAAGCGGGTGTCGATATTATAAGCGATGGGGAAATGAAACGGCTCGGCTTCTTTACGGCTGATTTTTACGGCCGGCTCAGTGGGTTGAACAAGTTACCTCCTCTCAGACGAATGGGACCCGGAGGACACGATCAGCGCGAACGCTACGAAGCATATGAGTCATTTGATGCGCCTGATGGTATGGGATTGGTCAAAGAATATGAGTATGTAAAAGGTCGTACATCCGTGCCTCTCAAAATGCCCTGTCCTGGGCCTTATACCCTTGCCGGACGCATCATGCCGGGCAGTGTATATAAAGATCGAATGGAAGTAGCGAATCGATTTGCTGAGGTCATCAACAAAGAATTAAAAGCACTAGAAGCCGCCGGCGTTAATTTCATCCAACTCGATGAACCCTCATACGCCGTTCACAAACATTCACCCAGGGCGTTTGTCGACCTGTTTAATAAAACTGTCGACGGCCTTAACTCTCGGATAAGTTTGCATCTCTGTTTCGGAAACTACATCGGCCGCCCCGTTGCGCATCGCATTTATGCGCCGATCTTTCCTCACATTTTGGATGCAAACACCCACGAATTTGCGATGGAATTCGCCAACCGCGAGTTGGCCGAAGCCGAGCTATGTACTCAAATTATCGAGGCTGGTAAAGATGTAGCCGCTGGTCTCATCGATGTCAAAAACTACTTCATAGAAACCCCAGAGATCGTAGCCGACCGCATCCGAAAAATGCTCAAGTACGTCCCCGCCGACCGCCTGGCTATCACTCCAGATTGCGGCTTCAGCCAAACCGCCCGCTGGGCCGCCCGCGCCAAAATGATCGCGATGGTGGAGGGGGCGAAAATAGTGCGTTCAGAAATAGCATAGCTTTTCTGAACGGTTTCGTGTTCCGGGTTTCGTGTTTCGCGTTTGTTGCGGGTTATCTGTTCTGAACTTCCAGTAGTAGTTGAAATTTTTTTACATGCCCCAACCCGAAACCAACCCGAAACCCGAAACCCGACACGCAGATGAGTATGCTCATCTAACTGATCGCGCAGCGATAAACCCGAAACCGGCCGAAAGGCCGCCGGTCATCCGCACGGTTTTAGGCGACATCTCGCCCGACCAACTTGGCATCTGCTACCCTCATGAGCATTTATTCGGAAAGCCGCCTGCTGCTTTGAGCGAACCGGATTTTGAGCTGACAGACCGGGATGCTGCGATTGCGGAGATGCGTATGTTTCGAAAGGCCGGTGGGTCGGCTGTAGTGGATATGTCCACGATGGATTATCACCGGGATATTGAAGGATTGATCGAGGTGGCTGAGCAATCTGGGGTATTTGTGATTTCGACAACGGGATTTAATAAAGACAAATTCTCAAAGCCACATATCGACCGGATGTCTGACGAGGAGATGCACGCTCTCCTTTTAAGTGATGTGAAAGAGGGGATCGATCAAACGGCTGGGCGTGCTGGCGTATTAAAAGCATCTTCCTCTCTCAATGAAATCTCGGACTCTGCCCGGCGTGTCTTTAATGTTGTGGCAGCCGTACATGCTGAGACAGGGGTGCCTGTCTCTACCCATACAGAAATCGGGACCATGGCTCTTGAGCAGGTCGAATTGTTGGCGTCGAACAATGTGGATCCTTCGTCCATTATCATCGGGCATCTGGATCGTCGGCTTGAAAAAGACTTCATCCTTGAGGTAGCTAAAACAGGGGTGTTTTTGGGCTTCGATCAGATTAGCAAAGAAAAGTACTTCGCCGATCGCAGCCGGATTGAAATGATACTCACTTTGATCGAGGCCGGCCACGAAAGTCAAATTCTCCTGTCTGGTGACCTGGCCCGCAGATCCTATTGGCCCAGCTATGGAAATTACGGAGGTCCCGGGTTTACGTACATTTTATGGCGCTTTATTCCCTGGTTACGTGAGGCTGGCGTCGATGTAATGACTATAAATAAACTCCTCGTACAAAACCCCTCTCGCGCCCTCTCCTTCGTGCCCAGATAACCTAAAGCCCAATGCGGCACGAATTATGCGATCACAAAAACAAGTATTGTGATCGGTTTCTAGTTCCTTGTTTCTTGTTTCTCGTTTGTTTCTAGCTTCAAGGCTGTTTACCAGGAACGAACCAGAAACAAGAAACGAGAAACAAGAAACCAATCAAAAGGCCCCTTTTGATTGAAATAATTCCTCGCGTTGCATTTGGTAATAGATCATGTCATTCAGATATCTATTTCTATTGTTCATCGCCTCCCTTCTCTTTATTACCCCATCCCCCACACACGCCCAGTACCTGACGACGGTTTTTGGCGAATCGACGATTCTTAGCCGCGATGTGGCTGTAGACTCCGATGGGAATGCCTATATCACAGGTAGCTTTGCTGGCACTGCCGATTTTGAGACGCTCTCAGGAAGCATTCCTATGGGAAGCGTCGGGCTAAAAGATGTTTTTGTTGCCAAGTACGACCTTGCAGGCACGATGCTTTGGAGCTTCGGTATCGGGGGTATTGCTGGAGGACCGGGCATCGACGATGAAGGGTATGCCATCCAGGTAACGAATGCCGGAATGGTATGCGTTGCAGGCTATTTTCAAGGTACAGCTGATTTTGATCCGGATGCACAAGCCGTGTTTGAGTTGACCAGCGCCGGGTTCAGAGATGCGTTTGTAGCCTGCTATTCCTCGGAGGGTGAGCTCCAATGGGCCAGGGCATTTGGAGGTACGGGAGATGATTTCGGCATTGAACTCGTAGCCACCGACGATCACGTGTCTATTACGGGATTGTTCAGGGAAACCGCCTCGATGAGTCCTGCAGGATCCACAATGATTGAGCTGACCAGCAACGGTCAGGAAGATGGCTTCCTTATTCGTTTGGATGCCACAGGCGAACCTCAATGGGGAATCGGATACGGAGGCACCTCGGTAGACAGCGGCAAGGACCTGGGTGTGGACAATGCAGGAAATATCTATCTGTTGGGTGAGTTTTCAGAAGAAGTGGATCTCGACCCCGGTCCAGAAGAATTTATGCTCACCAGTGCAAACAGAAGCCTCGATGTCGTTTTGGCATCCTATTCTAGCGCCGGCGCATTCCGCTGGGCAATCCCCTTTGGCAGCGGGCAGGCAGACGGAGCCAGTGGGTTAGCTGTAGATCCGTTGGGACGATCGTACATAACGGGTCATTTTGTCGGAAGGGTTGATTTTGATCCGGGCGACGAAGAAGCATCGCTCACCAGTTCAGGAGCGCGGGACGCCTATGTAGCGCGTTATATGGAAGATGGGGAGTTTGATTGGGTATTTCAGATGGGAAGTGGCTTTGCAGAAGGTGGAGATATTGAGGTGAACGCTTCTGGTCATGTCGGAGTAGTGGCCATGTTTTCCGGGGATGTATTTCCAAGCCCTTCAACCCCAATGAAAATTACCAGTCAAGGAGAGCAAGATGTCCTCGTTGCCAGCTATACAACCGATGGCGGTCTGCGATGGGCCGGCAATATCGGAGGCCCGATGACTGAGTTCGGAATGGGCATCGCTCTGTCGGCCGGCAACAACGTATTCGTGACAGGTCACTTTGAAAATGCCGTCGACTTCGATCCCGGCGACGACGTGGTTCAAAGAAGCAGCCAGGGCGACCTGGACGGGTATCTCGTCCAATACAATCACCTCGGTGCACTTACGGTTGGTGTAGAACCCCAGGATGAAATTCGTCCCGTAGATTACGAGCTCGACGTATACCCCAACCCCACCAACTCAAGCATCACCGTCGTTCTCCCACACCAACCCGGAGTATCATGGGAAATCGAAGTCTCAGATGCTCTCGGCCGCACCGTAATCATGTTCGACGACGTCCGCTTCTCCGGCATCCAAATCCACATCAACATCTCATCGCTTGCCGCCGGCACCTACTACGTCCGCGCAGATAATGGAGATGCGTTATTGCTGGAGTCTTTTGTGGTGACGAAGTAGCTTTCTTTTTGTCTGGCCACAAAAAGGAGAATCCCCGTCATCGTCTCCATAGATACATCGCTGCATAACTCCTCCAGGGACGCCATTTCTGTGAAACGTCCTCAGCTTCTTTCGCTGATATCCCTCCCAGTTTTTTCCTGAGCACAATATCCTCCTTGGGAAATGCGTCGGGCCAATGGATGACGCGCATCGCGACGTAGTTAGCGGTCCATGGGCCGATGCCTGGGATGGCGGTCATGTTTTCGATGATATCGTGGGAGGTAGAAGCGGTCAGTTTTAGGCGGCCAGATTGAATCTGCCGAGCAATCTCGAGGATGCACTCTGCCCGTCGTTGAATGATACCTAGTGAAGCAACGTCATCTACAGACAGTTTAGCTATGCGTTCAGGTGAAGGGAAGATGTGCGTCAGGCTGGGATAAGGGGTTTCAATCTCTGCACCAAATGCCTCCGCAAACCGTCCCGCGAGGGTGGTAGCTGCTTTCACCGTGATCTGCTGCCCCAGGATAGCGCGGACCGCCACTTCAAACCCGTCCATTGCCCCAGGAATTCGCACCCCTGGTATGCGTTTGATTGTTTCGGCAAGAAAGGGATCTGTGCTGAGCCGGCCCATGATAATGTCGGGTCGTGCATTTAGGTCAAACAATTCTTTCACTCGCTTTAATACTTTGCTAAGTATTGGTGTAAGAGAGTGGGATAATTCAACGTTTAGGACGTTCTTCTTTGGATTGTTTCTTACCGATATCCATCCTTTATACGTGTCCATGTGGATGGTTCGCTGATAGAGGTCCCCATCAACGTGCTCTACCCCTTTCGATGCGCGAACCTGTAAAAAACGAAGTAACCCCTCCCAGTCAAAGGGAGCCCGGTAGGATAACTGGAGGGTCAGGCTTTCGGGTACAGCTGTACTAGAGGATTCTTTCCGTGCTTCTTTTCTGAGCCGGCTCGGCGGCATCGAATAGCGCTTTAGAAAGGCATCGTTGAAGCGCCTTAAGCTGGAGAACCCGCTGGCATAAGCAATCTCGGTTACAGGAAGGGTCGTCTCTGTCAGGAGCTGTTTTGCGAGGAGGAGTCTTCTGGTAAGGATCAACTCCATCGGGGAGACGCCGTATTCATTTTGGACGATGCGGCGCACCTGCCTCGAACTCAATTCAAATTCAGCAGCAACGTCTTCCAGTCCCGTCCCTTCGTGATAGAGGCCTTCTTCTATATAACCAGCAATTTGCCGCGCGATGCGTTGCCCGTCATCGACGGGCGCATAGCCGGGAGCCAACTCGGGCCGGCATCGAAGGCACGGCCGGAATAAAGCCTTTTCGGCAGCAGCGGCGCTGGTGAAAAATTCGCAATTCTTAGGCTTTGGTTTTTTAGCCGGGCAGATCGGCCGGCAGTAGATTCCTGTGGACGTAACGCCTACAAAAAAGACGCCGTCGAATCGAGGGTCGCACGAGGTAAGCGCGCTATAGTAGATGTCCGTTTTCTGTTCCATGCCTACCAGTGTAGAGAATTCCAGTCCGGTGTACTAGCCATATTCGGACAAGAAAAACGGGCGAACACTCAGAAGGGTTCTTCTGGATGTGTTTCGGGTTTTGTGTCCGAATGTGGCTAGTAGTGGATTGGGAGGTAGTCTATCTTTTTACCAGTTGATGCTTAACTTACCTCTATAAAACCATGACCACCCTAACAGAACTAAACCATACATTGACCGCAGGCATTCAGTACTCCGTTGGACAGTCCTCGCTAGGCCTCGTACAGGTAGCTCATACAGACGAAGGCATCTGCTCCATTATAATGGGAGATACAGAAGAGGAGATGGTGCTTGAATTGGAAGGGCGCTTTCCCGGTAAACGTCTATCTAAAAGCCAAACGAGCCCAAATGGATGGCTTGAAGCAGTCATTCAGTATGTTGAATCGCCTGTAGGTACCATTGATGTACCTTTGCAGCTTGGAGGAACGGATTTTCAACGGGAGGTGTGGGATGCCCTCTGCAGCATTCCGTCGGGCTCTACCCTTAGCTACACCGAAGTAGCCAACAAGATAGGCCGGCCGAAAGCCGTACGCGCCGTCGCCGGAGCCTGCGCCGGAAACAAGATCGCCGTTCTAATCCCCTGCCACCGCGTAGTCAGAAACGACGGCTCCCTCTCCGGGTACCGTTGGGGCGTTGAACGAAAGCGGAGGTTGTTGGAGAGGGAGAAATCGCTCAATGCTTGATGGCATTTGTTTCAGGTTTCAGGTTCCAGATTCCAGGTTAATCTTCCGGTTCTTTGAACAATTAACCTGAAACCTGGAACCTGAAACCTGAAACCCATTCCCCGAACGCCTCCCGCATCGCTTCAACCCTTTCCGGGTGCTCCTGGCTGATATCAATCGATTCACCCGGGTCCTCGATCAAGTCGTAGAGCTCATACGTTTGTCCGTCGTCTTTACTTATAAGTTTGTATCGATCATCTACCCACGACTGCTTTTCGCCGAATAAAAAGCCGATGGGTTCAGAGCGCTCCGTTTGGTCGCCTTTCAGAATATCAACCAGGCTCATGCCGTCCAGTATACGGTCCTGGGGATAGGGGAGGCCGAGGTATTCTACGAGGGTAGGCAGGTAGTCCGAGGTGACAGCGGGTGCTGAAAGGGACGTATTGCCTTCAATTCCAGCCGGCCATGAAACGAAGGCGGGGACGCGTACACCCCCCTCATGTAAGCTTCTTTTTCTCTCACGAAACGGGCCTGCTGATCCAGGTGTGTCTCGTTCAGGGCCGTTATCGCTCGCGAACCAGATCATCGTATCATCAAGCGCACCGAGTTCTGCCAGGTGTTGTCTTAGCCGGCCAACCTGGGTGTCCATCGCTGTTATGGTACCGTAATAAATCTGCTCTTCGTGGCTATGGGTACTGTACATCGTTCGATCAGCGGAATCGGCAACAACAGGAAGATGAGGGGTATGGAACCAGACTACGGCAAAAAATGGCTGAGAGGCTTCTGTAGAGCGAGTGATAAAGGGCAATACACGGTCCATGATGACCTTGCTGTTGTCGCCAGAAAGATGCTCTGTTTCGGGTTGGCCGGGATGAGTGAAATAGTGGGTGCCATAGGCTTCAGTGGGTTGTTCTTGCTGGATAGCAGCCCACCCGTATCGAAGACTTTCCCCGTTTAGCGTATCAAACGCAACCGGCTTGCGCATGGGATCGTAGGTAGGGACTTTAGCTTCTGTAGAGAAATACACGTCGAAGCCATGTTGTGTTGGGATTGAGAAGTGGCTCGAGTCGCCCACCCGCCCACGGTTGGAGTCTCGCATAGTGGTAGTAAGGGTACCCAGGTGCCATTTACCAAAATGCCCGGTTGCATAGCCGGCCTCTTGAACCAGTTCAGCAAGCGTGATTTCTTCCTCTCGAAGATGCCCCTGATTTGCCGTGGGTACACCCACGCGGATAGGGTTGCGGCCGGTGAGGACACTGGCTCTTGTTGGAGAGCACACCGCAGAAGCCGAATAAAATCGTTCAAACACAATACCTGCTGCCGCCAACTGATCCAAATGAGGAGTCTGTATAACGTCATTCCCATTAAACCCAACATCCCCCCAACCCAAGTCATCGGTCATTATGAGTATGATGTTTGGTTGCCCGGATGGATGAGGTTGGGTACACCCGGTTACCAAAAATGCCACGAGGGCAATGAACAGACGTACGCGCACTAAGTTGTATAAAAGCATTTAACACGAAACTCGAAACAATCAGAATAATCAACTAAATTATTCTGATTAACTAAATAGTAGAAAAAAATCAATGCCCTTGTCTACCGAGATAGATGTTGTTGTAGAAGTAACCGCCGCCGATGTGTTGGACGGTGTATCAGAAATTCATGGGTCGTTAGGAATCGACGAGGAATCGCTCGTATTTGTTTTTTACAAGAAAAAGCTTCTTGGCGGCGTTACGGACGATGAAACGGTTCGCCTTCCTTTAAAGGACATCCAGGAAGTTAAATTGAAGAAAGGGCCGGTCAACACACGGCTGATGGTGTATCCAAAGCGGCTTAGTATGATTGAGGAGATACCTGGGGCGCACAGCGAACAGCTCAAGTTTCAGATCAAAAAAGAAGACAAGAAATACGCGGAGCCGTTCTTAGGGGCGCTTCGAAGTGCGATGTTTGATGCCGGAGAGGAAGGGTTGGATAGTGTGCCCTTTAAACTGGAGGATACCAATATGGGATTCACCGAAAACTCAGGGTTGCTGTATATGGATGAGGAGTTTCTGGTATTTGATATCCAGAGCGGGCTGAAGGGCGTTACCCGTGCTGAACGGCAGCAAGTAAAAGTGGCGCCTAAAGCAATAAGCGGAATCCGATTAAAACAGGGTAACACCAAGGATGTCCTGTATATCAAACCGAAGAAGACAAAGCTGCTTCAGGTGATTCCTGGCGACCATAAGCACGAAGTAAAACTGAAAATCAAGAAAAAGCACCGGGTTGCTGCAGAGCGCCTTGTGCAGCGGGTATTAAACTGGTCTATTCACTAATCCGCCGATACGTCATAAACCGAAAGCCATCCCGCGGACGCTCTTCAGCGATCTCGAATTCAGTTCCGATCAGGTGTTCAAAGGGCGGGAAGAACACGTCGCCTTTATGGTCTCCTTCGATGAGGGTCAACTCCAGGCGGTGAGCCAATGGGAGGAAATGGGCGTACACCGTACTGCCTCCTCCGATATAAATCACTTCCTCATCCTTCAGTTCTTCCATGACAGCATCCACAGAAGGAAAGGTCTCGATGTCTGGGTAACCGGGAAAGGCGTCTTGAGAGGTTAACACCAACGTCCGCCGATTAGGCAGCGGTCCGCCGAAGTCCTGGCACAACGAAATGAACGTCCGTTTCCCCATAACAAGCGGCTTGCCCAGCGTATGCTGCTTAAAATGCTTAAGATCTTCCGGAATATGCCAGGGAAGCGACAGGCCATTCCCTATCACACGATTCTTCTCAGCAACAGCAGCGATCAAGACAATTTCAGGTTTTGGGGTATGCATGGATGAAAACAATAATTTGTGTAGTAGTAGCTAAACAGGAGGTCGAATTGTTATATAAACTCACCAATAGCTCCGATTGATCTCCATCATTTCAGGATACGCACTATCGGTATCACCCAGTTCTTGTTTATGGCATAGCAGGTCTTGTTTAGGGGTTATCCATATAGTCGTTTTGCTGTTACTCAAAACTTTCACTAAGATAAACTCGGAACCCAACACGCAGATGGGAATGCCCATCTAACTGATTGCGAAGCAATAAACTCGAAACCCGAAACGGAATTGGAAATGCCTCTGTCCCTCCAGGCGCTCATTGCTGTAGTCCCTATTTTGATAGCTGCCGTACTGTTAGTCGGTTTTCGATGGCCGGCGAAGTGGGCGATGCCGGTGGTGTATGTGGTGTCTGTGGTGATTGCGCTTACAGCGTGGCAGGTGTCGTTTGCGCATGTGGCGGCTTCTACGATTCAGGGATTGTTTATCACGTTTAACATCCTGTACATCATCTTTGGTGCGATCTTGTTGTTGAATACCTTGAAGCATTCAGGAGCGGTACAGGCGATTCGGGATGGGTTTACCGAGTTGAGCACGGACCGGCGGGTGCAGGTGGTGATTATCGCCTGGTTATTTGGTGCGTTTATCGAAGGAGCCGCGGGGTTCGGGACGCCAGCTGCCATTGTTGCTCCGCTGCTCGTCGCTCTTGGATTCCCTGCGATGTGCGCCGTGATGATTGGAATGATGGTGCAGAGTACCCCGGTTACGTTTGGAGCTGTGGGGACGCCGATCCTTGTCGGGGTAACCGGCGGACTCGAAAACCCTGAATTAACCGCACAACTCACCGAAGCCGGCCTTACGTTTTCCGACTACCTCCAATTGATCACAACCAACTCCGCCATCTTCCACGGCATAACCGGCACCCTGATGCCGCTCCTGATGGTTATGATGATGACGCGGTTTTATGGAGCAAACAAGTCGTGGACCGAGGGACTGTCGATTGCCCCGTTCGCCATCATGGGGGGGCTGGTGTTTACGATCCCTTATACATTAACCGGTGCCTTTTTAGGCCCCGAGTTTCCATCTCTCATTGGGTCTCTGTTGGGATTGGCTGTGTTGTCCTTTCTGACCAAGAAAGGCGTGCTCGTCCCCAAAGACACCTGGGACTTTGCTTCGAAGCCCTCGTGGCCGGCTTCCTGGATGGGCAGTATCGAAATTGAACATAAAGAAACTACCGGCGATGGGATGCCAACCATGAAGGCCTGGATGCCTTACGTGATTCTGGCCCTGTTGTTGGTGATGAGCCGTCTGCCGCAATTGCCGATCGGAGACTGGCTGAAGGCGCTCACCATTACCTGGCCCAATGTGTTTAATACCGGTATCAGCGGCTCAACACAGCCGCTTTATCTACCCGGGACTCTTTTGCTAATCACCGTCTTCATCACCTTCTTCCTGCATAAAATGGAAGCCTCGCAGTTGCGGGCTGCATTCAGGGAGTCGAGTAAGATCCTGCTTGGTGCCGGCTTTGTCCTGGTGTTCACGGTTCCGATGGTTCGAATCTACATCAACTCCGGTGTTAATGCCGCCGCACTCCCGAGCATGCCCGTCGCAATGGCCGAGTGGGTGGCGACCAGTGTAGGCGGTGTGTGGCCCTTCTTCGCCCCATCAATTGGTGCCATCGGTGCATTCATAGCGGGAAGCAATACGGTGAGTAACCTGATGTTCAGCCTTTTCCAATTCAGCGTTGCCGAGACGCTTGCGATCTCCGGTGTCGTCATTGTTGCCTTGCAGGCCGTAGGCGCTGCTGCCGGCAACATGATCGCGATTCACAACGTCGTGGCTGCCTCTGCAACGGTTGGTTTACTCGGCCAGGAAGGCGCGACGCTACGCAAGACCATCATTCCGACGTTGTACTATGTCGTGTTGGTTGGCCTATTAGGAATGATTGCCGTGTACGTTGTCGGCGTAGGTGATCCAGTGATGTAGCTGGCGTTTTCCTTAGTCCTGAGACGTCATAAAGCAGAATGGCTGTACGCTGTTTCCAGCTTTGGGACGCCACAAAGCGGATTGGCTGCACGCTGTCCCAGGCTTCGGATGTCATAAAGCGGACGGCTGTGTTCTGTCCCGGCTTGGGAAGGTCATAAAACGGCGGGGTTGTATGCTATCCCCAGCTTGGGGATGGTATAAAGCAGAACGGATATAGGCCGGCTCCAGCCTGGGGTGGTGGTGAAGCGGACGGGCTGTGTGCTGTCCCGACTTGGGAATTTAGTGGAGCGGACGGGCTGTACGCTATCCAACTTGGGAATGTCGTGGAGCTGAATGGCAGTGTGCTATCCCGGCTTGGGGATCTCGTGGAACGGACGGGCTGTACGCTGTTCCCCGTTTCCGTGCGGCGAAGAAATCCAATGCTAAACAGCCACAGGGGCCTTAATAGACGGATGAAACTGATAGTCGACCAGTTCAAAGTCCTCATACTGGTAGTCAAAGATCGAAGGCGGTTTTCGGAGGATCTTGAGTTGAGGTTGGGGGAAGGGCGTGCGGCTTAGTTGTTCTTCGACCTGTTCCAGGTGGTTGAGGTAGATGTGCGCGTCCCCGATGGTATAGATCAACTCGCCTACATCAAGGTCGCATTGTTGCGCGATCATGTGCGTGAGGAGGGCGTATTGCCCGATGTTGAAAGGGGCGCCGAGGAAGAGGTCGTTCGAGCGGACGTAGAGGGAGCAGGACAGCTTGTTGTTGGCGACGTAGAATTGGAAGAACATATGGCATGGGGGGAGCGCCATGCGTCCGATGTCCGCCACGTTCCAGGCCTGGACGATATGCCGTCGGGAGTCCGGATTGTTCTTGATACTGTCGATGACCTGGCTGATCTGGTCGATGTGCGAGCCGTCGGGTGTTTCCCACTTTCGCCATTGTTTCCCGTAGACGGGCCCCAGTTCCCCATTCTCATCCGCCCACTCATTCCAGATCCTGACTCCGTTCTCCTGGAGGTACTTGACGTTTGTTGTCCCACTCAAGAACCAGAGCATCTCAATAACAAAGCCCTTGAAGAACACCTTCTTCGTGGTGACGAGCGGAAACGACTCACCGAGGTCAAACCGCATTTGGTGCCCAAAGATACTC
>JAHQVL010000049.1 GCA_019634345.1 Rhodothermaceae bacterium
AATAACCGTGTATGGCGTCATCAACCTGGTAGAGTATGGGAGCTCACTCCCCGGAAGAAGAGCCACTGCTCTAGGCAAATCTCACGATGAGCTACAACGCGAAATGCCACAAGTGATGGAACTCCTTCGTACTGCTTTCCATGCTTGTGTAGTGGGCTATGCAGAAGAGGGCGGAGCGGTTATACAGTCACTGCCTCCCTATCCGGCCGGAATCCATGATTTTGTTCATCCATGCACAGAAGATGCACTGGCCAACTTTGGAGCACCCTTCGATTACATCCAGCTTCTCCTTGATGGCGGAGATCGCAGCACCCCCAACGACGAATTGCTCATCGCGGCACTAAAAAATCACCCTGCACTCAGCACCCAGCACCCTGAACTCATCGCCGCCGGCCGTGTGCTCAGCCGATTACTCAAGGACGACCACCAACGCTTGCAAACCGTACTGCGCCGGCTGCAACAGTCTGTCTAACGCCCTCTATCTGAAACCAGGGCGGATTTTTACGTATACGGTTTGTGGGATTTTAGTCAGTCAACACCACGATGAAATGAAAAGCCACCTCGATCTTTCTGATGATACGTTTGAGCGCCTCTTTGCTACCGCCGCTCTTGATCCTTCTCTCTTTAACCATGAGGCGCACCTTCGCCTGGCATGGATTCATGTAAACAAGTATGGAGTAGAGCAAGCCGTGGAAACCATCTGTTCACAAATCCAGGTGTTTGATGCGACGTTTGGCGACGGAACCAAGTACAACGCAACCGTCACCGCTGCAGCCGTTCGCGCTGTCAACCATTTCCTACAAAAAACAAACACAACCTCTTTTGTTGATTTCATCCAAGAAAACCCCCGCCTGATACACAACCTCCGCGACTTGTTAGCCAGCCACTACAGCATCGACGTATTCACCGACTCTGAGGCGAAGAAGGTTGTGCTTGAGCCGGATTTGGCAGCGTTTTAATTTCAGTCACTAATTCCCTTCGAATTATGGGGTTTTACATTCCGGCACAGTCCTTGGCTTATAGGTAGAAAGGCTCGAAAAAGCCTGCATCTAGACCCATCGCTGTTCGCCACATGAACAGGGTGTTTGTGTGGCGAACAGGGTGTCATTTAAGTTATTGATAGTGCGGATTCTTTTATCCTTGTCATCTCGGCCTCGTGGAGAGATCTACCTTTAAGGAGTTGCTCTGCGATGCGGGAAAGCAGACTGTAAGGGGAGATCCCTCGATCGCTCTGCTCCAACGGGATGACAAATAAGAATCCTCAATAAACGTAAATCACACTGTACAGGGTCTTCCTTAGCTACCAGATTGCATTAAACTACTCACAGCGTTTTCAGCCATGTCATTCTCCTGCTTCAAGATCGCTTTTCTCCTTATTCTACTCACTACCGGCTTCTCCCAGTCCTTTGCGCAGCCCTACGACCTAGAGCCTTCCCACTGGTTTCCGCTTGATGAAGGCAGTTACTGGCACTACCAGTTTGAGGATGCCTTGTATTCGTGGGATGTTGTTAAGACGGTAGATGGAGATACGCTGATAGGTGGAGAGCGCTGGGTGGGGATATCCACGGTTTTTTGTGCGCACCTGCCCGAATGCTCTGATGTCGTATCCACCGAGTATTTTCGGTTTACAGACGATGACTACCTGATCAGTTCTGAACGGGATACAATTGATGTGACGTACCCCATGTCAATCTTTAGGGTAGAGGACGCCGAAGACAGGCTGTATTCGCCGATGGATCGTGATTCGGTAACGATCCGTATTCAAGAAACGACTGAGGGGAGTGTGAGCGATACAACGCATCTCCTAATGGCCTTCGAGCGCGTTATTCCTTACTTCAATTCTAGATATCGATATAACATCGGGGACGTACTACACCTTGAAGGGGCCAGGGTAAATGGCCGCGAGGTAGGCCGGCAGGACTTTATTGATTCAATTATAAACGGAGACGATCCGCCCGTGGTAGAGGATACCCTGAATTGGACCGAATATTTTCCTCTTCAAGTAGGTAATTTCTGGGACTGGGAAACGAGGAAAATTACTGAGTTTAAAAGAGACCAAAGAGAAATAACCGGCGATACACTCATTAACGGGACCTCTTACTTCAAGCAACGAGCCTTCAGCTATACGATAGATGGCCCGCAGTCAACCAATCGAGACAGCACCTGGATGGAGTATTTGAGGTATGACAGTTTGAATACACGGGTCGTAGAATGGGATGCTGATACGGGGCAGGAGAAGGACTATTCCTGCAATCTCAGCGCATCATTTGGATCCTCAAGTACGTGCGAAGGCGTGGGCGAAGCTTTTGTAGCGGGACGATACCTTGATCCGCCGGCTGTTCTTACTCCCTCGGAAGACATGGTAGAGTTTGGTTCACTAAAACGGTTTACGAACAGTGAAGGAGGCATTACCTATTTCTATGGAATTGGCGGGCTTCCCACTTCATTTGACACCCGCTCGGTGGGTATTACGTTCATCTATCTCCGTATCGACGGCGTTGAATATGGCGAGATGACATTCCCTGTGTCTATCGACGATGAGCCAACTAATATCCTTCCAGAACTCAGCCTTTATCCCAACCCAACGAGGGGCTCGGTTACGATTAGCCGTACTCTTCCCGGAGAGGCGTCCATCACTCTCTATGACATCATGGGTCGAAAAGTGAGAGAAGAAGCTGTATGCCAATTCCCCTGCAGATTAGACACGTTCGACTTATCTGCAGGCCTCTATTTTATCGAACTCCAGGATCCTGCTACCAACGAACGGAGCACTAAAAAGATAACATTGATCAGGTAAGATGGGGATCAGGTTGAGGAGTAAGAATACGGCGTTTTTCAGGGCGTTCTTGCAATATTTCTCTCTGGAATTCGTTACTATTCCAATGCGCACACTCAATACCCATTTCTATGCTCCGATCCTATTTCCTCATCGCATTTCGACACCTACTCAAATACAAAACCTACACATCGATCAGGCTTCTTGGGATTGCAGGAGGGATGGCGTTTTTTCTTCTGATCATGCTGTTTGTAGGACATGAATATAACGTAAATCGGCAGTTCGAAGCGGGGGATCGGCTCTACAGGGTACAGAGCATCTGGCACGAGCAAGACAACGCAGAGCGGTTACTGAGCTTCTCACCCCTGGCCGAGGCGTTACGCGAAGACTTCTCCGCTGTGCAGAATGCGATGCGGTACACCGCTATTTCTGCCGACTTTATTGCGAATGAAACACCGTTTAGGTCCGCCACGGTCATCGCTGACGCCCAATTGTTTGAAATGTTTGATTTTGAGTTTGCCCATGGAAGCCGGGAAGCATCTCTCGCACAGCCGTACTCCGCTGTTCTTTCCGAGAAAGAAGCATTGCGCTTTTTTGGGCGGACGGATGTTATTGGAGAGGCTATCCGAATTGCTGGATGGGATGGTGATGATGTCCAGGATTTCCAGATTACCGGTGTGTTTGCGGATCCTGATTACAACAGCGTTTCGTTCATTGGCCGGCAACCCCAGGATGTGATCCTGCCTTTTGAAAACGCAACCCTTTTTTTTGAAGGATCTTCGTTTGATACAGATTGGGCCATATACAACACAGTAACGTACGTCGAACTCAAAGAAGGCCGGGAGCCCCATGAGGTTGAAGAGCAGCTACCCGAACTCCTGGCCGCAAATCTACCTCCTCAGTTTCAAGACAGGGTTTCGCTTCGTCTTGAGTCCTTAACGTCCCTTCATTTTAACGAAAATGAGGGTGCCGTAGGCCGGTTGGTGAAGATGCTTATGCTGATCGCTGTGCTTATTCTTGCGATAGCTTGTTTCAATTTTGTAAACATATCGATGAGCCTTGCTACGGTGAGGTCAAAGGAGGTAGGCCTCAGAAAAATGTTAGGGGCTGGTAAGGGGCAGCTGGTCGGTCAGTTTTTTGGCGAGTCTGTCTTGGTTTCTGTGATCGGGATGATGCTGGCTTTTATCATTGTCTACGTTGTTCTGCCCCTGTTTAATGGACTGATCGATAGGGAGCTGAGTATCGGTTTTGATGAACCCTGGTTATGGGCAACAGTGGGGGGGACGATCTTGCTTACAGCACTTTTTAGTGGAGGATATCCCGCCGTTTTTCTAAGTAGCATCAAGCCAATTTATGCGATCAAAGAGGTATTGCGCTCTGGACGTATGGCTATGCAGGTCCGGAGGACCCTCGTTGTATTGCAGTTTGTGGTTGCTATCGGGATGATTGTCGGGGCCGTATTCATAAGCCGCCAGGTCTCTTTGATTGCCAATAAAGATGTAGGTTTTGAGAAAGACCAGCTTTTTGTTGTCTCGTCATTACCTAGAACGTGGACCCAGGAAGGGGTCCAACAACTGGAGGTGATCAAGCGGGAGATTAAATCCTTGCCTGGTGTGCAAGAGGCCAGTATTGCCTGGGGGCCTCCAGGGCCCAGGTATACTGGGGTGTCCTTCGAGTTTAGGAAGGAAGGGGAGGATGTTGCCGATGCCCTCTCGATCCCGTTGTCGCACGTTGACTATGATTACGAAAGCACAATCGGTATCGATCTAATAGCCGGGCAGTTTTTTGATGCACGTGGTGCCGCTCCTGATTCTGTGGTTGTACTAAATGAAACAGCTGTTCAGGCATTGGGCCTGGGGCCGGAGCCTGTTGGACAGCACCTGTTTGTGGGCAGTACTCCATTTCGAATTACGGGTGTCGTCTCCGATTACAATACGATCGGTTTGGAGCATCAAATAGGACCACTGGCTCTTGTTGATGTACGGCAGTTTCCGTTATACAGAGAGTTGTTGATTCGAGTGCATCCCGATGAGATTGCCTCAGTGCAACAGGGTATTCGTGAAGTATGGCCCTCCATTTATCCGGATGTCGTTCTCGAAACGTATGCGGTCGATGAACAATGGGCCGACCTGCATCAATGGATCACGCGCACAGAGTACATTACAAGAAGCGCAGCCGGTTTTTCTGTTTTTATTGCACTGATTGGGCTGCTAGGATTGGTATCGATTAGTATTGGACAAAGAACGCGTGAGATAGGGGTGCGCAAAGTGCTAGGCGCGAACCTGGCTCATCTTATTCGTCTCCTGTCGAAGGAATATGTGGTACTTATACTGATTGCTTTTAGTATTTCTGTACCCCTTTCTTACATCGCTGTAGAATACTGGCTCGAAAACTTTGTCGATCGCATCTCGCTGAGTCCTCTTCCATTTGCTTTGGTTGGTATCGTACTCTTAGTGGGAGTCCTGTTTATGATCAGTATGCAGACGCTACGCGCCGCTCGGGCTAACCCTGTAGATACCCTCAGGCAGGAATAAGGCCGTTACACTTTCTATGGGTCCTTTATCAGAAGTGATATAGGACCGTCACGACGTTTTTTTGATTTGGTACCAGGTCAAGGCTTGCCATCCTGCGCTCAGGCTGACGAAGGTGAAGGCCATTGATGGAGTACTCGATGATCTCCTTTGGATCATGAGAGGCTCATCCTTTGGTTAATAATGCATGCGCTAATGGCGTTTTTTGGTTTGATGGCTTGCGTACCATACGTTGTATTCCGTAGATTTTTTACGAATTAGCACGTATTCTCCGATTCGTAGTGGAATACTACTGTTACGAATACATAATAAACTCTTTTCTCTATTTCATTTCAATTATGCCAGTAAAAGACAAAAAAACGCTCAAACCAACACCCGCAGAACTACCCATACTCGCAATTCTGTGGGAGGAAGGTCCTTCAACCGTGAGACATGTCCATGATATCGTCATGGAAAGGCAAAAAGTAGGGTATACGACTATACTCAAATTCTTGCAAATCATGCATAAAAAGGGCCTCGTGAAACGAGATAGTTCAGCCATGGCTCACATTTACGAACCTGCTTTTAGTGAGCAAGAAATTCAGCGAAGGCTTCTTAATGACCTCCTGCAAGGCGCATTCAAGGGATCTGCCAAGAACCTGGTGCTAAGTGCCCTGGCCATGGAAGAAAGTTCAGCTGAAGAGTTGGCCGAAATTAAAGCCATGATCTCGGAACTAGAGGGTAAGTAGGCTCTCTGGTTTTGTGATGATAGGAATTCTGTACATCAATCCTGTCATTCTGAGGCCCCAGAAAAGCGCTGCTTTTACTTCTCAGTCGCTTTACTCGTGTCCGGGAAAGGGCGATGACGTCTCCTTCTTGTCATTCCGACTTGTGGAGGAATCTATGCATAGACCCCTCCACAAGGTCGGGGTGACAAGCGAGATGTCATCAGGAGCGATAGCGAAAGAATCTGGGTGAGCAACTCCCCCAAAATATGACGGCATACCGTCATGTAGCGCTTGTCCAGATTCTTCCTCGCTTCGCTCGGGCAGGATGACGATATTGTAGGCGCTTAGCCAATCATCTTAGCACTCCTACATCACCCCCTTAAACACATCTCTTTACGTGCCCCCCTCCACGATGAGGATGGTATCATGGACGTTTTATCTTCCCTTTTTGAATGGGTGCATATCCCTCTTGTCCATTCTATAGGTTTTGCCCTTGTGCACTTTCTGTGGCAGGGGATGCTGATTGCCGGCGGCCTGTGGGTGTTTCTTTCGTTGAATAAAACTCTTTCTGCGCAAACGCGCTATCATGCGTGTATTGCCGCTTTATTGCTGATGGGGCTGATGCCTGTAAGTACGGCTATTCAGTATCACCAGGGGGAAAGAAGTAGACCCGGATCGGAGGGAGCACAGGTGAATTGGATTGTTGCACCTGAAGAAGTGCCTGTTTCTGCACAAGCTTCATCTACGGTAGCCGTAAGTGGTAGCGAAGCATCAAAACAGGGGGCAATGAGGAGGCACGTATCGTGGCAGCCGATAATTTTTATCGGATGGTGCCTGGGCGTGGCCGTATCCCTTGTTCGATTGATATCCAGTTGGGGCCGTTTATCCAGGTTGAAAAAATACAGCCGGCGCTCTGAAGATCCTCGTGTAGCCTCGTTATTAGAATCCATTATTCAAAAAATGGGTGTAACAAAAGCGGTCAGGTTACGCCTATCTGATTATGCGTTTCAGCCCTTCCTTATCGGGTGGCTTAAACCAATGATCATATTGCCAGCAAGCATTGTTGCCGGGCTTCCTGCTGATCAACTAGAAGCCATTCTTATTCATGAACTGGTGCATGTACGCCGGCACGACTCTTTAATTGCCCTGTGGCAATCCTGCATGGAGGTTCTGTTTTTCTACAACCCCGGCGTGAAGTGGGTATCGCATCAGTTGCGCGTTGAACGCGAATATAGTTGCGATCAAGAAGTATTGAAGTGGGTAGATAACAAACTCGTGTATGCCCATTCCCTATATCAACTTGAAACCTATCGCGTTCAAGCGAGCAAACTGGCTCTCGGAGCGCGCGATGGCAAACTAATAAATCGCATATCAAGCATTATGCACGATAAACACGTCCATTCCAAAAAACGCCCCGGCTCCTGGTTGACGCTTGTTCTACCGGTTCTACTAAGCTGTGTGGTTATCACGGCATGCACCGATGGTCAGCCGGAGGACCTGGATGCAACAGCCCAGTATGAAGCAGCAATGGCTCAGATTCTGGAAAGCCAACAGGCGAGAGCTACACCAGGAATAGCTCTTCTGGGAATACAGGGAGCTTTAAGAGAAAAGATGGAGGCAGCTGCTGAGGAGGGTAATGCATGTGCAATTGGGATGATGCCTTATTTTTATATCCCGCAGTATGCTTCTTCGTATAGGCAGATCGATAAACCAGGCGAGGAGCCGAACTACCTGGGGTATGAAGAGGAGATTCATTCCTGGAGCAAGAAGTTTGAGGAGGTGTTACGCAAAAAAGCAGAAGAAGGGAACGGCCGGGCGATGCTTCTTTTGTCCCATGGGCACAATACACGATGGGATTTGCTTCAATTGTCACACATGGTAAAGAATGATTCGCTTTCACAGATATGGCTTCAACGGTCTGTGGATGCAACTACGCCGGAGGCGTACATCTGGAAAGCCCGACTGTCCGAAGACACAGAAGAGAAAAGAGCGCTTTATAAAAGGGCCGCAGAATTAGGGAATGGATATGCCTATAAAGCCTGGGCCCTGATAGAGATGGAAACCCCTGAATCTCATTTTAACGTGGTTGATGCCGCCTTAAAAGCAAACGCAGAGGGCATTCACGAGTGGCTTGAAGAAGAACTGGACACCCTGGACGAGCAAGTCCGTCTGGGTAATGAAGAATCCATTTACTTTAAA
>JAHQVL010000416.1 GCA_019634345.1 Rhodothermaceae bacterium
GGATTTCTCGAATCCTCTCCGTATAAATCAAAGATGTAATCCGGCTCATCCTCTACATTCATGACATCGGGAATCGATGTTTGCATGCGATACGCCATTTCGTATTGGGCGATGCGCGAGTCAATTTCAGGGTCCCTGGTTGTTTCTTGCTGTATGCGATTTAATTCCCTGAGGCGATCCAGCATCCCTCGGCGGCCTTTTCGGGAAAGACCAGCGGGGTCGTTAAGGAAAAGGACCGGATCGTTGCCTGAACGAAATTGCACCCCTTGATGCAGGGATGGTAAAAATCCATTCCCCCAAAGCCGTGCATATAAGGGTTGTCCGCCTTTATCTTTTGTAATGAGTACACAGAAGGCTGGGAGGTTTTCATTCTCGCTTCCAAGTCCGTAACTCAACCAGGACCCCATGGAGGGCCGCCCTGCGATCTGAGATCCCGTTTGGAAAAATGTAATCGCTGGGTCGTGATTGATCGCCTCCGTATGGATCGATCGGACGATGCACATATCATCAACGATCTTTGACGTGTAGGGAAGGAGGTCGCTGACCCAGGCTCCCTGATCGCCATACTGGGAGAAGCCAAACTTAGATCCGGCCAAGGGAAGCGAATTCTGATTCCCAGACATACCTGTAAGCCGCTGGCCTTGGCGGACAGAATCCGGGAGTTCTTCGCCCTGCCGTTCGTTAAGCAGGGGTTTGTAATCGAACAACTCCATTTGCGATGGACCGCCGCTCTGGAAAAGGTAAATAATGCGTTTCGCTTTTGCCGGGAAATGAGGATTGGCAAGAATACCTTTGATGCGGTCGTCGTCATTCGTTGGGAAAGCTGATGCTGCTCCAGGGTTTAACAGGGTACCGAGTGCCATAGCCCCAAGCCCCATTGCGGTGCGGGAGAGGAAATCTCGTCGGGAGTGTGGATGATCGTATTGGTTGCAATGCATCGGATTCCGGTTTGTTGTTCGGGGTTTATGGTTCAGCGTTTGATGACGGCGGCGTCGGAGTTCATGATGGTGCTGGCGGTGAGGGTGTAGGCGGCCAACTCATTTGGATCGATGGATTCCGGGTTTGGTGCGTCACCGATGGTGAGCAATTCTGAAGCGGAGGCCTGGGAGGTTTTAAATTCTGCCAGTTGTTCGTGGTACGTTGCTTCGAGAATAGCCTGTTCGGCTTCGGAAGGATTCCGGCTGGTTAGCAGGCGGAAGGCGAACGAGAGCCGGTCTTCTAGCGTCTCTCCACCTTCTTCAATCATTCGTTGAGCCAGGATCCGTGAGGCTTCGACAAATTGCGGGTCGTTCATGAGGACCAATGCCTGCAAGGGCGTACTGGTGGTCTGCCTTCGAACCACGCAGTAATTCCTTCGTGAAGCATCGAATGTGATCATGGAAGGAGGGGGAGAGGTTCGTTTCCAGAAGGTATATAAACTCCGCCGGTACAACCCTTCCCCTGTATCCCGAACGTATGCCGTTCCAGATTTTTCTTTCCAAAGCCCAGCCGGTTGATAGGGTTTTACCGGTTCGCCTCCAATTTTTTCTACTAAAGCGCCACTTACGGCCAATGCCTGGTCGCGCGCCATTTCTGCTGTTAGTCGGAAGCTCGGGCCCCGGGCGAGAAGCATGTTGTCGGGGTCCAGTGCCATGTGCTCATCAGTAAACGTGGATGATTGCTGGTACGTGGCTGACATGGCGATCATTTTAATAATAGCTTTTGTGTCCCAACCCGATTCCATGAAAGTGACCGCGAGCCAGTCGAGCAGGTCTGGATGTGTGGGGAGAGCACCCTGGTTGCCAAAATCATCTGGGGTCGAAACAAGTCCCTGGCCGAACAACATCTGCCAGTAGCGATTAACAACTACGCGGGACGTAAGAGGATTGTCAGGAGCAAGTACCCATTGAGCCAGTCCGAGACGGTTTGGCGGTAAAGAGTCGGGAAATGAAAGTATTCTTTCAGGAGTGCTGGCGTCTACCCGATCCCCTTTATTGTCGTAGGCTCCTCGCACAAGAAGGTGAGTTGGACGGGTTTCGGCCATGTCTTTCATGACCATCATCTCCTCTATGGGGGAAATTAGATCGTTTTCTTCAGTTCTTAGGGTTTCAAGCTGTTCAAGGGTTGCCAGGTATTCCTGGCTTCTATGATGCAGGTAATAGTCATAGAGGGCTTCTTTATCTTCCGAATGAGGCTCGCTGAAAAAGGACGTGCTCAGCGAACTTCCAGCAAGCTGCGCTGCTTCGAGGCTAACAAGTTCTCGATCATATACCCGTAATTCATCCAGCAGTCCGTTGCGAAACCCGGTATCCCTAAAGCGGTATCCGAGCGTCAGGTTGACCTCGGTGCGTTCGTAGGTGATGTTCTTAAAGAGGTTGTCCCGGACTACGTCAACAGCGACCGGTGAACCGTCAATGTATAGTGTAATGCCATCGGCTTTGCTGGATCCATCGTAGGTGGCTGTAATATGATGCCAGGTATCCAGGGTGAGGGTGTCTCGAGAGACTATGCGAATGGCATTCTGGGGCCACATGTGCGCGAGTCCAAAGACGACTTTGTTGTCCTGCAATGCGAATTCGTACCCGCGGCTACCCGCATCCAGGGCCGCCTTGGTATGATGGACGAGTACGTTCCATTCGTTCCACTCGCCGGCTTTCATCCAGAAGCTTAAGGAAAAGGGTACGGACCGTTCAAAGTTTCCCACGCCTTCTACTTCAATTCCATTCTCCCCGTCGAACAAGACGGCCCTATCGCGTTTCCCTGCTTCGACAACGGGTTCGAAGACGGTCTTCCCTGGAAGGGCTCGGTTGATGGTGTTGGGTGTTTGTTCGTTGCGTATCTGGTCGAGAGGGAGATAGGCTACAAGGCCTTTCGCGGGTAAACTAGGTATAGAAGAAGGAGATAGTCCCTGAAGCCATTGTTCGAACGCAGGGCGTTCTGAGTCGTTCAGTGCGTCTAACCGCATTGTGCTTTCAGTAATCTGCGTCCTGATACGGCCCAATTCAGCCTCCTCTTCTTCGGATGTGAGAAGCATCGTTGGAACTGGGACGGCATCGGTGAAGAACGAAGTCTGCCCAGATTCGTCAATTTGATTGAAGAATCCTGAAAAAGCATAGTAGTCCTTTTGCGAGATGGGATCGTACTTGTGGTCGTGGCAGCGGGCGCATTCCATCGTAACGCCAAGAAACGCCGTGGCCGTAGTCTGTGCCCTGTCGGCTACATATTCGGTGCGGAATTCCTCCTCGATGCTTCCTCCTTCCTCCGTCTGCCTGTGGTTTCTGTTAAACGCAGTCGCCAGTTGCTGTTCTTTGGTTGCGTCTGGAAGGAGATCCCCTGCGAGTTGCCAGGTAACAAATTCATCGTAGGGGAGATTGGTATTGTATGCGTCAATAACCCAGTCTCTCCACGGCCACATCCGCCGTAGCCGATCAGATTGGTAGCCACCGGTATCTGCGTAGCGGGCTACATCCAGCCATTCTGCTGCCATTCGTTCGCCGTACGCATGGCTGGCCAGGAGGCGGTCGACAACCTTCTGGTAGGCATCGTCAGAGGTATCGTTAAGGAAGGCGTCGATCTCTTCAAGGGTAGGAGGGAGGCCCGTTAAGTCGAACGTTACGCGCCGCAGGAGGGTCTCTTTATCGGCTTTAGGAGAAGGAGAGAGTCCGTTCCGCTCCAGCGCAGAGAGAATAAACCCATCAATTTCGTTGGGGGGTGCGTCCGATGAACGCCTGGAACGAGACGTCTTTTTTTCAGGCGCGCTAAAGGCCCAGTGTGATTTCCACTCGGCGCCCTGGTCGATCCATTTTTCAAGGAGCGCTTTCTCCAGTTCCGTTAACGTCAGGTTACTCTCTTGAGGGGGCATCACCTCATCAGGGTCGTCGTGATTTATCCGCTTGATAAGTTCGCTCTTATGCGGCTTTCCACGCACTACGGCCTGTCGGTTTTTCTCTTCTCCTAATTTCTCGAAGAACCCATCGGGGGTATCAAGCCTCAGATCCGCTTCACGTGTGCCTGGATCTGGGCCATGGCAGGTGAAACACCTATCGGAAAGGATAGGCTTGATGTGGAAGTTATAGTCGACAGTTTCCGGTAAGCTGGCGAGGACAGCAGGATCGGAGGAGGACTTGGAGCAGCCGTAAAGTAATACTAAACAAAAAAGCGTTGGTGCAAATCGCCTGATCAGGAACATGGGCTATTGTTTATTCAGAATTCAGGTCAAATATACTGAATGCCAGTGGATTCATCCAATGCTTTTACGGCATGAGGCCCGGAATCGTCGCGTTGCTCAACAGGCAAAGAGGAAGGATACCTGTCAACTCTATTGTAATACTACCCTGGTCCAACGGCTTGTACTGCTTCGTGTCTTTCGATTCTATGTTGCCCCAGCAGATATCCCAGTAGCACTCCAAAAACAAAGTTGGATACCCCGACCTCAAATAAGTGACCAAATCTCACAAAGCCTGGCATGAGTTCATTAGGTGGAATAAGAGGAGCAACTCCACCAAAAATGGCAAAGGTGAGGCCTACCAGGCAAGCGCGATTAAATCGTGATAGGTCAATGAATTTCAAAATGGCAACCGCAACAGCGATGAACAAAAAACCCCGTAAGAAGAGCTGCGTTTTAATGATCAATTCCATAGGAGGGATTTTATCTGCATAAAAGTCCAGCAGCTTGGGGTACACAGTAACCAGGATAAATCCTGCTAACCCATATAAAACAAAATAAAGGATGTCAGCTACAGCAATCCGCCATATCCATGATGTTGACGACCGTGGTGTGAAAGTAAGGGATTGTTTGGGACGGTTTTCTTGATAGAGGTAGACGGCAAGCGGTGCAAAGATCGCGGCTACCATGAATCCTCTAGCGAGCTCTCTAAGGGTTTCCGTCCGTGAACTCACATCGAAAATATAGGCTTCAACCAGAATGTTCAGATGGCCTATGATAAAATACACGGCAAAAACGAAGAGAATTGACTGCTTCATCGGCAGTGTACTGTGCTTTATCAGTAAGAAGATGACTGTGCACGTCAAGAGACTTGATAGCAGACTCCAACCGTAAGTACCCTGCGCAGTCTCAATGCCGATTAAGACGTTGGTAAGCCAGAGAAGGGCTGTTAGGGACAGGGTGCCAATGCATAGAGGTAGAACGTGCTTTGTGGGCATGATGGTTGGGATCTTTTTATGGTGCGCTATGCTGGACTCTCAAAAGAACGGATTGCCTTTGTGCACCAGTTTAGCGTGGTCTGGCAGGAAGCGATGCCGTGTTCAAAGGAAAGTTTGCCGTGGAGCGGTAGGGACGTGGCTTCTGCTTCATGATAAGCTCTCAACTCCCGAAGGTATGCTCTGAGGTGTGACTGGAAATCTTTTAGAAAGGTTATTTTTTGCTCCCCGGTTAGTAAGGATTCCATAAAGGCAAAGCGTAAGAGCAACTCCTCACGATGTTTTGCGATGTCCTCTCTTTCTACAGGCTTTAATAACCAGGTTTTGAGTATTTCAAGTCCGGTTTCAGTGATATGAAATCGCGCCTTTTTGGATTTTTCTACGGTCTTCTTTACCACATACCCATTTCTTTGTAAACGAGTTAAAGCCGGATAAATACTACCTGGACTACTGCTGTAGGTACCAAGGGCAGTTGTCTCAAATACTTTCCTGATGTTATAGCCCGATCTACCCGAATCCTGAATGAGCCCTAAAATTGCGTAGTCCAGTAACGTGGGTGTAGAAGGGTTGCTGGGATTTGATTTTTTAGTACGAATCATACTATTAATTTAATACGATTCGTATTGAATTACAAGCGTTGTTTTTATATGACTCAACGATTCTGTAGCGGCTATAATAAAATCCATGTAATGGATTCGAATGTCGGTTATCCTGCTGTATTTAGCAGTGCTCCTATTACTGGCGGCAAGAGTACTGTCACACTGTGCAGCGCTCCCATTACTGGCGGGAAGAAGACCGTCACACTGTGCAGTGGTCCCATTTCCGGCAGGAAGAAGACCGTCACACTGTGCAGTGGTCCCATTACTGGCGGGAGGTAGACCGTCACGCTGTGCAGTGGTCCCATTTCCAGCGGGAAGAAGACCGTCACGCTACGAAGTGCTCCCATTTCTGGTGGGAATTAGACCCTCGTACCCAAACACCAACCGCTTGAACGAGTCAACTA
>JAHQVL010000417.1 GCA_019634345.1 Rhodothermaceae bacterium
AGGCGCTCTCGGCGGATTATCAGGAGCGACCTCAGACTATCGCTGCGTTTCGAGGTATGCTCATTGGCGCAGTGATGCCAAGCTATCGGGAAGAGTTAGAAGCTGTGAATACATTAGGCTCAGAAGTTATCAGGGGCGATGGGGGATTAATGGATCATGATGAAAAAGAACCCCCTTTGGTAGATGAAATAACAATTCACACAGAGACAAATGGATTGCATATTGATATGGAAGATCACGGTAGAGAAATGTCAAAGAAGGCAGTAGTACCCTCATCCCAAAACGATCAACTCCCTGCAAGAAAAGACAAACAAGAAAAAGATCTTCAAGCGCGGCTATCGGAGCTTGAAAACAAACAAAAAGGATTTAGCCGGTTATTTATCGCAGCCCTGGTGTTCGCTTTTATGGTTGCTACCGGGCTCTATTTCGGTCCTGGAATAGTAAATCAGTTCAGTTCCATTCCATCAACCGAGCCGATCAAACCTCCGACTGAGCCAAAACCAGAGATGGAGCCTATAGAAACTGGTTATGCAGCCAATGCTTTGCTTGCTGCTGTTCCAGAGATAGAAGAAGAGATCACAGCCGACTCAACGATTGATGTTGAACCGCCCCCCCTTGTCGAACCAGTGCCGGTCAGCACCCCAGAAGAAGTGCCTGTTGTTTCACAACCGGCAAGTACGCAAGTTGAGGCTATACTAGCAGAAAGGCAAGCCATTGCCCTGGAGAACGAACGCCGATATCAATATCATCGCGGTAAGGGGGATGTATTGTTTGAACTATCCCAGTGGGATGAGGCCTTAGATGCGTACACAGAGGCACTAGAATTTCAACCTGGAGACCTTTATGCGACTCAGCGGATGATTGCAGCCAGGGACTCGGTTGAACAATCGAGTATGATGGCAGAGGTCGAAATCGAAAAAGAACGTCAATACCAGTATTACCGAGGCCAGGGAGACATTCTTTTTCAAGAGCAGCGCTGGGAGAATGCGCTGGGTGCGTATGCCTCTGCACTTGAAGTGAAGCCGGAAGATGAGTATCTGTTAGAGCGCATGCGTGTTGCACGAGATTCGGTTGATGCTGTGGCACAAGCCTTAGAGAAGAAGATTGAGATTGAGAAGCTCATTGATAGAGTGACCGACGAGAATGGAATTTTTGTAGTACCGGACTCCCCAGCTCGTCTATTGGAAGAGGCCGCTCTTCGTGCAGGTGTAGAATACCCCTCACGGGCTCGCCGGGCAGGTGTCGAGGGCCGCGTTATTATTAGAATGATTGTCGACGAAGAGGGACGCATGCTGCGCCCTGCCGTAGTGGAAGGTATTGGGTTTGGCTGCGACGAAGAGGTAATTAAAGCGCTTGGAAATGCGCAGTTCGAACCAGCAACATTTAGGAGTCAGCCCGTGAAGTCCTGGTATATGTTTTCCTTAGTTTTTAGTCTTGAATAACATGCGTTACGTAGCATGGGAGGAGGGTGATGAGCAACATAACGTTTGATTTCTACTGGACGCAAAAGTTTGTAGATTCACTGATTAAACTATCGGGCGGAGCATTTAAGAGGCGGGCATTTACGAAGTGCTCAGGCAGAATCGAAAGACAGATCGAATTATCAGTGAAAGCTTTGCCGTGCGCCGCGTGGCCAGGCAACTGGCGAAGAAAGACGCGGTCGTTTGTCTAAGTAATGAAAGCGCTCATGCCAATTACGCACGTGAACTAGGCCATGAAGTTGTGCGTGCGAAAATGAGCTCCTCAATAATGATAGGCTTACCGATGAAGGCCTTCATTATGTGAAATCCTGAAAGGGCGTTGGGACGACAGTGATGCATATCTATATTTAGAGGTGAATTTTTCTCATGCGTATTCCAGTCATAGTTCTATTTCTTTTGCTTTTTCTCTCTTCGTGTGATTCCAACGACGAACCTGAAGAGCAAGTCATTGAGAACATGGTATTCGTGCCAGGGCAACAGCGAATGTATGAGCAGACCCTGATCACCCTAGATCTTGACGACGAAGGTAACGAGGTGGGGCGCACTGTTGAAGTTGATACGTTTATAGTGGAAGCACAGTCCGAATCAGAGCCAGTGCCAGAATTTGAAGAGACTATACAAGTCAGTATGCACGATACAAGAGATCCGGACCGGGTTAATTCGTATTGGTATACCCAGAATGATAGCCAGCTTGTTGAGATTGCGTATAGAGACGTGGGATTTTATGTAATGCTCAAAAATGGGTGGCCACAAATGGGAAATCCATTGCTCCCTACGATTGAGTTTCAAGAAGAGATCGGTTCTCCAGATGAAATTAGGGTACGGGACATTCCGAGAGTTGTAATGGAATTTCCTTTAGTTGAAGGGAGAAACTGGATCTCTCTGGTTGATCCAGGATTAAATTTAGTGATTACCGGGGAAGTTCTTGAACCACAAGAAATAGAAATACCAGCTGGGAAATTTTTAAGTCAGGTTATAAAAACTACCCATGCCTTTCGTGGGACTTCTATTGAAATATTTCATTATGTGTCGGCAGAAGGCCTGGTGAAGCGAATTGAATCAAATGAATTTGAAAACCGAGATGCCCAAAACAATCCTTCAGGCATACGAGCATACGAAAGAACCTTAGTTCTCATTGATGTACAGAACTGATAGGGATTATAGATCTAGCATGAGGTAATGCTTTTGCAGTTGAACGCATTCGTTATGTTGAGAGAGAAGGAGATCGGCTCATTGTTGACATCGGGCCTATAGGAGATCTTGGGTTATGCCGGGCAATGGGCTATCCCATGCAGTTCATTGAGATACCCAGAATAGCTGAAGAGGTAGTGTTTACTGGGATAGACCCTGCAGAGAGGCCATAACGTAAGCCCTGTTATGAGGGTATATCTTATATCTATTACCTACCCTTTGTATTCTTCTCTAATGAAGCTCAGTGCTTTTCTTCTGGCCTTTCGATCGAGTTGGCCTAGTCTGCCAAGGATCCATCCATAAACGGGTTTGTCTTGTAACAGGCGTTCTAGTTGGCTTTTCCACTCGTTCATGGGTGCAATAGCGATCCATAATTCCAATGCCAGGATTCGCTCAGCAGGTTCTGCTGTTTCGCAGGCTAGGTCAAGGGATAGTTGCCACTTTTCCATTAAAGCGAGTGACCAGGATAGGTTGCGATACCATCTTCCCCTCATGTTGTCTTGAATTGCTTTCCTTGTATGGGCAATAAGCTCATGGGTGCGCGGTAGTAACAAAGGGGCTTTTTTTCCTCCAGCAGCTTTCGCAAGCTTGGGAAGTTTGTCGATCTGATCCCAAGGGCGTTCTGCTAACTGCTGCCATTCTTCAATGGAGTCCTCCAGAGGCTGTTTGGTTTTTGTAGGTGTTTGAGGGCTTTTTCGATGTGATCGACCTAAAAAACCTGCAATTTTTAAAGCCCATGTGGAGCTAGCAGGTTTGGGCATATCATCAAGTAATCCATAGAACGGATGGCTGGGAAAGGTGCCGGCAAGCCATGAGCCTCCATTTCTTAGCCCAACCTGAACCCTTCTTTCCCAGTCTTCTGGTTTTTCTAGCAGGATATTGCCAAGATTTGAACCGAGAGCTCTGGCTAAACCATCCACGTATCCAAATTGAGAGGCTTCTTCTGTAACTTGGCCTAGGGCCTGAATGTTATCGGCAGCGACTTTCATTGCATGCCTGTAGATTCGGTTTGCTTCGTTGCTGTTACCTTTCTTATGCCATGCACGAGCAACTTCGGCGATACGAAGGGCTGCCCATTTAGTTGAACGTGCCCTGGCTGCACGTTCTGCTGCCTCCAGGTCAGTGTCGAGAAATCGAATGACCAGGAGTTCAAATGCGCGATCTCTGTCAATAGCTTCGTGAAACGATTCTGCAATGCGGAACGCTTTTTCTGTCCGTCCTTTTGCTGCATAACGATATGCGATGTGCTGGACCATGCGGTTTCGATAAAAAGAGGTGTCCTCCTCATCGTTTTCAGGGGGCATTACCCTGTAAAAGGCATCCAGGTGGCCCGCCCGGTCAATGGCTTCCAGGGCTTCGTCTATGATATAGAATGCATCGTCATGATCTTCATATTGTAAGGCGGCATTCCATAATCGGGTCAGCCCTCCATTGAAATCGCCGGTGACGATTTCAGAGATCGCCAGATAAGCAATAAGATTAGCTTGCGTCGTACTCTTCTTTGCTGTTGGAGATTTAGATCGCATGTTCTCCAGCAATTTCAGTGCAGCATCTTGCTCTCCTAAAGCTACATACGCTTGTATGGCCCGGCACATGTCTTTTCTGCGTTTTAAACCACGACGCTTTTTTACCTGTTTAATTCCTTTTTCGAGGCATTCGCGAGCGCGTGTTTCATTCCCTTTATGAAGAGCTTCAAGGGCAAGGTCTAGATCTGTTTTATTATCTAGAGTGGGATCCTCAGCATCTGATAGTCTCTTTTCACCTCTTGGAGCTCCATAAAAACTGAGCTTCCTTTTTGCTTGAATCAGCCGGCTCTCTGGTGTGCGCGTTACTTCCCGGCCAAAGCTTGGCTGGTAGTGGTACGTCTGCTCAAAGCGCTCCATAATACCATGTATGAGTTCTTCCCGGCCAGCTTCGGCTGCACCTTTTAATAAATAATCATCCCATTGCGGCAAGAGGTCGCTTCGTTCCAGCAAGCGAGCCATCTCTCTAACGAGCTGTTCTTTACTCTGCGCGCCCGCGTACTGTATCGTACCATAGACATTGATATGAACGGCCGCCAGTCGTAATAGCAATGCTGGCTCAATTCTACATAGTTCTGATAACAATGGAGGTAAAAACGAACGGGCATTGTGAGGGAAGCGAGGGCGAGTATTGCAAATAGGGTCAATAAGCTCGCTTGCCTCTTGGTGTCTACCCAGACTGGTAAGCTCTGTGGCGATAAGAACATGCCATAACCAGCACCGGCCGGGGTCTAAATGGTTCGCAATCTTAATAGCTGACTCTTTCCCCAGTTCATCCAGTGCGGTTAAAGGATGAAGGGTATCCAATTCTGAAACTTGGGAGTAGGCGGAGATAACGGAATTGCATACTGATAGCCAATCGGACGTTGCAAGGGCTTCTTCTCCTGCAGCAATAGTGTCTTGCCAGTGTTGAGTCAAATCTAATCCGTTCATGGGGCTACCTGGTTAGTTTGGACTATGTACCATCATGAATAGACTCCTCTAAATGCCGAATGCTTGCCGCAGCCTCGACCCAGGCTCCCTTTCTGCGATCCTGCCAATGAGTCGAATCGGGTTCAAAATCACAGAGCTCAATGTGCGCAACAGCCCCTGACTGCCAGGACGCCCCTTCGTATCGAAGACTCATTA
>JAHQVL010000418.1 GCA_019634345.1 Rhodothermaceae bacterium
AACCACAAAAAGAAGAACCGCAACAAGAGGAACCCTCATCCTATACACCGCCTGTTTTCATAGAGGCTGATGATGCCAGTCCACTTATAGAGGAAGAGCCTCAAGAGCACAACGATTATCGTGAACCAGAAGACGCATATCCATCTATCGAAGACCATCTGGCTCAACTCTATGGGGAAGTCGATCCTTCAAAAGTTTTCTTTGATGACGAACCTCCCAAACAGGAACGCAAAGCGCAAGAGTTACCTCGTGTCGAGGAGCCTGCGATTGAGCCTGAGTTGCCAAGTGAACAAGATGTAGTCCACGAGCAGCCTTCTCAGGAGTTGGCTTATGAAGAAGATCACGATGACGTGCTGGGCGCTGAGAATAACCTATTTGATAGTGAACCAGCTCCTGAATTCTTGCATAGAGAAAACCCCGTTTCAGGAAGTGCTGAAGAATACAACGCAGAGCCGACGTATCAAGAGCAAGAGCTTTACGACGAAGCGCCCATTGAAGCCGATGATACTGCCAACTTTGAAGCTCCTCTTTCTATTGGTGGGCTTTCTGAACCTCTAGACCACCTGTATTATGAGGATGATGAAGAGGAAGAGATCGTAGAACCGCCTCCTCCGCCTCCACAGGCACCTCCTCAAAGAGAATTTGCCGATATCCACTGGAAACAACTTACAGACAAAATGCCTTTTGTCGTGTGGATGCTTGATGACCAGAGGAATTGTAAATACGTCAACAAAAAGCTCAGAAGCTTTACAGGATTACCTTTCGAACAATTGGAGGGCACTGGCTGGAGTAAAACCATTCATCCAGAAGACTATCGCAAGTACGTCAAGTATGCGAACGAAATTGTCAAAGACCACAAACCGGTTGGCTTTGCCTATCGAGTTCGCCGGGCCGACGGACTGTACCGCTGGATGCAGGAAACCAGTATTCCTCTTTATGATAAGTCCAATCGATTTGAAGGATACCTGGCTACAAGCCTGGACATCTCTAAACTTAAAAGAGTAGGCGCTCATTTCGCCAAAGCATTAGAAGGCGCAATCAACCTGGAAGATCTACACTCCAGTTTAGTCCCCTGCCTGAATGAGGAATCCTCTCTGGCGGTTGCAGACAGTATTAAGGTCGCTGATGCATTGATCAATAATTCCCAGGAGATGCCCCAGAGAGAGCTCTCCACATTGATGAGCCTTGCCGGTCAACGCATGTTGAGCCTCGTGAATGGAATGCTCGCGTTTTCAAGCATCAGGCCGAAAAAGACAGACTTGATCCTACGGGAAATTGATATTCGTTCCGTAATTTCGAATACGGTCGATATGATCACGCCCTTAAGGAGAACCGAAGGTCCTCGATTCCAGATCGACACTAAAAGTGACACATTGCACGTCCTTGCGGATAAAGTATTACTTCACAGAAGTATCGAGAACCTCATCAAAGGATTACAGGAAGCGGCTGAATCCCGCGTCATCACTGTTGATTTCGCCAAGAAAAACGACCGTGGTATTATCTCGATAGCTCACATCGGGCCTGTACTTACAGATTCTTTCTTAAACGATCTCTCCAACCTCTACAGGGACAATAAAAACCTCTCGCTGTATCAAAGAAAATTTGGCCTTCATTTGTCACTCATCAAAAAGGTGTGTGAACTGATGGGGGGGTCTATGCGAGTCCGCGAGCAAGAAGACATCGGGCCTGTCATTACTCTCGAATTGAAATTAGCGGGCGAAGAGGAAAGCACAAACGCCTCCGCGCAGCAACCCGTTGCAGCATCTCGAGAGCCGAGCCGAGTAGAACATGTAAACGGAGAACACGCCTCTACTAGACCGCAGCGCCCAGCAGTGAGCAGGCGCTCGCACCAGGAAAAGTCACCCCGTGTGCATCAACCTGCTAACAACCATCATCAGATGGCGGAAGTAGCCCAGGCTATCAGTACGCTATCGCCCAATGATACACCTGCTGCACAGGAGTCGATCAAAGCTAATGGTAATGGCAAGGACAATTCAGAGCATGAAAGCCGGCAGCGCATTCTAATTGGTGAGCATAATCGGGATACACAGAGACTGATTCGTTCACTCCTTCAGCCTTATTATGATCTATCCATTGTACCCGACATCAAGGCATTCTTGAAACAGGCCAATGAATCTTCGTATGATCTGTTTTTACTCGACATTCACATGCGAAGCGATGATGGGCACCATGGCGTTGACATATTGCGTGAAATACGTAAGATGCCGCAATACAAAAGAACGCCTGTGATTGCTGTAGCTAGTGGTAACTCTGGTGCAGACAAAAATGAATTGATCGAGCGGGCAGGGTTCAATGACTTCTTGAGAAAACCCTATTCGATTGTAGAGCTGTTAGATACCGTAGAAAAGGTAATCGAATCTTAAAAGGCGGTTCTTAATATCCTGCGTCTTCAGCCATTGACACGCTGCTCAACAACTCAACCACACTCTTATAAGAACGATCTTGGGCTTCTGCAAGCGGAGATTTGCTGAACTTGTTCAAAGCCAATGGATTAGCACCCGCCTTAAGCAGCATATCGACTACTTCAACATGCCCCTTTTTAGCAGCTAAATGGAGTGCTGTATCTCCATTCCTGGTCTGCGCATCCAATTCTGCAGTTGGGCTTTTTAATAAGACATCCAATACTTCTGCATGACCATGCTGAGCAGCATGATGAAGAGGTGTTAGCCCTCGTTTGTTTGCAGTATCTACAGATGCCCCCTTTCCGATCAATAGTGAAACGACATCAGCAGCCCCAAGCATCGATGCTGAATGCAGAGGCGTTGACCCGAAAACAGTTGACGCATTGATATCTGCTCCTGCCTCGATAAGCACTTGTATGACGTCAATGTTTTTCACAAACAGCCGGACGCCATGCAACGGTGTTTCCTTATAATCTGTTGTGGAATTAACATCTGCACCGCTTTCAATGAGAGCCTTGACAATAGCAGGGTTTCCGGCCTCTGCAGCAATGTGCAAAGCAGAACGATCCTTACCAATCGCCCCATCTGTCATCGCATTTACATTAGCTCCATTGGTAATCAAGATGTATAGGATATCAGCAAAACCTCTTTCTACAGCCCAGTGAATGGGAGCGTATCCATCCACCTCATTGACCCAATTCACATCCCCACCCTGTTTCAAAACATCTTGTAACTGTGCTTTATCCTTATCCCAGATTGCTTGAACCAGAAGCACGTTCAATGAATCGCTTCCTGGCACCAGGGTTATGCCGGGCAAGGGATCTGCAGAGGACTCAACGTGAACAGCCGCAAGAGGCTTAACTGAATACGAAGAAGAAAACGAAACGTTAATCAACACAAACAGGGTTATCACAGCCAGGAAGGCATAAATCTGTTTCATCTTGTTCGGGTTGGGCTAAAAAGTGGGTGTAATAGGATCACACGGGAAAATAAGTACCTGGTGGTTGTTGGGCAAAAAAATAGCCCGATTCCAGTGTGGATATGTGAGAACAACCGGATCGGGCTAAATCGTAAGCCGCAAAGCATGTATTGAGCGATAGCTCCTTTTGCGATGTTCCAAGCGGTTTGCTCCTGATTCCCCCGCATTGGACCTCGGTAAGCGGCATTGATATGCTGCGTCTGAGTGGGTATTAATTTCTTAAACAAAGTGCGTGCCAATACCTAAAACCCGGTTTAATTGCCTCAGATCGCATCAAATCTTGCCGTTCGAAGTCTCTATTTGAGACACACACGGAGATGAGTCTCGTTTTTATCAGAATCTTCACCCGCCTAAGTCAGTGAATTTCAACAACGTAAGCTGCTCCAGGCTCTTGGTCCGACACTTCCCCAATCACGGCATATCCACCGCTGGCCGCGATCGAATAGCCAAAGGCAACAGTGCCTACGTCAAAGATCCGACGTTGAGTCCATTCTTCCGAGTCCGGCTTTCTCTTGAACTCATACACAACCCGATCAATGTTAAAATTCTTCCCAAGCTGCTCATCATATCCTGCGACCAACGCATTTTTCCCATCGAAAGATACGGTTGAACCGAAAGCTCCATCCTTATAGGGTACCCTCGGCTTCAAGGTCTGCTTCAATACCCAATCGCCATCTTCCTGGCGTTCATATAGTGTGGCAACACCTGATCTCTTCGATCCACCACGGCTCTCTCCTGCTACCACATAGTTGGCTTCGATATCGACAGAGATAAATATGTCATCGATACCCTTGATGTGCTTAACTCGCTCCCATTCGTCCGTTTCAGCATTACGCTCAAAAATGAAGAGCGAACCGGGTTCTTCTTCGTAATATTTAGAAGCAGTGACCACTGCATAGTCACCATCCAACGCACCTGCGCCACCAAATACGCCATCAGCAAGTCTACCGGTACCCTTCAGCCTTGCTTTTTTCACCCACCTATTGTCTTCAGTGCGTTCATAAATATAGGCAGCCCCATTATACTCTTGCCTGATAGGATCACCTGATGTAGTCACTAATAGCCGATCTCCATCTAAAGAAACAGAGGCCGCAAACGACCCTTCTTCAACCTCCTGGTACTGTTTGATCTTAGCCACCTCCTTCCACTCTCCCGTCTCGCTGTTTCGCTCGAATATATACGCAGCATTCGACGCATTGCGATTAGGGAATGTCCCAGAAGCAGCAACAACTGCACGATCACCATGAATGGACAGCGACCTACCAAAAAAATCGCCCTCTACACAATCAGAAGGTACCAGGCGGGTTACTTTTTTCCAGCTTTCATCCGCATCGTCACGCTCATAGATATAGGCTGCCCCTGAGTTGACCCCACAAACATCCTCGGCACTGGCTCCAATCAGTGCCCGATCTCCGTCAATAGCGACCGAGGTACCAAACCCATTTCCTGTTGTTGTATCCGGATGGGCGATTTTAAATATTTGGCCATGCGTAACCGATGGCATGCTGAGCAATACCATCGCTAATACTATCTGAAGGCCATAGCGCCACTGATTTTTTCTATCCCAGTAAGTCATTATATGAGTCTAAAACTATTTACAAAATTCCCTGAACTGGAGCCTTAACTATAATAGGTATTGTACCTATCAAAATCTGTTACGGTGTAATTATTACCCATGTGATGCAAATGGTACACCATACCTGTATTACCCATGAATGGGCTCGTTTACTTAACGGAAGTGTCCAGATAGTTGGAAGGGGGTGTCCTCTTCGGAGTTCAAGGTTCAAGGTTCAAAGTTTAAAGTTGGTGCACTCAACCTTGAACCTTGAACCTTGAACTTTGAACTTTGAACTTTTTACGTCAAACTTCAGCCAGCAGTTCACTCATCTTCTCCCATTTCTCATAGAGCTGTTCCAATTCACCTTTGTTTGACTGGTAGTCTTTCATCAGTTGACTTGAACGTTCCGCATCTTGATAAACCTCTGGATCTGCTAGCTGTGTCTCAATATCAACGATGGTGGCTTCTTTGATTTCAATTTCTTGCTCTAGCGATTTGTGCTCAGATTTGAGCTTTGTGAGAGAATTTAGTTTGGGGTCCTTGATACCAGATTTTGCTTTCATCTGCTGAAAGCGATTATTTCGTTCCTCGGCCTCGCGGCGCTTTTGCTCTTTCGTTTTTGGCCCGCTTGATTTCTTTTTCTCCAGCTCTTTTTCTTTTGGATGAGAAGCATTTGTTTTAGAGGTTTTTGCAGAAGAGGCAACCTTGCTCGCTGTCCCGTGCTCAACCTGCCACATGTACTCGGTGTAATTACCCAGATACTCACGAACTTCGCCGTCCTCTGCGCGCCACACCTTGTTTACGATCTGATCGAGGAAGTGCCTGTCGTGACTAACCACTACAAAACTTCCCGCATACTGCTGCAATGCCTCAATGAGCACATTGATGGACTGCATGTCGAGATGGTTCGTCGGTTCGTCGAGGATCATAAAGTTGGCCGGCACCAAGAGCGTTCGTGCCAACGCAACTCGGCTTTTTTCTCCTCCCGACAATACCCGAATGGGTTTGAACACATCGTCTCCGGTAAACAAAAAGGCACCTAAGATATTTCGCAACTCCGTCTCCGTCTGCCCCTTCGAAATAGCCTGCATGGATTCTAAGATTGTATCATTCAAATCCAAGGTATCCGCCTGGTGCTGCGCAAAAAAAGTGCGCTCCACCTTGTATCCCAATGTACGGTCGCCTTCAAACGGCTCTGTGCCGTTAATCATGCGAGCAAGTGTGGACTTCCCTGCTCCGTTTCGCCCCACAAGCGCTATTTTATCGCCGCGTTCTATGATTAACCCACGGGATTTCTCAAAGACATCCAGCCGGCCTTCTTCCGTCACATAATGCTTTGAGAACTCAGACAACTCTAAAACAACGCGCCCGGACCGTTCCGGCATCGGAAATCGGATGTGTATCGTAGCCTGGTCCGTAGGCGGAGGAGGGATACGCTCCAACTTCTCAAGCATCTTAACCCGACTCTGAACTTGCTTCGCTTTTGTTGCTTTGTATCGAAAGCGCTCTATGAATCGCTCGGTCTCAGCAATCGATTTCTGTTGGTTCTCATAGGCTGCCTTCTGCAAGGCTCTTCGCTCTTCCCGCTCTTCCAGGTAAAACGCGTAATTCCCCGCGTATTCGGTTAACTGGCCATTGTATAGCTCTACCGTCGTCGTAACCATCCTATCCAGGAAATACCTATCGTGAGATACGATGACGACTGTGCCGGCATAATCGCGCAGGTACTTTTCAAGCCAGTCGATGCTGTCTATGTCCAGGTGGTTCGTGGGTTCGTCAAGAAGCAAAAATGTAGGATTTTGCAACAGGAGCTTTGCTAGTGCCACTCGCATGCGCCATCCCCCAGAGAACGACTTGAGCGGGCGATCCAGATCCTTCGGCTCAAAACCCAGGCCCGTCAGTACCGCCTCGCTTTTACTTTCAATCCGATGTGCTTCATGGGCCACTAACTGGTTCTGAATATTCCCTAGCTCGGTAAGCAAGCTTGCATATCGGTCGCTCTCATGATCCTCTTCTTCCTCAACAAGCCCCATGATCTCTACTTCTCGCTCCTGTAGCTGCATCACGTGCGTAAAAGCCAACATGGCTTCCTCTTTAACAGAACGGTCGGTAGGCATCTCTTGAACATCTTGTTCAAGAAACCCGATGGTGGCGCTTCCTGTTACCGCGATGGTCCCTTCATCGTACTTTTGCCGCCCTGCTAGCACACGAAGCATCGTGGACTTACCGGCACCATTGGGACCGATGAGGCCAATCGACAAGTTTTGCTTCAGCGTCCAGGTGAGATCTTTAAAAATAAATCGCCCCCCAAAAGCGAGGGTGATATGATTAAGTTGGATCATTGCTTAATAGGCATGCTCATTCACAAATCCCTTCCACAGGGTCAACCACATGATCTTGAGATCCAATGAAATGGACCAGTTTTGAATGTAGTATAGATCGTATTCGATGCGTTTTTCGATAGAGGTATTTCCTCGCCATCCATTAATCTGGGCCCACCCTGTAATTCCAGCCTTCATCTTGTGCCGAAGCATATAACCAGGCACTTGTTGTCTGAAGTTTTCTATAAATACGGGTCGCTCCGGCCGTGGACCGACTACGGACATATCCCCCTTCAGTACATTGATGAACTGAGGAAGTTCATCGAGTGAGGTGCGCCGCAAAAATGCGCCTATCCGTGTAGCTCTTTGTTCTCCAGCCTTGGCCCACACAGGCCCAGAGGATGATTCTGCATCGATGGGCATAGACCTGAACTTAAGCATATTAAAGAGCCGGCCGTTCAACCCCATACGCTCCTGCTTGTAGAAAACGGGCCCTTTGGAAGATAACTTGACGAAGAGGGCAATCAATATTAAAAGAGGAGAAGCAAGGATCAGGAAAAGGCCTGAGAAACTGACGTCAATCACACGCTTCACGTATCGCCGTATTTCAAGTGGTGCCTCATCCAGGATGTGCAATACAGGCAAGCCATCCACATCCGTGATACGGCTGTTCAACATGTTATACTGAAACAAATCCGGTACCAGGCACACGTGCGTTAACCGGGTAGACAGTTCATCGATTATAAAGGAGATCTTCTCAGATGCCGAAAGCGGAAGTGCAATATAGACGTAGTGAATGGGTTTCTTCTTAGCAGCAAAATCATCCAGGATAGCGGGCGCATCATTTGTCCTTCCTAACACCTCACCGTCGGCCTCTGGTGCGTCATCAAGAAACCCGACTACATCCAGACCCATCCATGGATATTGGGTAAAAGAAGATTTCAATTGTTGCCCAATCCTGCCCGCTCCTACGATCAGCACGCGCTTCATATTTCTCCCACTCGACCTTGCCCGATAAATGAGCGTCAAAGCCGTCATTCTCAACAAGATCATGAACAGCGGAGTAAGCACACCAAACAGGATGAGATGCAACCTGGAAAAATAGAGCTCCCGATAAAAAGATAATGAAGCGGCAACCAATAAGATTTCTAGCCCTACTGCCTTTGCCACGGTGTAGATCAATTGTGTCAGGCGCTGGGCCCGATCCGGTTCGTACAACCCTGAAAACGCGAATACAAGCATCGACAGAACCAATACCCAGGGCAGAAAGCTCAAGTATCGGCTCAGAGGAAGCTCTTCGGGGGGAGTCAGAATCTTGAAGCGGATATAGTATGCACAGATCCATCCAAGAATAACCAGGAAGGCATCAGCAATAAACAATAACCGTTGATAAAATCGACTCCGCTCTTGTAACATAGTGCAGGAATAAAACGCGACACTAAAATCAGGTTACAGTACCGGTTCAGGGGGAGGTGGGTTTCGTTAGAGATCTTGTGGGCGAAAGATGAGCTACTACTTACTCCCCTAACACCCTATTCAAATTGCACATCATCACAGGCTACCTCAAGATATTCTACAGCAATATCTTCACTTGTAGCATTCAGGCTCCCAAAACTCATTTTTACAGGTCTTGCATTAACAAGCGTCCAGGTAAGGGCTGTTACTGATCTATCCTCTGACAATAGTTCAATTCTTATGGTTCGCAATGCGTCTTCCTGATCACCTGATCTCACCTGATTGAACCATTGAACTAGATCCAGAGACCCAATAACCCCGCGTTTAAAAATAGCATTACTCGTAATTACAGTACCCGTTTTTTTCCTCGCTGTATTAAGACGCTCATTTCCATTCCGATAGGCAACATACTTTACTGTAATCTCAGGTAAGATGACTTCACTAAAGCCTGCTTGAGCAGATGAAGTCTCTCCCGTTCCGAGATCAACCAAAAAATTCATCTTGCCATAGGGAGTTTCTCTAAAGGTTGCCATAATGTAAGGGGTTATGAGTGGTATGATATTTCTTAGACGATGTAGCGGATATCTTTATATATCTCTAAATCATGCTTCATTGAGTGCTTTCGCGGAACTTGCCCTGTAGCAAGATCCCGGTAAGAGACAGTCGCTGTAACTACTGTAAAGTTGTTATTCTCAAAAAAGGCTTCTCTTGTATCCAGGAATGTTTTAATCTGCTTGCGAGGAGCTAAAAAAGCTAACTTGGAGAAGAGAGCCATCTCGTTTATTGTACGGTCTCCTTCAGGTCCAATAATCTGCTGGTCGAATGTGACCGTTACGTCAAATGCAGGTTCATCACTAACATTTTGAATGGATACAAACAACAATCCGTCTTCGAAAATAAAATCGACGATCACATCAAACATACAGGGGCCTCAAGGATGGAAAGCAACTCAGAAGCAAGAGTTCACCAGATACATGGGAGGGTACATTAAAGAGCAAAATAGCGCTATAAGTTACGAATCCCCATCTCTTAGTCAAGTCCTACCGAATTGACCAACGATGTGACCTACATTCTCGCCTACTTGATGCTTTCAACTCTTTTATGTGGGGTTGAATAAACGTAGACGTACACTGCAAAAGAGAATGCTAGACTTCCAATAAAACTCAACCCCAGATACAACAATACCTGCCGAACAGATTTTGTTTTACGCCATACGTAAACCAGGAAGAGCCCAAGCAACATAAACGCTTCGATCATAAACGCCAGGGCGATGGGATTTGAGTTTGCAGCCTGTAGTACTTCCGGCTGAGTAATACTGTAATATAGAAACATACCATTGGGGCCGACCAGGGTGATTATTGCAAAAAGCAGAATCAGTGTTCGTGATTTGGGGGGCTAGGATCTGATTTTTAGTGAATGAACGTAGAACCCATCGATATTTTTTATCCAGTAATGGGTTATTCTTGCAATGAACTCGCCTGGTTTTGTAGCTGCCCGCAAACCAAAAGACAAAGACCGGAAATAGAAGGATCGGCTATTGTGTAGTACACGTACAATCCTTCTTTTCGGCGAGCAACCATACCAGCATTGGCCATGATCTTAAGATGTTTGCTGACGTTAGCCTGTTGTTGCCCCGTCGCATCAATCAATTCCTGTACGTTCATTTCCCCTTTTATATGCAAATGGTTGAGCATTTCAAGGCGTACCGGTTCGCCCAATAACCGAAATCGTTCCGCTACTTGCATTAACATTTCCTTCGGAAGTAACTGAGTTGCCATGAATTAAAGGATTTAATTACCGGTTCACATAATGCATCTACACAATATACATTACATGCATTTCAATTCATATTACTAATTCTTTCAAAGAGCTACAAATTGCCGATAAATACAATAAATAGCATGAAATAACAATGAACCAAGGATACATATTACCTTAAAGTTGTATACTTAGCGGATTCACATTCAACTAAGAACAGTAATCTCTATGATTGAAGTACTCTCTCAGCCCTGGCCGTGGTATGTAGCCGGCCCCCTAATCGGGCTATTTGTCCCTGCCCTGTTATTATTCAGCAGCAAAAAATTTGGCATCTCATCCAACTTAAGGCATATTTGCGCTGCTACTATTCCTGCCAAGATTGACTACTTCAATTATGATTGGAAAAGAAAGGGGTTATGGGGACTTATCTTTGCCAGCGGAGTCGTCATTGGTGGATTTATAGGCACTATTCTGCTCGCAACACCAGGTGGCAACATCGATCTCTCCCCAGCCACAGTGGCTACACTAGAGAACATAGGCATTACTGACTTCTCCGGGCTTGTACCAAAAGAATTCATTTCTTGGCAAGGCCTTTCAACCCTCCCTGGGCTCATCTTGATAATAGGAGGTGGCTTTTTGGTAGGTTTTGGCGCACGATACGCGGATGGCTGCACCTCAGGCCATGCAATAAGCGGCCTTTCTAACCTACAACTGCCCTCCCTCGTGGCCGTACTCGGTTTCTTCGCTGGTGGCTTGTTCGTTACGTACATCATTTTGCCCATCCTCTTTTAGCCTTACCCAAGCTCTACCTCTACCATTATGAGTACCCAAACAGTTGACCAAAATCCCAATGCAGCATCGGCCATTGATGATAACACGCCGAAAAATCTGCTTATATACTTAATCCTTGGCACCCTATTCGGAATCGTCCTTGTCAAAAGTGAGGTCATATCGTGGTTTCGAATCCAGGAGATGTTTCTCTTCGACAGCTTTCATATGTATGGTGTCATTGGAAGTGCTGTCTTTGTAGGCGTGATAAGCATCCAGATCATCAAACGGTTCAATATTCGCACGTTCAGTGGCGATCCTATCCATATTGCACCCAAACCCTGGAATAAAGGGACTAACTATTGGCTCGGTGGAACGCTATTCGGCCTTGGATGGGCCCTTCTTGGCGCTTGCCCTGGGCCTATCTTTGCCCTAATTGGTGGTGGTACCTCGGTCCTTGTCGTCGGACTCCTAGGTGCACTGGTTGGTGCATGGACCTATGGCTACCTGAAGCCAAAGCTACCTCATTGATCTCTGCATGCAGCATATTGTCCCTCTGATAAACCAGATCCGAAAGTACAATCGCTCAACCCTGCGCAACGATCTTGTCGCAGGATTGACGGTAGGCATTATGCTGATTCCTCAAGGAATGGCTTATGCCCTCATAGCTGGATTACCCCCCATCTATGGGATGTATGCTTCTCTGATTCCCCTTATTGTCTATGCGTTACTGGGGACATCGCGCCACCTTTCTGTTGCACCTGTCGCAATGATGTCCCTCCTTACCGCGGCGGGCGTTGCTCCCCTTGCGGGAGATGATATTGAACGGTATATCCTACTCTCCCTACTTCTGGCCTTCATGGTTGGTGTGATCCAATTTACCATGGGGCTCATGCGGTTTGGATTTCTGACCAACTTTCTCTCCCACCCTATCCTCGCTGGATTCACCAGTGCCGCTGCGTTGATCATCGGGCTCAGCCAGCTCAAGCACCTGCTTGGTATCGACATACCACGATCGCATCATGTTCACGAAATACTCCTTCATGCGATCGACAAGCTGGGTGACATTCACGTATTAACACTCGCTATAGGGGTCGCGGGAATTCTATTGCTATTAGGCCTCAAGTACTGGAAAAAATCATTCCCTGGCGCACTCGTTGTCGTGGCATTATCCACTCTTGCAGTCTGGGGGTTAAACCTGGCAGACGAGGGAGTAAAAATCGTGGAGTCCGTTCCCGATGGACTTCCAGGTTTTAAATTTCCAAACCTGAACTGGGCAGATATGCGAGCACTTTGGCCGACCGCGCTTGCTATCTCTCTGGTAGGCTTTATGGAATCCATAGCCGTAGCTAAGGTGTATGCGACCAGGCATAAATACGACCTGGACGCAAACCAGGAATTGATTGGACTGGGGCTGGCAAATGTGCTCGGTTCTCTGTTTCAGTCGTTCCCAACCACGGGTGGGTTCTCCCGAACCGCTGTCAATGCACAGGCAGGAGCCAAAACGCAAGTGGCCGGCCTCGTAACAGCTGCCATCATTGGCTTAACCCTACTCTTCCTAACGCCTCTTTTTTACAACCTGCCCAATGCGATCCTGGCTGCTATCGTGATGGTCGCCGTTGTGGGACTGATCGACTGGCGAGAAGCCGTGAACCTCTGGAACGTAGATCGAAAAGACTTTAGCCTGATGATTCTTACGTTCTTTGCAACACTGGGGTTGGGTATTGAACAAGGCATTTTAGTCGGGGTCGTAGCCTCGCTGATCATTGTCCTACACCAAAGTTCAATGCCTCATTCTGCCGTTGAAGGCCGGCTCCCGGGCACTACATCATACCGAAATGTAGTTCGCAACCCCGAAGCCATAACGGACCCGGGCGTTGTCATTTTCCGCCTGGATGCCTCTCTTTACTTTGCAAATAGCAGCCATTTCAAAGACAGGCTGCAGGAGATTAGTTCTCGAGAAGAGGCATTAAAAGTACTGATCTTAAACTTTTTCCCCGTTAATAGAATCGACTCTAGTGCCATTCATGCTCTTGAAGAGGCCGTGCATCACTTTCAAGCACAACACACTCACGTTCTCTTTGTCGGAGTAAAAGGTCCGGTCCGCGATGTATTTATTAGGGCTGGCCTCGAGGAAAAAATCGGTCTTGAGAACTTTTTCCTTGAGGTACACGAAGCCGTTGTCGCAGCGGGTTCTCTCTTAGAGAATACAACCGAGGCCTCATCTCACCGTTAACATGCAGCCCTAAAATATTCATCTAGCATTACAGACCCCCGTGAATTGATGTGTCATAGCTGTGAACCTCGCAACTTTGACCCTACAATCCATGAAAACGCTTCTCCTTTTCTTGTCTTTTACCCTATTCCCTTTTGTAGCGCCTTTTTCTTCGGCAATAGCCTACCAGGTTTCTCAAGAAGCCTCCGGCACCATTGAAGGAATAATTCGCGATGCCGATACGGACCTACCTCTTCCGGGGGTAAATGTCCAGCTCAACGGTACTTTTCTAGGTACCAGTACCAATGACGAGGGTTTTTTTCGATTACCCAACGTTCCCGCTAATACATATTCATTATCCATAAGCATGATTGGGTATGGCAGAACACAAATCGACAATATCGTTGTTCAGGCCGGCCAGACGACTCCAATCGAGGACGTTCATTTAACCCAAGAACATTTCTCCCTTAGCGAAATCACGGTTACACCCGGCCGTTTCTCCATAATGGGCGGACAAAATGTATCCCGTCAAACACTAACAAGCGAGCAAATCAAAAACATGACCTGGGCAGATGATGTGACAAGAGCCGTCACCCGGCTGCCTGGCATCTCATCCACTGATTTCTCCTCCAAATTCACTATTCGGGGAGGCGAATCCGATGAAGTCCTTATCGCTGTGGATGGTATGGAACTCTACGAACCATTTCACCAACGCGATTTTGCCGGTGGTCTTTTCAGCATTGTAGACATTGAAACCATAGAAGGCATCGATCTAATAACGGGCGGCTTTTCCGCTGAATATGGCAACCGATTGAGTGGTGTATTTAATATGAAGACCAAGTCGATAGATGCTGGCGAACGCAATACATCTGTTGGACTCAGCTTGACCACAGCCCGATTTTATACAGACGGTTCTTTCGGGAACGGGAGAGGATCGTACATCCTCTCAGCACGACGAGGTATGTTAGACCTGCTTTTTAACGTCGCAAGCACTCTCGAAGAATCGACTATTGATCAAAGTTCGCTCCCACAATTTTATGATGCACTAGGAAAGCTTGAATATGCCATTACCCCAAAACACAGGCTCTCATTACATCTCATACAGGCTGGTGATCGAAATAAAATTGACGATGTCGAAGGAGAAAACTTTGACAGAAATGACAACCGATATAGCAACACCTATGGCTGGCTCACCCTGAACTCATCGTACTCACCCTCTGTTCATTCATCCAGTTACCTATACTCGGGCCTGATTACCCACAACCGATCGGGTGGATTTAATAAGTACGAGCCGTCAGACAAAGGTTTTTTTAATCTCACAGATAAGCGCGATTATGCATACATCGGGTTCAAACAAGATTGGAACTGGCAGATTTCAAATGCTCTAATTATCTCAAGTGGCTTCGATGCTAAACAATTACAGGCAGACTATCACTACACGAGTCAGATTGAAGAGCTTCGCATCAATCAAAGCGAGGAAATTGTTGACTTTGTGCTAAACAGGGAGATTTCAGTCAAACCCTCAGGACAACAGCTAAACGCCTACGTCTCAAACCGATTTAAAATCCGTCCTCGAATAGCGTTGGAATTGGGACTCAGATACGATCGATCCACCTATTCAAATGATGATGTCATAAGCCCACGCCTGGGAATTGCCTACGCTATATCCGAACATACCATAGTAAGAGGAGCCTGGGGATATTATTACCAGTCTCAATTCATCAACAACCTTGACGTCAACCATGGATCGCTTGTTTTCAATCCAGCCGAGTTGGCTAAACATTATGTTGTTGGATTCGAGCACGCTTTTCTCAATGGTATTGAATTACGCCTGGAAGGGTATCACAAAGACCTCTCGAATTATGTACCCTCTTGGACCAACCTACGTGATTCACAAGAGGTATTTCCTGAGGCACGAAATGATAATGCACGTGTTATTTTAAATGGAGCCAGTGCTCAAGGCATTGAATTTTTTCTCAAACGGGATACCGGTGACAAACTCTCCTGGTGGCTCAGTTACGCCCTGGCAAACTCAGTTGACGATGTAGAGGATATTATCTTTGATGGGTTGCTCACTAAACGGACTGGCAAGGTGACTCGCTTACAGAACCAACGGCACTCTGTTTATGCAGACCTGAACTACAAACTGACTAGTGGTTGGTACTTCAACCTCTCCTGGCAATTTTATTACGGTTGGCCCCGCACAGACTATACCTACGACTATCAAACGCTACCAAACGGAGATCTCCATTTTTATCAGATCCACAAAGAATACAACGGGACCACCTATCCTGCTTTTCACCGCATGGACGTACGCATTAACCGCAAGTTCAATGCACGACGCGGAAATATTACAGCCTACCTACACCTGATAAACCTATACAACAGGCAAAACCTTAAGAAATTCGACCTTGACACCACCAACGATCAAGAAGAGTTTTCCCTGGATGCCCAGGGCAACTATGTCCCGTTCAGAGATGACAAATACTGGTTTGGGTTCTTTCCCGCACTTGGAGCAAGTTGGACATTCTAGAGCCTATTATCCGTTCAATAGCCTGTAAAGTGCCCAAAAACGCTTCAGCTTCGTTTACACTGAACATTAAGTCGTATCCATTCTCCGTAGGAATGTAGCTTTATGACAAGCTCATCTTCTGCTAGATGGACAGAGCTATTTTTCGAGAAATACACCACACTTACCATAAACAAGGCTAAGGCAAGCATTAGAACAATTATAGGCACAAGAACCCAAACAGCCCCGGACCCCGACGGTGTTAATTCAAAGATGTTTTCCGACATAATGATAACGCAGTGTGTGACGACCAAATGACAAGCAGCATACCTTTCGGAAGCTCATTGAGTATTCGAAATAGGAGCCCTGTAAGTTTCAACATATAGAATAGAAAAGGGTAAGAACACAGCTATCACATTGATAGGTATTCTTACAACCCTGGCTCCGCAATAAGTATCGGATCGGCAACAACAAAAGGGACTCTTTACTACCAAAGGGTCCTTTTTTATTTTCCAGGTACCATACAGCAAACTTTCTTTATGAAGAACAACTTTCCTGATAATCTCTTGTGGGTTGACTGCACAGCCGGCGCCGTAGTCGGAGTATTTGTTTTAGCGCTTCACGGGTTGCTCAGTCAATGGTACAACCTCCCTCAAAACGTGCTTATTTTTACAGGGGTAGCAAACCTACTCTATGCTTCCTACTCCTTTTCACTGGCTAAGAAGAAGCAACGGAAACCCCACTGGATTCTTTTGCTAATCGTGGCCAATTGTGCATGGGCGCCGGTTTGTATTTACCTCGCTATTGCGCACTGGACTACAGCCAACATATTCGGACTGGGCCACTTACTTCTAGAAGCAGTCTTTGTCGGTGGATTGGGATATATAGAGTGGCTTTACAGAAATCGGCTCATCCGGTGAGTCATTTACTTTTTTACAGCCACTATAAGTCCTGTGGACCAAGACATCCAGGTCAGCGTCAGTTCGTTATTGTTTCGAAGGGATTCTCTTAAATCGACCACTTTCTCTGAGTGGCCATCAGGCCAGTTTGGCTGCGGCAACAAATCATCGATTATATAAAGCCCTCCCTTCTTCAATAGGGCCAGTGTTTCTTCAAGTCGCTCAAACTTACCTACCCAGGTATCTGAAAACACAAAATCGCATGAATTGGCCCCGATGTCATCCAGAAGATCATTTGCGTCCCCAACCTGCAAATCAAGACGACCGTCTTTACCCAAATACTGACGAGCAATAGCAACAGCCTCTTCATCAGTGTCCACAGACACTAACTTGGCCTTATCGTCCATTCCATCCAGAATCCACGCCGTGGAAAGTCCTGTACCCGTACCCAATTCAAGAAAAAAGCCCCCAGGCTTCGAGGCAGCAAGGGTTCGCAATAAAGAACCGCATGCGCGATCTGATCCCATTGAAAAACCAATGGAGTGGGTTGCTGCCTCTATTTGCTCAATAACCAACGGTATGTAATTATGCATTTATCCTGCTGCTAACTCCCCAAGCAATATCGCGCCTAAGACTCCCGCTCTATTCCCCAGCCCTGGAGGCACAATATACCTGTTAATGTTTTTTGTAATCACTTCCGAATCCACATACCCATTTAACGCCTTTTGAACTCTCGCACGTATCTTGGGAAATAGCTGTTTCTGATCCATTACACCGCCTCCCATGATGATGCGCTCTGGAGACAAGACCAGGATAGTATTTACGACAGCCATAGCCAAATAGTGAGCCTCGTAATCCCATGCAATATGGTCTTCAGGTAGCGTCTCTGCGGGCATGCCCCACCGGGCCTTTAATGCTGGGCCAGTAGCCATACCCTCCAGGCAAGGTCCATGGAAAGGGCAATGTCCTTTGAAGTCGTCTCCTTCCACGCGTGGAATCCTCATATGCCCCATCTCAGGATGAAGCAACCCATTTATTGTTTTTCCATTCACAACAGCGCCTCCTCCTATACCAGTGCCCACGGTAAAATACACACTGGAGGCAACATCCTGAGCGGCCCCCCAGCGAACCTCAGAAAGCGCGGCGCCATTCACATCCGTGTCAAATCCCACGGGTACATCGAATGCTTTTTTAATGGGACCCACTAAATCTGTCTGCTGCCACAAGAGCTTCGGTGTGCTGGTAATATATCCAAAGGACTCTGATGAAGGATTGGGATCTATAGGTCCAAAAGAAGCAATCCCAATCCCTTTTAAGGAATGAGGTTGATTCTTAAAATAGGCAATGACTTTTCCAATAGTTTCTTCAGGAGTGGTCGTAGGAAAACGAACCATCTCGCTCAAATCATCTGGCCCGGTGCCTACAGCGCACACAAACTTAGTCCCGCCGGCTTCAATTCCTCCGTACATATATGTTCAAGGTTCAAGGTTCAAGGTTCAATGTTGCACGTTTAAAGTTTAAGGCCTTGTTGTGAGCCTGTCAAACCTAACTTTGAACATTGAACCTTGAACGTTGAACTTTAACCATGACTTTCTGGAGAAAAATACCAGTGCACCGATCATACGGTAGAAATAAGTGTTATACGGCCATTATTATAACGGCATTATTGATTGATTTGTATTTATATCCCTGGCTATGATTCAGCAGGTCCTTTTTATCGTTGTTACCATTGTTGCATTTGGATGGGCCATCAAGCAGTTCGGGCGCATCCGGAGTAACATTAAACTCGGAGCCCCTGAAACGATTTCTGGTGATACGGGCACTCGATGGAAGAACGTATTACTTGTAGCATTTGGGCAACAAAAGATGTTTGCTCAATGGAAGCCAGCGTTACTTCATTTCTTTATCTACTCGGCCTTCCTTCTCACCCAGGTCGAACTGATCGAAATATTGATCGATGGTTTTACGGGTCAACACCGAATGTTCGCTCCACTGCTTGGTGGGTTCTACACCTTTGTAATCAGTTTCATCGAGATCTTGTCTCTCCTTGCATTGATTGCAACTGTTGTATTTATACTCCGCCGGACGATCTTCAAGCGAGACCGATTCAACAAACCAGAAATGAAAGGCTGGCCGAGTAAAGATGGGTTACTCATCCTGGCCGGTGAAGTAGTGCTTATTGCTGCAATATTTACCATGAATGGCACCGATATTCTGCTACAGGAATTGGACCCCGAGCATTTCCCTGATACAGGCAACTTGGCGGTAAGTAGCATACTGGGCCCTGCCTTATTTGGCAGCTTATCCCAAAACACATTGGTCATTCTAGAACGAGTCGGCTGGTGGCTTCATCTCCTCACGGTCTATGCTTTCTTAAACTACTTGCCCATTTCCAAGCACCTTCATATTGCACTGGCCTTCCCAAATGCGTATTTCAGTAGGCTTCGTCCACGCGGTGAGATGGAAAACATGCCAGACATCATGAATGAAGTAAAAAGCATGATGGGCCTCATCGAGGAAGAAGAACCACCTGAAGGAGAAGAACTCCCTGAGTTCGGTGCAAAGGATGTTTTTGATTTAAGCTGGAAAACCTTACTGGACGCCTACTCCTGCACGGAATGTGGCCGATGCACGGCTGCTTGTCCGGCCAACTTAACAGGTAAAAAGCTCTCCCCTCGTAAAGTCATGATGGACATACGAGACCGCCTGGAGGTAGTCAGCACAACAAGGGCTTCCCAATCGGCCGAGCAAAAAGCAGCACCTTATGACGATGGCAAATCGCTCTTCGACTCGATTACGCCCGAAGAATTGCACGCATGCACAGCTTGCCAGGCCTGTGTTGAGGCATGCCCGGTCCTGATCAATCCGCTCGAACCCATCCTGGCCATGCGCCGGTACGAGGTTCTCACAGAGTCATCTGGACCGTCGGATTGGATCCCCATGTTTAACAGCATTGAAAACAGCGGCGCCGTCTGGCAAGTAGGCGACGCACGAGACGCTTGGACGAAAGATTAATACTGCTATGAATGTACCCCTCCTGGCTGACGTTGCCGCTGAAGGAAAATCCATTGATATCCTATTTTGGGTAGGATGTGCCGGAAGCTTTGACGCCCGCGCCCAAAAGGTCACAAAAGCGTTTGCTCGTATTCTCAACCATGTAGGTGTCAACTACGCCATCTTGGGCGAAGAAGAACTCTGCACAGGGGATCCTGCTCGAAGAGCCGGCAACGAGTTCGTCTTTCAAATGACTGCCCTACAGAATGTTGAAACGCTCAATGGGTACGGTGTGAAAAAAATCGTCACGGCATGCCCGCACTGCTTCAATACGCTAAAGAACGAGTATCCAGCGCTGGGTGGATCCTACGAGGTTATTCACCACACCCAATTGCTGCAAGAACTCATCAATACAGGCAAGCTCAAGTTAAAAGGCGGTGGCACCTTTAAAGGGAAGCGTATTACCTATCATGACTCGTGTTATCTCGGCCGCGTCAACCGGATTTATGAAGCACCTCGGAAAGTATTAGAGGCTCTTGATGTGGAGCTAGTTGAAATGAAACGCTGCAAGTCGAAAGGACTCTGCTGCGGTGCCGGTGGTGCGCAGATGTTTAAGGAAGACGAACCCGGCAACAAGCGCATCAATGCAGAACGGGTAGACGAAGCATTGAACACGGGAGCAAAAACCATCGCAGCAAACTGCCCATTCTGCCTGACCATGCTAACAGATGGTGTTACGGCCAAAGGCAAAGAAGACACAGTGGAAGTGTACGATCTTTCAGAGTTGATCGCAGATTCACTTCCACCTGGTCAAGAGTAACGACTACCCCTTCACTTTACGGATTTCTTCGGTGATCACAGGCACTACGTCGAACACATCGCCTACAATCCCATAATCTGCAACTTTGAAGATGGGCGCCTCAGGATCTTTATTAACCGCAACAATGAACTTAGAGGAAGAAACACCAGCCACATGCTGGATGGCCCCTGAAATACCACACGCAATATAAAGGTCTGGAGAGACTGTCTTGCCAGTTTGGCCAATATGTTCTTCGTGCGGACGCCATCCGTCGTCAGACACAGGCCGGCTGCATCCAGTAGCAGCACCCAATAGATCAGCCAATTCTTCCAACATGCCCCACTTATCAGCGCCTTGCATACCACGGCCGCCACTTACAATAATGTCTGCTTCTGTGACATCCAGCTTGCCATTTGAACTGCCTTCATACGCTACGACCTGTACTTTAGCTGCGGGCACACTCACGCTCATGGGCTCAACAGCTACATCAGCAGCCTGCTCAGCCGGCTTGTAAGACTTTGGACGAATCGTTGCCAGTGCAGGTGAGGTCTGGACACGAACGTCTGCATGCACCTTACCGGCATACATGGGACGCGTAAACACAAGCCCACCCTCATCTCGAACGTTGATCACATCCTGAACAAGAGCCACATCCAGATGTTGGGCCACCCGTGGCATTACATCTTTCCCGGTAAACGTTGCGCCCATCAAAACAACGCTTGCACCCGTTTCACGAATAACGTGAGCAATAGCCGCAGCGTACGCGTCAGGACTGAATGGTGCTAAACCAGCATCTTCCACAACAATCGCCTTCTCAACACCATAATTCCCTGCCGTTGCTGCCAGTTCTTTAAGCCCACTTGCACCCAACAATACGGTTGCAACAGGCTGTCCAGTCTCCTTACCCAATGCCACGGCCGCTGTATAAACCTCTGCATTCACCGACCGCAGCTTCCCTTCTTGTATATCTGAAATAATTAATATCATAATTCTTGAAGGCTGAGAACTGAGGGCCAGGGTACATATTCTTTACTCTGCACCTTGCACTCTGCACTCTGCACATTTTTTAGATTACTTGTGCTTCTTCTCTGAGGAGGCGAACAACTTCGGCCACATCGGATGCGCCGTTTTCGAACAGTTTACGCTCTCCTTTCTGAGGTGGATAGGAATAACTGGTAATTTCAAGCTGTGGTGCAGGAGCATCCACTTGAACAACCTCAATCGGGATCCGCTTTGCTTTCATGATGCCTCGCATATTGCGATATCGTGGCTCATTTAAGTGACGGTTTGCACCAATAACTGCAGGCATCGTGAAGTGCACACGCTCACTACCGCCTTCTACCTCGCGCAATGCAGTCCCTTTGTCGCCATCTATGGCAAGGTCGATAACTACACTCACACAGGCCCAATCCAGTAAATGAGCCAGCCGACCAGGTACCTGCGCTTGATCTCCATCAATCGCCTGGCGGCCCGTAAAGATGAGATCAAAGCCGCGTCCACGAAGCACTTCTGCCAATACCTTGGCCGTAACTCCAGGATCATTAGGAATAGACTCGCAGTCGATACGGATCGCTTTCTGTGCCCCCATGGCCAAAGCTTCACGAATGGTCTTTTCAACGCGAGCGGGCCCCATCGATACGATCGTCACCTCGCCCCCATTCGCTTCGGTCAGTTTTAGCGCTTCTTCAATGGCAAATTCGTCGTATGGACTGATTATCCACTGAATACCATCATCAACGATCTCACCGCCCCCATCAGCAACCTGTATCCGCGTAGTCGTATCCGGAGTCTGCTTAATACAAACAGCTATGTTCATGTATATAATTGATTGCTTTTTTAGAAAAGTCTGTGTTGAACTGCCAATATTGGGAAGAGTTCAAGGTTTAAAGTTCAAGGTTCAATGTTGTGTTTGTTCAGGTCCAAATAACTTTAAACTTTGAACGTTGAACGTTGAACTTAAAGCCCCAACCAATTCCCAAGAATCTTCTTCTGAATCTCGTTTGTGCCGGAATAGATCTTTCCGCCGATTGAGTCACGGAGGGTTCGTTCTACTTCATAGTCTGTGGTAAAACCGTTTCCACCATAGATTTGCACCGTATCAAGAGCGGTCTGAACCAGGGCTTCACTGACGAAGATTTTGGTCATGCTTGCGTCGATGGCGACATCCCGGGCTTTGTCTAGCCGGGTCGCTCCCTGATAGGTGAGCAGTCGTGCTCCTTCGAGGCGCATTTTCATGTCGGCAATTTTGTTTGAAACGGCTTCGTATTTGCTGATCGGTTGTCCAAATGACTCCCGTTCTTTGGAATAGCTAACGGATTTTTCCATCAGGCGACGCATCGTTCCGCAGTGCTTCGCACCGATACAAACGCGCTCCCATTCCATCGACTGGTTGAACAGTACGAATCCCGCCCCTTCACCGCCTAACAACGCTGATTCAGGAACGAGCATATCTTCAAACACCATCTCACCGATAGGCGAGGTACGCAGGCCCATTTTCTCGAACTTCTGACCGGGAGAAAACCCCGGTGTCTCTTTTTCTACAATAAAAGCAGATGTGCTGCCACTTATTCCTTTACCAGGATCTGTTACCGCGTAAAGAAGAGCAATATCAGCCACAGGCCCGTTCGTACTCCAGATTTTTGTACCGTTAACCCTATACCCCCCTTCTTCCTTAATCGCACGCGTTTTCATATTGAAGGCATCCGATCCTGTACCAGGCTCAGACATCGCGTTTACAGCAATAAGTTCACCGCTACACAGCTTGGGAAGGTACTTGCGCTTTTGTTCTTCGGTACCGTGGTTCATGATTGGAATCACACAAGCCAACAGATGCGCGCAAATTGAAAATGAAAGGCCGCCGTCTTCGCACCCATACCCGAGCGCTTCAATGGCAATGGCTGTAGAAAGTGCATCCAGTCCTGCCCCACCGTATTCTTCTGGAACTGGCAACCCTTGTAGCCCCATCTCCCCACATTTCAACCAGAGATCGCGAGGGAATTGCTGGTTTCGATCTCGCTCAATGATATCTTTATTTAATTCTTGACGTGCAAAATGGACGATTTCGTCCCGTAACATTTCCTGATCTTCCGTCAGAGCAAAATTCATAGGTCTATCTCAAATAATTCTATTCGCAGAGGGGCCTTGTAGCTGAATTGAAGTCGTTCCACATACCTTCGGGATCGGATAGGAACTGCTAAATCTAAAGGAAGCAACTTTTCTCCCTTTAAAATTAACAATCCTGAAATTTATCCGTCTAACACTGAAGTCCGTAAACGAGTACAGATCATCTCCTAAAAACCTGAATGAATAACACGTTCCCCAATAAAGGGCGATCGCTCAAAAAGAAAATCCTGTGGGTTGTGCTACCAACCCTCCTGTTGCTTTTTTTAATAAACGCGTCATTTCTTGCCTCCCCTAAACACGATAACATGCTCTTCGCCCACCGGGCGTTGAGCCAGGACTTTAGCCGCGAAGGATTAACGGGATCAACATGCACAGCAGCTCGCACGCTTCCGACTGAACACGCGTACATTGAAAACACCCTTCCTGCTATGCAGGCTGCCTTCGACTATGGAGCCCATTTTGTAGAACTCGATGTTCACCTTACACAAGACGACAGTTTTGCCGTATTCCACGATTGGACGCTCGACTGCCGTACAGACGGCCAGGGCACCACGCGCGACCAAACCATGCCGTATTTAAGATCCCTTGATGTCGGCTATGGCTACACCCTTGATGAGGGATCCACCTGGCCATTTCGTGGACAAGGCACTGGCATGATGCCGGCCTTGCACGATGTACTCTCTCACTTCCCAGACCGCAATTTTGTCATTGACATCAAAAGCAACGAAGCAGGTGAAGGTCAAAAACTGGCTGCTCGTATCTCTTCCCTCTCAGATATGTACCATGGAGAACTTATTTTAACGGGGGGGCCGCGTCCAGTCGCTGAAGTTCAAACTGAGTTGCCTCACTTAAAAGCAGTTACTCGGCCGCAATTGAGAAAATGCCTCATGGAGTATGTGGGATTGGGCTGGATCGGGCACGTACCGTCAGCATGTTCAAACAGCCTGCTAACCGTCCCAGTGAATGTAGCCCCCTGGCTGTGGGGGTGGCCCAACCGATTCATCAGCAGAATGGAAAAAGCCGGCTCCTACGTCACCCTCATCGGCCCCTATCACGGAGAGGGTTTCTCAAACGGATACAACGACCCCGCTCTTCTGGAAAAGCTCCCCAACAACTACAAAGGCGGCCTCTGGACCGACCGCATCGACCTTATAGCGCCTAGGCTGGAAGACTGAAGTCTTCCAGCAGTTCAAAGTTCAAGGTTCAATGTTCAATGTTCAATGTTCAATGTTTTCCCAGCCAACTTTGAACCTTGAACCTTGAACCTTGAACTCTTCCTTACATATTCCTCCTATACTGACCGCCGACTTCGAACAGGGC
>JAHQVL010000050.1 GCA_019634345.1 Rhodothermaceae bacterium
CCTTTGCCTTAAACTTAGTCCCCGGTATTGCTAATCAACCGATACTGTCTCCTGGAAATTATCTTATACCCAGGCGCGTATTAGAATCCCCTCAATTCTCTCGCGAGTTCACATCTACAGATTCCGATGAGCCGGCTTTTTTTGCAGCTCTTATCGAAGATGTAGATGGAGGTATAGATATAAATAATGATCTCGTTAAAGAGCGGCACATTCCCTTGTATACTCGTTTTTCATCAGAGGGCTGGGTGGTTTCAGTGCGCTCCAGAGTCACTGGTAATGAGCCCGGGCAGTTCAAGATGAATGCGATTGGACCCGATGATTGGTTCGCTGTAAGCAGCAATGACGAACGATTTGATCTTACTACCGGAGATACGTTTGATGTGGATTGGGTACTCATTCCCCGAAGCAATTCAACCACAAGTGCCCCCACCTTTACATTTAGCCTTATTGGGTGTGAACGTAATTGTGACGAAGGCCGGGATCTTGATCAGGTATCCGCTAGCTTTGAGCCATACGAGGGAGAGACGTTAGCTATTACCGCGATTGCAAGTGGCAACCTGGGCAAGAAACAAGCAGATCCGGGGATAAACTTGATACTAACTCTTCCAGACGGGTCAGAGTTGACTCCTGAGGTCTTAGCGGGCGCTCAGTCGTCATACATCGTGGCTGATCTAAACGGAGACGGGATAACAGATCGACAGGTTGTGCTTGTGCAACCAGAAGAAGGCAATATCTCCATTCGAGCAGTAGCCACTGATTCGGCTTCAACAAGTGCCAGATATACCCTTTCTTTGCGTAGAGAGAATGAGATTAAGGTACTCGCAAATGAAGTATCACTTGATGAATTGACGGCAACTCCCTATGTAGAGGCTGTTAGTGTTTCCGTTCAAGAACCCGTCAGCATACCAACAGGAATTACTTTATTCCAAAACTATCCAAACCCGTTTAATCAGAGCACAATGGTTTCCTATTCACTTGCAGAGACAACCACCATTAAACTTTCTGTTGTGGACGTACTCGGCAGAGAAGTTCGTGTGCTCGATCAAGGTACTAGACCACTCGGCTCATACGAAATACCATTTGATGGTAGCGCTCTGCCTGCTGGATTATACCTCTACAGACTAGAAGCTGGTGAACAGATAATTACCAAATACATGATTCTAACAAAGTAAGTGTCTGCGTACATACTAAGATCTAGCAAACAAGTGCTGTCTTGATTAAAACACTTCCCCCTCTCTCCAAACAACCCGAAACCAGCAACTCGAAACCACCCACAAGACCTGGTCTTTTGGGTGAAACAGACTATTTCACCCGTTCGGGTGATGCGCTGAAACTTGTATATTCCCTACATTCGTGGTATCAATTGTTACTTGAACGAGGGAATTCATTATGCGAAGAATAATTATACGATACGGCTTGATTTCAGGAGCTGTTGTGATCGTTAGTTTCATTATAGGCATGGCGATGAGTGCTTCGTCTGCAAACACAACCTTCCCTGAACTACTTGGGTACCTGATCATGATCATTGCACTCAGCATGATCTTTATCGGGGTGAAGCAATATCGCGACAAGGAGCTGGGCGGCATCATTAAATTTGGGACTGCGTTTAAGGTAGGGATTGGAATCACCCTCATCGCCAGCCTTATATATGTGATAGGCTGGGAGATCAACCTCGCGGCTACGGACTACAACTTTATCGAAGAGTACACTGCATCTGTCATGGAGAAAAAACAAGCCGATGGACTGGAAGGCGCTGCCTTGGAAGCCGAGCAGGCTCGTATGGATGAAATGGTGGAACAGTACCACAACGTCTGGTATCGATTGCCTATCACGTTCATCGAAATCTTTCCCGTAGGCCTCCTAATGACACTGCTCTCCGCTACCCTCCTACGAAACAGCCGTTTCATGGCAGCCGCCTAACCCCCAATAACAAACACCGAACACCAAACGTATATAACCCAATGCACATCAAAGCAGACTCTGTAAACGAGTACATCGAAAACGTACCTGAGGATCGCAAAGAACCCATGATGAAACTCAGGGCCGCTATTTTGGATAACCTCCCAGAAGGATTTCAAGAAACCATGGGATACGGTATGCCCGCGTATGCAGTACCGCATTCCATCTACCCCGACGGTTATCATTGTAAGCCTGAGGAACCCGTGCCCTTCATAAACATCGCTTCCCAGAAGAACTTTATCGCCTTCTATCATATGGGCGTATACGCCATGCCCGCTCTATTGGAATGGTTTCAAGCCGAATATCCCAAACACATGAAAACCAAGCTGGATATGGGAAAAAGCTGTATTCGGTTTAAGAATGTGAATAAGATCCCCTACGAGTTATTAGGAGAATTGGTGGCGAAGGTAAGCGTCGACGAATGGATTGAGGTCTACGAAAGCTCCATAAAGAAGTAGTAACACTTACAACCGCTGCTTGTCAGCAAGCAACTGCTCGCGAAGTTCTTCATAGTTCACTTCTTGAACAGCAACACCCTTTTGGATGGCCTGGCTTGCTGCCGTCGCGGCACTTTGCCCGAGGATCATAAATACAGGTTCCATCCGAATGGATCCAAAGGCAATATGTGAGCTGGACATGGCGATGGAGACAAACACGTTCGTCGCTTCTCCTTCTTTAGGTATAATCGACCCATATGCAATGCGGTAGGGGGCATCTGGACGGACACCGATGTCTCCTTCGTTTTGCACAAAGCCGTCTGGTTTTACATACCGCTGCACGTTATGGGAATCCAGAGTATACGAGCCCATGCCGATAGGTTGAGGGACTTCTCTGGCTCCCAGAACGTCATGCTCGGTCATGACATAGGCCCCGACCATGCGGCGCGCTTCGCGAACGTAAATTTGATGGGGCCAGTGGTTGTTGTCTATAAACTCATCTTTTGCCAATCCCCATTCCCGCATCTGTGTCTGTATCTCTTCAGGTACGCGCGGGTCATTCGATAAGAAGTACATGAGGCCTTGCTGGTAGGTGGTGTGCTCCTGCAAAATTTCAGCCCGGCGCTCATAACTGGCCTCCGGGTAATCGTAATTCATGCCAATATTGTCCGTGCTAAACGGACCATGGTTGTTGGTATCTGTTTTGCGATTCGGGATGCCGTCAAACTTGTCGAACGATTCGCGCCAGCCGCTTTCGAATACGCGCACCAGTAACTCGTATTGGGTAGAGTCATAGCCGGCGGGGCGGGGGAAAGGGACCCGGTTATCGGGATGGTTGGACAGGCACATCCGATAACAATAGGCCTGCAGACGATGGTCGCCGTCCCCTTTTATGCCGGGTGGATCAGGCGAGATACGGGGGAGCAAACCGCTGGATGGATCTCCCGGGACCACATAGGGGTCAATGTCTTCCATAAACCAGTGCCGGTGATGCAAGACGCCCACCTGGATGCCATTCCAGGTTTCCCCATACGTGGCATTTGCTTCCCGGCCTACCGTATAGGAGACGCCGGCAGCAGCCATTAAGTCGCCCTCATAGGTTGCGTCGATGAACATCCTGCCTTTATATGTATTTCCGCTCAACATGGTTATCGAGGAAACCGCTCCTCCGTCCATGATTATCCCCGACTCCCTATCCAGCCATTCATCGCGATACACGTCTACGCCTTCTTCCTGGACCCAGGTGTCAAAGACATGCTCCGCTACATGCGGTTCAAACACCCACATGGTTTGCTCAGACGAGTCCATGGCCACTGTGCCCTGGCCCCGGTTACGATATTCTTCTCTATGTTGCCACTTCCAGGCGTCATCCCTCTGGTAATATTGCCAGATCCTATGGTAAAACTCACGGGCTACGCCCCCAACAGCTTCAGTATTGCCAGAGTCCGTCCAGCCGAGGCCGCCTGATGTAAGGCCACCGAGATGGCGGTCTGGGCCAACAATAAGCACCGAGTGGCCCATTCTGCTGGCTTGAACGGCAGCAACTACACCTGAAGAAGTGCCTCCATATATGACAATATCAGCCTCATAGGTAGCTTCCTCGATGGTATTAGAGGTACAGCTTAAGCACAGAACAAGTAGAAGAGAGAACAACCATTTCATCACACATCGGGGGGGTAGGTTTGAAGATATACTAATATAAAATAACTCGTATAAAAGAGGAGCTATTTGTAAACATCCCGTATAATCGAAAACTTCCCCCATCGTGGTGCGTACTGCAATTTGATCTCAGGCAGATCAGGCAATATGAACCTGAATAAATACGCTTGAAGCTATCTAGATTACATATAGCCTACTTTTTAATCGCTGTTGTATCTCTGGGGACGTGCGTCGTCCCTCTGCTACATGCCGTCAGTCACCATCATGAAGGCGGTGAGCATGATACATTAATGCATGAACATCCCGACTACGCGGCCTGGCTAGACGCCAGCATCCACGTAGTGGATACCGATCTAGACTGTATACTGTGCAGTACTACCGAGCTGAATACGCTCAGTCTATCTGCAATTACATACAATCAGTTCAAGAGGACTCATACGCGAAGCAATCCGTATCTATTCGCTACTGAGTCCCTCATCATTTCTCAAGGTATTCGAGGCCCCCCTGCTAAGCTCGTTTAATTAAGTACAGTCAAATAATGGATTATTTGACTGGTTTCGAGTTTCGGGTTTCGAGTTTCGCGTTAATTGCTTCGCAATTAGGTGGATGGACATTTCCATCTGCGTTTAAGGTTCTTACCAACCTTTGGGGTGATTCTTAACCCGCAACACGAAACCCGAAACCAATCCCACAAGAATTTATGGGATTGCCTACCCTACTCAACAGCACACTATTGCACAATACCTATATCCTTGAGAAAAATGACAACGAAGAATATTTTTACCAAACTCGCTTTCCTATTAGTATGCAGCCTTGTTCTTGTAGCCTGTGACTCTGATGATCCTGATGAAGATGGTCCAGGTGAAGAAGAGCTCATTACACGAGTTACGATTACCCTGACGCCTGCCGGTGGAGCGGCTGTTACGGCTTCTGCCACCGACGCCGACGGAGATGGGGCTGGGTTCCAGATCGAAACCATCACTTTGGCTGCCAACACAACATACACAGGCACTATCGAAGTTGCTGATGACATCAATGGAGAAGACATCACAGAAGAAGTTGAAGAAGAAGCCGATGAGCATCAGTTCTTCTATACACCATCTGCAGGAATCGCAGATCGCGTTTCAGTAGCTATCAGTGATACAGACTCCAATGGCCTGCCTTTAGGCCTCGAGTTTACGGTTACTGTTACTGACGGGGCAGCTGCTACAGGTACGATGCAAGTTGTTCTCAGTCACTACGATGAAGGACCTAAGGACGGTGTTAATATGAGTGATGAATCGGATGTGGATGTTGCGTTCCCTATCGAGATTCAGTAACTCTTTATTGGGTTAGTTTATAAGCCCCTGGTGAAGTCAATCACTTTGCCGGGGGCTTTTTTAATCGGTGAATAAAAATGATAAAAAAACAGTTCATTGCCAGGCTAGCTTTCTTGCTCGTATGTACGCTAGTTATCATTGGATGCGACTCAGACGATCCAGATGATGATGGTCCCGGTGAAGAAGAGCTCATTACGCGTGTAACCGTCACTTTTACGGATCCAAATGGCATCTCGGAGAATTATTCAGCAAGAGATGCAGATGGAGATGGGGCTGACTTTGAATTAGAAACCATTACTTTGCAGACCAATACGATTTACTCTGCACGGATCGAAGTGGCTGATGACATCAATAACGAAGATATCACGGAAGAGGTAGAGGACGAGGCAGAAGAACATCAATTTTGGTATCTGCCCTCAGCAAATTTATCAGACCGCATTACTGTCAATTATGTAGATCAAGACGCCAATGGGTTGCCCTTAGGCATTGAGTTCTCTGTAGTTGTTTCTGATGGTGAAGCTGCAACAGGTACCTTGCAAGTTGTGCTGAGCCATTATGATGAAGGTCCCAAGGATGGTACCACCTTGAGCGATGAGTCCGACGTTGATGTATCCTTCCCAGTAGAAATTACACAATAGGTTAAAAAGAAAAAGTCCCTGGTGGAGGTCACGGTCTCTCCAGGGACTTTGCTCAATCTTACAGGGATTGAAGTCTATATGTAACCTCTAACGAGGATATAGTCTGCAAGCAATATAGGCTTCGGTTAGGGAAGCACTACAGTGTCGATCACGTGAATGATGCCATTACGTGCAGCGATGTCTGTGTACACGATGCCCGCTGATCGGCCGTTTGCATCAACGAAGCCAGGAGCGCCAGCGTCTACTTTGAGCGTGCCGCCATTTGCCATGGTAAGTGCACTTTGCTGTAGTACGATTTCTGCTGTGAATCGGCCACCTTTAACGTGGTAGAGCAGTACGTCTGTCAAAAAGTCTTTGTCTAGATCGCCAACATTGTACTTGTTGAGTCCGATATCACTGAAAGCCTGGTCAGTAGGAGCAACAACAGTAAAGATGGTGCGTCCGTCAACAGCTGCGTCGAGTCCGGTAGCTTGAAGGGCGGCGAGGAGTGTTTCAAATTCGCCTTGAGTAGCTACTACGTTCGCAACGATTTCAGAGATTTTTAGATTTTTAGTCGCCGGATTTGGAGGAGTGAATCGTCCGTTCTCAACAACGGGTGCTTCGGTATCAACGCTGACTGAGTCAGAACATCCAACGACGAGAAAGAGGGCTAAAGCTAAAACAGAAAAAAGTCTCATATCTATAAAAAGTATGTAGGTGATTAAGAATCCAAGAACAGCTCCTGGAATTGTATTAAGGGGACACAAGGGGTCGGCTCGTAAAAGATGCTCTGCCATCCTTTGGCTACTTGCCGCTCAGAGATATGTGTAGTGTTGCAACATTTTTATGTACACAAGAGAAAAAATAAATGACCAGTTATATTCAAAAAAAGTTTGTAATTAACAGTTTGCTAATGCCAATCAGGCTTTGCGATGTGTTCAGTCAATGCATACATTAGGTGCTTGAGAATGACTCGTAGATTCCTGGCTAATTCACTTATAAACATATATGGCATCATCTGAACGGTCCTACTTCGCTGGTCTTGATATTGGTGGAACTACCATAAAATCAGTACTTGTTGACGAAAAAGCAGAAAAGGTAACAGACATCGTCGAAGTGAGGAGCCTGGTTGACAAAGGGTACCAGTCTACATTTGAACAATTGGAAGAGGCTCTTGGATTATTAGCAAAGGATGCAGGCATCACGGTGCAACAAATCAAGGGCATAGGATTGGATGTGCCGGCAGCGAACAGTGATGGGGTTATCTGGGGGAAGGCGAATTTAGCGAGTGACTGGGTAGGGAAGAATATCCGGCAGCTCTTTTCAGATCGAGCCGGCGTTCCTGTGTACATGACCAATGATGGGAATGCCGCCGCCCTTGGTGAGTATTTTGTCCGCCGCAAGCACTTTGGGAGCCTTATGTACGTTGCGCCCGGTACCGGCCTGGCTGGTGGATTGGTCATGCCGGCAGGGGAAATCTACAATGGGTCCAACGGATTGGCCCTCGAAGTTGGCCATATTTCCGTCCCGTTCAGAGAAGAAGATGGCGAACTGCCGTATTGCTCGTGTGGATGGCATGGGTGTTTGGAAGCATGGGTTTCTCTGGTGGCTCTCAGGCGCCGGATTAAACTCGAACTGGAAAAAGACAAGTGGAAGGACCACCCGCTCAATGCGGTCGATGCCCCTATCGAGGAAAAAGCCTTCATGCTGAGGGATTTTGCTGAGAGCAATGACGAACTAGCCATTCAGATTTTTAAGCAGCAAGGCTATATCTTCGGGTACGGTCTCGCAGACCTCATCCGTGTGTTTGATCCGGGCCTTGTGGTCATTGGTGGAGGGCTCGCTGAGACCTCATTCAGAGAACCGTATTTACAATGGGTATTGGAAGGGTTTGAAGAAAGAGCATGGCCGATCTATTACCGAAGTCCGATAGAACCTGACACTTTTACGACGCGGTTTGAATGGGCCCTGGGAGGAGACTCCGCAGGGGCTCTTGGGATGGCCTTTGCCGCGAAAGAGAAATTTGGTTAATCGGCAAACAAATCGGTACTTAAGTACCGGTCTCCGCGGTCGCAGACGATAAATACAACGATGCCTGACGTTAACTCATCGGCCAATTTCATGGCTGCACAGAGCGCACCTCCGCTGCTCATTCCTGCAAGGATCCCTTCCTCTTTTGCTAGACGACGCGCATAACTCCGTGCTTCGTCCTGGCTTACGTCGATGATGCGATCTACGCGCTCTCGCTCAAAGATCTTCGGCAAAAACTCAGGAGACCAACGCCGGATTCCAGGAATGCGCGATCCATCCTTGGGCTGCGTGCCCACGATTTGAACATGAGGGCTTTGTTCTTTCAAATACCTGGAAACCCCCATAATGGTACCTGTGGTGCCCATTGCAGAAACGAAGTGGGTCACCGATTGATGAGTATCTCGCCATATTTCAGGGCCCGTAGTCCGGTAATGCATGCCATAATTATCCGGATTAGCAAACTGATTCAAAATATGATACCCCTGGTTGGCTGCCATTTCCTCCGCCAATTCCCTTGAGTATTCAATCGTTCGTGCTGCGGGCGTCAAGATAACCTCAGCACCGTATGCTTTCATGGCTAACACACGCTCACGCGTAGAATTGTCCGGCATAATGAGGGTCATGTTGAGGCCCATGATACTTGCTATCATGGATAATGCAATCCCCGTATTGCCGCTGGTTGCCTCTACGAGCTTGGAGCCTTTTTGTATTTCTCCTCTATCTAATGCGCCTTTTATCATACCATAAGCTGCGCGGTCTTTTACACTACCCCCTGGGTTATTGCCTTCCAGTTTTCCATAGATGGTTACGGCATCATTGGTAGGTATATACTGAAGTTTGACTAAAGGGGTGTTGCCAATCAGGGTATCGAGGGTCATAGGGATTGGGAAGGGTTTAACGTGGTCAGGTTAGACTGTAGTGCGTTGAAGCCAGGAGTTAGTTACGCGCCTTTCACGATAAGTAAGTCCGTTTCGCTATTATTGGTGTGGTACATCTTTGATTGATAATACACCTTCGTTTGCGGAGGGATGCTGCGCGTGAGCCAGACGTTTCCACCAATCACACTGTCATGACCAATGATCGTCTCACCCCCAAGGATGGAGGCGCCGGCGTAGATGATGACGTTGTCTTCAATAGTGGGATGGCGTTTGGTTTCTGCATCTTCTTTATTCACGCTCAGCGCTCCAAGGGTGACGCCCTGGTATATCTTCACATGATGGCCTATATGCGTTGTTTCACCAATAACGATCCCCGTTCCATGGTCGATGCAGAAGGCACGGCCAATGGTTGCTCCTGGATGGATATCAATGCCTGTAAAACTATGCGCATGCTCGGTGATAATTCTAGGGATGTTCGAGATTCCCAACGTGTGCATACAGTGAGCGATTCTGTAGGCTGCAATAGCATAAAAACCTGGATACGAACGAATAACTTCACTTGTGCTACGTGCCGCGGGGTCTCCCTCGAACATGGCCTGTACGTCTTCATGGAGCTGGGCATGTATACCCGGTAAGGAATCAAAAAACTGGTCAGCGAGATGGTCCCTGTCTTGACCAGGATGAATGCAATAATTCAATAATTGAGGACATAAAGTGCGTAAGTGATCGACTCGGGAGATAAACTCTTCTTCAGAAAGATGCGATAATTGCGTGGTCTCAGGAAAAAGAAGACCGAGAAGGTCTTTGAAAAACTGGATAACGTCCTTAGGATCTGGGCAAGTTGGGCAGGCCTGGTGGGCCGCAAAAAGTTTTTTTACGAATAGCTCGTTCATTCGGGTACGTTCTTGGGCGAGAAAAAATGGCTTCAAACGGCGGCTATATGAATTGAGCTTTATACGTCTCGATACCGGGGTTTTGTTTGCTAGTTTGTGGCAGATGCATATATTTGTATCAAATTCATATGTATATGTACCTGCAAGGCATCTCTAGATGACGTTTGAAGACAATCCAGGCTTTTTAATCCTCCTATTTATCGCCATTGTGGTTGCAATGGCTTTAGGCCTGCTCATGCTTCAACGATGGGATACGTTTCGCCGCCTGAAAATTGCACTGGCGGATCTTCAACTCAGTAGCCCGGTGATCAAGCACTTGATGAACTCGTACGTTGATCATAACTGCTACAACACCGTCCCTCACGAAGAATTTATTCAGGTCGATCAGCCTGTGGGCGAAGCAGTGGATGTATTAACGGCCTACTTACACGATGATAGCGCCGAGAAACACTGTTTTGTATTTGGAGATCCTGGGGTGGGGAAGACGGCCGTCCTGGTCAAGTTTATGGAACGTAATCTCCAAAAAAGGGGATTTAACCGATTGGATGTGTATGCGGTTGGGATGGATGTGCCTCGCGCCTACGAGCTCATCGATGAAGTGGAAGATACCTATGATAAGATCATTTTTATTGATGCCTACCAGGAGGAGGAAGTCCTGGATAATCATCGCAAGCGCCGATTGATGTATCTGATGGATCACTGCCGTGATTTTAAGAAAGTGGTTGTTTTTTGCAGGTACGACGTCGTTTCAATGGGATGGGGAAAGGATCCTAACAATCGGCAAAAGGTTGTTGTGCGCAACCCGATGCGATCTACAGATTACGTGTTTGAGGTGATCCGCTTACAATCAATACCGGGTTTGTTGCCTCAGTTTGTAGAAGATCATTATGGCGGATACGGTAATCGTAAAGAGCGCGCCGATTTCCTGAGCTATCTTTCGACGGTTGGTCCCCAGATTCGTTATGGGTTCAGCTTACCGTATCTCCCTCTGTTCAAAGAAAACAAGGAGGCCATTCAACGGCCCATTGAGGCACTTGAACCGGCCATTCGCCTTCAGATTTTATCGTTCCTTGAAGGAGTCACTCCAGGTGACATTGAGGATACCCGGGAGGCGATCATGGAGGATGTGCCGGGGATTTGGTTCCTGCTTGCCTGGATGAGTGAGGAGGCCTTTAAAACCATTCAAATCCGCCGGCAAGAATTCAGTAAGGTGCAGGACATCAAAACCCTGGAAGCCTATCTAAATGCTGTAGGGAGTGACTATCTCACGAGTGCAGAGTTGGAGGAGATCGAAGACCGGCTCGATATGAGTGCCGTGCAACGGGTAGCGGTGCGTGATATCCTTTTTCGAATCGAGAATAGAAATTATAGCCGCTTAAGGGCTTTAAGACGTCCCAAGAGCGAAAGCCAGAAAAAGCGAGAAGAAAAACGAGAAGAACGACGCCTAAAGCTAGAGGAGCGCAGACAAAAACGACTCGCTAAACAAGGCCTTCCCGTTGAAGCCCTGGTCGTAGAAGACCCGCAAAAGATGAAGTCAGTAGCCCGTAGAAAGTGGGAAGCGCTCTGGTCAACCAGCCAGGACGTACAGCGCTATTTTATGTTCTCCAACCGGTCCTTGATGGAGTATCTTTTTGCTAAGCAGGTGATTGATCGGATTGGTGGACTATCGCATATGCCCCTCACGTTCCACATGCAGGAGTTGCTCCTGGAGTTGACCGGGATCCAGGTGCGCCTGGGCGACAGAATGGAACTGATCAATGGGATTACTGCGCGTGAATTGATCGATAAGTACGCAAATCCCCTGGATGCGATTGAGTCTGAGAATCCCAATGTTGCTCGTTTCATCCTCTCCAACATCAAGCAAGTCGATGTTCATAAATATGATCTCAGAGGGTATATGTTGACGCAGGCCATTCTGAGAGGCGCCAACATGGAAGAGACCCTTTTGGATGGCGCACGGCTTGATGGCGCGGACCTCCAGGCTGCAAACCTCAAAAAGGCGAGCCTTAGAAATGCAAACCTGAGTCATGCCCGGCTTGATGGCGCTAACCTTGAAGAGACACAGGCCTCAGGGATGTACCTGCACGAAGCCAGCCTGCGGTATGCAAGGATGGATTACGCGTTTATGTCTGGTAGCTGGTTGACAGGGGCCGATTTTAGCCATTCAGTACTGGCCAGTGGAGACCTTGAATCGGTGCACGTTCAGCCAGATAATCCCAAGCCGCTCATGTTCTTTGAGACGGATCTTCGTTGGGCAAATCTCCGCTATTCGATCTTGCCGGGCGCCTCTTTTGAACGCGCAAAGCTTAACAGTGCCGATTTCGAACAGGCGCAATTGCAAAAAGCGTCGTTTAAGCATGCAACCCTGGTGGAAGTAAATCTAACCCTGTGTGATTTGCAAAACGCAGACTTTCATGGAGCTATCCTGGAAGGCGGGCATCTAAAACGGGCGAAATTGTACGGCGCTAATTTCTCGGAAGCCCATCTTCAGGGGGCTAATTTCGAACACGCCATTTTGCACAATATCTCTTTTAGAGGTGTCGACAATTCAAACCGCCTCGATATGCGGGAAGCCTTGCTGGAGCATGCAAACATGCGAGAGGCCGAAATCAAATTTGCCGATCTCAAAGAGGCCCAGTTAAATTTCTCGAACATGCGCCGCATAAAAATTACGAACGTAAACCTGGCGGGTGCTTCGATGAAAAAAGCGCTGATGGAAGGCGCAGAATTAAGCAATGTCGACTTGAAACGGGCCAACCTGGAGCAGGCGATGTTGAACAACGCAACCATGAAGGATGCCATCACGCTCGATGAGGCGGTTCTAACGGGTGCGTCTCTGCTGAATGCGAACCTCGAAGGTCGCAAGACAACCATGAGGAAAGCGCAACTGCAGCAGGCCTATCTGTATGGAGCGAATCTGAGCAAGGTGTTCTTGTTAGATGCCGACCTAACCGGTTGCAACCTGGAACGAGCGAAGCTGCTCAATACGCGTATGGTGGGGGCAAAACTTATCCGTGCTAAGCTGTTTCATTCCCAGATGAATCACGTCGAGTTAATGCACGCCAATATGCGCTATTCCATCCTGTGCCTGGCCAACATGGAAGATGCCAAGCTGAACGAAGCGGATATGACGGGGGCGGACCTCAGAGATGCCCGATTGCTTCGCGCAAGCATGAACAATACACGGCTTGATTACGCGGATTGCAAAGGAGCATTATTCGACAAGGCCATTATGCAAGAAGCCAAATTGACTGGCGCAGACATGCAAAATTGTGTCATGAAATCGGTTAATCTCTACGGGGCTACATTGGTGAATACAAACTTTGAGGGGGCGGACTTGCGTGGAGCCGACCTGAGCAACGCTATTCTGAAAGGCGCGAATTTTATGAACGCCAACCTGGAAGGCGCCGACCTCACCGACGTAATCATTGACAATACGACCAATTTTACGGGCGCAAATCTGAATGGAGTCATCAACTTTACCCGTGCTGTAACCGATGAGGGGCGGTTTCAGTAGAGTTTCGCATTCTAGTACCAGGAGTCTTATTATTGAGGCAGTTCTGTTATGTACAACCAAATAAATCCTAACGGTTTATTTGGTTGGTTTCGTGTTTCGCGTTTCGTGTTTCGGGTTAAAAGCGTCCATTGAGCTCCTAAAACAACGCGAAATGCGAAACCCGAAACGCGAAACCAACCCGGTAGTTACTCCCATGCGAAAATTAAGTATCCCACTGCTTACCCTATCTTTCCTGTTTGTTTTATTTGGATGCAATACCTCTGATGTTCCTGAGGAAGGAATGGCTGCGTCTGTTTCTGAACTGTCCGCAACCCTCGATGAAGAGTCTGGGACGATAACGGTGTTCAGGCAAGGCGAATCGGAGCCGATTGTAACGCAAAATGCGGCTGTTGATCACCGGCCCTACCTCCATCCCATAGCTGCTCCAGATGGAAACGGCGTATTCACAGAATACAGTCCAGGGCATCATAGGCACCAGACAGGCATTTACTGGGGCTTCACCCGGGTAAATGGAAGAGACTACTTTCACAACCCACAGGGAGACTATTGGAGACGAGAATCTGTTCGTGTACTCGCTGCTAATGGGCCTAAGGTAGCATGGCAAACGGTGTATGATCTCCTCGACGAAAACGGAGAAGCAATCCTCAAAGAAACACAAGTCTGGTCATTGGAAGAAAAAGAGGGACGCTATTTCATGGACCTCGAATGGCGGGGAGATGCCCTTGAGGACATCACCATTGGCGAGTTCGATTACGGCGGATTATTTATCCGCATGCCCTGGACAGAAGGCATCAAAGGAAATGTGATGAATGCGGCGCGACAGCAAAATGCGCTGGCAGAAGGGAAGCGGGCCATGTGGCTGGATGTAGGCATGCAGGTAGCGGGCCGCGATGACCTTGCGCACATCGCTGTTTTTGACCATCCCGATAATAAAGGCTATCCACAGACGTGGCGAGTAGACGGCCAATTGGGCGTTGGCCCTGTTCGAGCGCGCATGGGTGATTGGACGATCAGTAAAGGCCAGTCCGAATACATTCGTCACCAACTCATGTTCTATACCGGTTCGATGAGTGACGTAGACATCACAGAGACCTGGGAAGATTATACAGACGCCCATGATTTATACGGCGTAGCTTCTTTATGGGGCATTGCTCAACAAGAAGGGATGGAGGCAGAGTTTCTTTCTCCCCAGCGTGCCGCAGAAGAGATGACTTTGTTGGACGGCTTTAGCGTCAATGCGTGGGCCGGCGAACCGATGATCACCCAACCGATGGCGTTTACATGGGATGATAAAGGCAGGCTGTGGGTTGCCGAGAACAGGGACTATGAAACGCGCCAAACGGGGTTCTCCGCTTCCGGGGATAGCCGAATTCTGATCCTCGAAGATACAGACCGAGACGGCGAAGCAGACAAAAAAACGGTCTTCCTTGAAGGCATTCCGTTTCCTGCTGCTATAGCGATTGGGTTTGACGGGCTCTACTTAGGCGCACCTCCTCACCTGTTGTTTGTACCCGACAAGGACAAGGACGACAAGGCGGATATGGATGATATCGAGATTTTGCTTACTGGATGGGGTATTCGAGATCGTCATGAAACGATCAACAGCCTGCACTGGGGCCCAGATGGTTGGTTATATGGGCTCGAAGGGTTTGCTACACCATCGAGAATCAGGAAGCCAGGCGAAAACGAGAAGATGTATGCGCACAATGACCCCTTCCCGGATGACATCTTCGAGAAAGAAGGCGTCGATATCGATGGAGGCGTCTGGCGATACCACCCAACGAAGGATCGGTTTGAAGTGGTGGCTCATGGATTCAGTAATCCTTGGGGCATCGACTATGACTCGAAGGGGCAGCTATTTATCAGTGCCTGTGTGATTCCTCATACGTTCCACGTGATCCCCGGTGGGATTTATCACCGGCAGGGAGGGCAACATTTTAATCCGTATGTCTACAGCGATATCCGCACGATTGTCGATCATCGCCACCGCTCTGCGCATGGAGGCGCCCGCGTCTATCAGTCGGACGCATTTCCAGAAGAGCATCGAGGCCGCCTATTCATGGCCAATATCCACGAACATGCCGTTCTGACCGATATTCTAGAGAAAAAAGGCTCAGGGTTCGTCGCAAAACACGGTGACGATTTTCTCCTTGCAAACAATGCCCAGTGGATTGGTTTTAGTATAGAAATAGGCCCCGAAGGAGGGGTGTATGTGCTGGACTGGCACGATGCAGACATCTGCGGTAAGGATGTTCATGATAAAGATACGGGCCGGATCTTCCGGATTGTACCCGAAGAAACGCTGGCTGAAGATTGGCCGGGTAGGTATGAAGACCTAAACCTGCGAACCGATGCTGAACTGGCCCAACTCCAAAAGAGTCCGTCTGATTGGCATGCCCGGCGCGCGCGCGTCATTTTACAGCAGAGAGCGTTTGAAGGATCTATAGACGAAGACGCACAATCCATTTTGAGCGAGATGTATGAAGGGGATAGCAATTCAGATCATCGGCTTCGCGCGATGTGGGCCATGCACGTATCTGGGTTGATGGGAGGAGATCTCCTTGAAGAAGCACTGGGCGATAATGACGAATACATTCGGTCCTGGGCGATTCAATTTCTAACCGAGGATGAAACGCCTTCGGAGGATATTGTAGAGCAGTTTGCTCGGATGGCCAAGAACGATCGCTCTCCTGTGACGCGTAAATACCTCGCAGCCGCCTTACAGCGGATTGATATGGATGCACGTTGGGATATCGCTGAGGCGCTGGCAGTCCGCAGCGAAGATGCAGAAGATCATAATATCCCTAAATTGCTCTGGTTTGGTGTGGAACCACTGGTGGTAGAGGATCCTGAGCGAGCCTTTGCTTTGGCTGGAAAGGGACAGATTCCTCTGATTACTGAGCACGTTGCACGGCGAGCGGTTGATGGGGACATGATGGAGCCTCTGTTTGCTGCCCTCGACGAGTATCCAAGAGCACGGAAAGGATTTTTAACAGGCATGCAGAGTGGTCTTGAAGGACGTTCAGATTTACAAACACCTGCCAATTGGGCTTCCGTTTATGAGAAGCTGAGGTCGGACCGCAGGGTTGCTGACCTGGCGCTCGAAGTCGCTCAATTGTTTGGCGACTCTGAAGCAGCGAAAGAGATGGTGGCATCACTGACCGATGCATCCACGTCGATCGACCAAAAACGGACAGCAATCAATGGGCTGGCTACCAAGCAGCGAGAAGAATTGGTGAGCGAATTGCCGTCTCTTCTTAACTCTGACGACCTGCGCCTGGACGCCATTAGAGCCGTTGCGTCGTACAATGTAGACGACCTGGGTGTTCAATTGCTCGACCAGTACGAGACCTTCTCGCAAGAAGAGAAAAACGAAGCCATCCTTACGCTGGCCTCTCGTCCTTCCTACGGTTGGATGCTCACAGAAGCGCTGCAAGACGGCCGCATTGAGAAGGCCGATGTACCTGCTTATGTCGCCCGGCAAATGCGTCGCGTTGTGGGTAATGGCTTTGTAGAAGTATGGGGACCGATTGATCAGCTTTCATCCGATAAGGCGGCTGAATACGCCAAATACAGGACGCTCCTAACCGATGAGGCTGTCGCAGCGGCAGATATCGGCAACGGCCAGGCCGTATTCCAACAAACGTGCGGAGCCTGCCATGTGATGTACGAGGAGGGCGGGAATATCGGCCCCGATCTCACGGGTTCGAACCGGGCCAACCTGGATTACATCCTGAGCAACATGCTCAGCCCGAGCGAAGTCATCCAGGATGATTACAAGATGGTGGTCCTCACAACCCGGGATGGGCGTACATATCTCGGCAACATAACTGCCGAAAACGATCGCCAGATCACGCTGCGTACCGTTGGGCAAGATGGCCTCGTCATCAACAAGTCCGACATCCAAACCCAAGAAGTATCCAACGCCTCCCTGATGCCAGAAGGCCTGCTCAACAACCTGACGGACCAAGAAGTAATTGACTTGATCGGTTATCTCCGAACTTCGGATCCGGTGCTGGCTGCCAATTGAGCCCCCCGCCCCTTCCACCATTAGCATGACCTATCCCAAAGAGCATTCTCCCCTTCCAGGGGAGATGTCCCTTCGGGACAGAGGGGTGTAGATCCTTCCAGGGGAGATGTCCACCTTTACACATACATGTCGCAATAAAGAGTAGAGCATACTTTTTCACTCGACGAATCAACGGCATGTATACACATAAAGGCCCATCTATTCTGCACTTCCTTAAGCTGACCAGCTTTAGTATAGTATTAATCTTGTCGAGCAACCTCTCTTTGCTCCAGGCTCAGAATGTATTCTACGTAGACACCTGGTTCGACGACTCTGATGCGAATCCCGGAGATGGGGTCTGTGCAACAGCCAACGGTGAGTGTACCTTTCGCGCAGCCATTGAGGAAGCCAATGAATTCCCAAATGCTGGGAGCGCTGACGTTATTTCCTTTGAGCAAATACCCCTGCTATCGGGATTGGCTGTAATTACATCGGAAGCGAATTACAAAATAACGTCACCAGTGATTATTGATGGGACGACTTCAAGTGGTGAAATCATCTTAAACGGGACTGATCTGCCTGGCCTGGCAAATGGTATCACGGTTAATGCAAATGGATCAACGATACGCGGTCTAACGATCGGGAATTTCATAGAGAGGTCTGCAATAAAGATCAATGGAAATAGTAACGTTATCGAGCAAAACTATTTGGGTGTGACTCAAGATGGGACCTTGATGAGAAATGGAAGAGGGGTTTATGTGCAAGATGGACACAATAATCGAATTGGAGGAATTGGAGATGCCTTGTCTTTTGATGAGTTAGGAAATGGAAATGTTATAGGAGGTAATTCGGGATACGGAATATTTATCTTTGAAGGAGATAATAATTTTGTTCGTCATAACTTTATCGGTGTGAGTCTTACCGGTCAAGATATTGGAAATACGGATAGAGGCGTCTATGTTTTTGTTGGCGAAGGCAATGTCATTGGAGGGCCGACGCATCTTCATGGAAATCTTATTGGTAATAATGGTAATGGGATTTCTTTAGAATCAGGTACTACCAGCTCTATCATTCGGAATAATTACATAGGAACCGATCCGGAAGGGAATGACTACGGTAACAGCTATGCCGGAATAGTTTTAGTTCTTGATCCCTCCGTGAACAAGATTGGAGGAACTAAAGAGCAAGGGAATGTCATTGGATTTAATCAGGTAGGCATAGAGATCGTAGAATCCCCTGGGAATAGTATTAAGGGGAATTTTATAGGTGTGAACCGGGAAGGGACCCCGATTGGCAATCATGGCCCAGGTATAAGAGTCTTTGATCCAGTTTATGTTTTTTCAGTTGGCTCTAGCAATACAATTATTGGTTACCCACAGGAAAGTGTCATTCCTTTAAGTATGGAGAAAGGCAACGTGATTGCCTGGAATGACGGTCCTGGTATTGTGATCGCTGAAGAAAACTCTGTATCCTGCTCCATTCGCGGCAATTCTATATTCAATAACAATGCATCCGGTATTGATCTGGGTGATGATGGTCTCACCGTGAATGACAGTGATGACGCAGATATCGGGCAAAATCAACTCCAAAATTACCCCGTCATTCAGCGCGCCTTTTATCGCCCTGGCAATAATGCAATCGCCATCGAGTTCACCGTTTCCTCCGATGACACCATCGTCAACTATCCACTTACCATCGACGCCTACCTGGCTGATGATGACGCCAGTTGGGAAGGGGAGACCTACATCGGTACGGTGTCCTACGAAACGCCCAACGCAAACGGGTTATTCGAAATTCCGGCTGACGATGTCGAGTGGGCGCTCGAAGACGTCGTTGTGCTCACTGCTACCGATGCAGATGGAAATACCAGCGAATTCAGCCCGGCATCAACACCACTGAGTGATGCAGATGGCGGGCCGGTGTCGGCAATCAATGACTTGCAAGTGGATAATCAGATCAACAAGGGTGGGGTAGATGCCGTTCAATTCTCCTCGCCTTATCCAAACCCGTTTAATCCACAAGCGACTTTTTCATTAACATTGTCTGAAAGGCAGCATGTACGCATCAGCGTGTTGGATCTCCTCGGACGGGAGGTCGACCTACTTCACAGCGATCCTCTAGCGCCAGGTGCCTCGCATGAATTCACCATCGACGGTTCCTCGTTTTCTTCAGGTACGTACTTCGTCCGCGTCCAGGGAGATCAGTTTGTGGAGATGAAGCAGGTTACGTTGTTGAAATAGGCCATCATTACTCAATCTCTTTCAGCGCAGCCTGAAGAATAGTATCTACCCCTTCCTGCACGTCCTCAACCGTCCGATTAGCCACAACGTCAGGTATAATTCCTCGATTGGGCTGGTCATCAAGCGGATAATACCCATAGATGGGGACATCAATGCCCACCTTGGTGTTGGGTAAGCTGAGGAAAAACATCATGCCGCCGTTTGTGCCCATCAGGTTGCCTCCCGTTTCTTCGCCAACGAGCGTGGCGAGTTTGTTTTGTTTGGCTGTTCGCGCGACGAAGAACGTGTTGGAGCTATTAGCAGCATCAACCAACAGGTATACATTGCCCTTGTATGCCTTATTCTGGGGTTTATAGGTCTTGGGTTTTGTACTGGCTTTCTTTTCCACATAGTACCCGTTTCCTGAGTCCACTACTTTCTTCGACAAGTCAAACACTTTGTCGTCCCATGTATTAAGATAGGGGCGAAGGCGCTCCGGGACTTTTTGGTAAGCCAAACGGACATCGGTGGCTGGGATTGTAGCAGGCTTGGAGCCAATCGAACGAAGCAGCGCTTCGCCAACCATGTCCATCCCACCAGCATTGCCACGAATGTCTACGATCAGGTTGGGGATGTTGTCCCTTTTCATCGTGTCAAAGGCATCTTTCAAGAACCGCCGCCAATTCAGGTCCATCTTGTACGTAACAAACGTACCTGCCTTTAAATAGCCGGTCTTATCATCGAGGACTTTGAATTCCCAAAGGTCGTCATACGTCTGAGGCAGGGGGCCGTACTTTTCGTTGACTTGTTTTTGGCGTTCCGAGCGGCTAATGGGCTGCGCATAGATCGTTGAAGGTGTGCTTTCGCCTTTTCTTGTAGCCTTTATTGCATACCCTTTGGTAGTAGGCGGCACGATCAATGGGAAGTACACATCGAATAATTCGTACGCGCCAAATCCGGTTAGTTGTAGTTCATAGCTACGTTTGCCATTGTTGGCTCCATCGGCCGAAACGAACTGCATGAGCTGCTCAATGATACTGGCTACCGGCCTATCATTGATGGCGTGTATGTTCATGCCTTCTTCCACCTGCTCCGACACACTTCGAGTTACAATCATTTGTCCCTCCACGAGTTCAAACTCAAAAGGCACTTTGTCCTCGGTGTAGAAAATCAGGTCTTTGATGAAATCACTTTGGTTAAAGGGATTAACCAAAGTGTGCCCGCACAGAAGCTTTGGGATGAAGGCAGAAAATGCAGCGAATGCTTCTGCATGGGTCATGTCCGATTGAAGTGATTTTTCCAGATCATCGAAGTGGGCCTGCACGTCGGCTTCAGATTGATACCTGTACAGACCAGGATGCAGGGACGTCAAGGCATCTTTGAGTAGATCAAAGTCCTCTTGTAGGATGGATGCAGGGATAATTTGAGCTTCTGTTCTTTGTGCATTACTTGGAGCAGGGAGGCACAACAGCAAGAAATAAATGAGGAACGTATGGACAAGTAATTTCATGGTCTCGTTTTATACTCGTGGTTAGAAGTGCACCGAAGATATGCGAGACAATGAGTGCGACCGCCTCAATGAACACTTTGAGGCGTCTCAGAAACGTGATTTGAGACGGAATACTTGGCCTGCTCTGTCAGTTCTTTGCCTTGAGGTTCACCGCAAGCCCGATTTCGGCGCCGCCCGATAGGAAGTCATAACCGCCGAGCAGAATCATCTGCCCCCAATTCCCGACAAGCCCAACCGAAGCCGAAAAATCGTAGGTGAAGTCGCCATTGTCCTCAGAGGCAAGGACGCCCATGCCGATAGCGGGTTGTATCGGTGAGTTGAAAAGATTATAGAACCCGGTCACTTTACCCATGAAGTGTTCGGTTTTGGATTCTGAGCGCTCAATGACAGCGCTATTAACCCCAACCTGTAGCAATACACCGCCTTCGGGTTGAACATATCCAGCGGTGAGGCCTATTGGGGCATTTTTTGTATTCCCGTAGTAGCCAACCGTCCCCCCAGCAACAGCCACAATGGCGACCGCTGCGACGCCGGCGAGGGCAGCGGGCAACAATTCGTCTTCATCCTCTTCGTCGTCGTCCTTCTTTTTTTTCTTTCGGGTGGCGTCGAGGATATTTTCTCCGTCCTCTTCATTGTCTGCTTCATCCGTTTCAGAACCTCTACGTTCTGTTTGGCGGCGATCGTCAGAGGAGGTGCGCCGGCTGTCGTCCGTAGTATCGCCACGGCCGATGCGTTCTCCGCGAGGTTCAACAGTTCTTGGACCGTCATCGCTTGGAGGACGGTAGCGAGGTCTGTGTATAATTACAGGGATTCGAACGCCAATATGGATATTGGGTCCATAAACGGTTCGTTTACTGGGCCGGCGGGGTACGATTTGGGGACCGTTACTTCGCGCAAGGGCACCTTCCTCATCATAATAGGCGAAGGAGATGTGTGCGATTTGAGGATTCTCAAGCGTAAATCCTTTTTTGAACAACTGCTTCGCCATACTGTCGGGTAAGTCAGGGAAAACCGTATCCCACCTCAACGTGGTTACTTCTTCAGAGAATAGCCCGGGGAAGGGGGGGAGCATCAAGCTATCGACGACGAAGTCCAGGCTAGAAACCACTTCTTCCTCGGAGACCACATCCACGGTTAGCCGAAGAGCTTCAATCTCTACGTCTCCTGGAAGCTTCTCCCATTTTATGCGCTCACCATCCAGGATTGCATAGGAGCCGGGTTTCCATTCGAGGGCAAATGTCAGAAAAGGACGAGCATCGGTTGTTCGATAACCGTACCCAATGGATAAGGTGTCAATAGATGGCAGTACGGCCGCATGGACCTTCAGCGAGTCAACAGAACGTTGATTAGTCGCAGTTTCTGGCCATTCAGTGATATGAAGTACACCATTACTGGTCACCCAGCCTTGCGATTGACCCAAGGCAGGGCTAACAGTACAGAGTACAATACAAACAATAAACAGAGAAAGTCTAAGTGGATCCATTCTCAGTAGGCTTGATTGGGTTGCCTACTATATAGACGCCACCAGTCCCAGCGAAGTTACATTCTTTTTTGCTCAAATGAATTTGAGCTGTTTCGCGTTCCGGGTTTGTTTCGTGCTCAAGAACGACAATTCGTAACGAACGCGAAATCCGAAACCCGAAACACGAAACCAACCTGATGACATTCATCTGGTTGAAATTATAGTCCAGGCCATAACCAGCCAAACATACCGGCGGTTAGAAGCGCGTAGATCAGTCCGTCAAAAGTGGACTTTAGTGTAGAACTCCACTTCTTGTGATACCAGATCGATTGCTGGGCTAGCGCCAGGGCATAGCCGGTGAATGAGACGGCACCGGTAAATTGAAAGACTTCCAGATAGGTGTCTGATGGGCCGATGGCGTTGTAGGCTACATAAGCGGCAAAGATGCCAACAACAAGGGTATAAACAAACCATTGAATCAGGCTGTTGCCCATGTTGGGGCCGCCTTTCGCCATAATCGTGAGTGAGCCGACGGGGCCTTGTTCAACGCGTGTTTGATAGGACTCGCTATTCATCTTCTCATCACTCTTCACATACGGGAAGTAATAATCTCCAGGAGGGATGTCGAGCCCTCTCAGGACATCCATCGCTTTTTCTTCTCCGGGTAAGGTCTGAAAATCCGATTTATGGTAGGGCAATACCATGTGGATGACAGAACTAATCACAAAAACAGCGACTCCGGATAAAAGAATAGGTAGCCAGAGTTCAGCAAGAAAATCCATAATGAACCTCTATATTGGTGGATTAAATAGGGGTGTGTGGTATGTACACATGAATTGTACATATAGCAATGTATGCATATTTCACAGAATTAGTCAATCTGCTACCGTTTCTTCTTGGAGTTTTGACCAGAATGCTTCGTTGTCTCTCGCGGTAAAATTCTTTATTTCATGAGTATATTAAAGTAACAACGAACTTAAAACGCGCAACAATGACTGAACGGCAGATAGCAGCCAGGGAAAAAGAGCTGCAGAGCTACTTACGTGTCCATCCTCGATTAAACCTGGAATTTAAAGCCATGATGTCTCGGCTTTTGCGAGAACATCGAATCGACGTAACGCCGGAAACGCTGTCTCGGCTGACGGTGTCGCTGGATCGCTCAGGTGCAGATGTTGCCCCTGATGAGGATATGGTGCCGCTACTCGCAAAAGAGGACAAAGAACCGCCCGCTGCTTTGGCATCGCCAGAAATTGAAAAGCAGGCGCCACCTTTCGATCCTGCAGAAGGTGAGGACGAACCTAGCTTCGAGCCTATAGAATCGGAAACCATCGAGAGTGAAGAGACTGGTGAGAGGCCTTAGGGAGTGTATCCTGGCATCACGGAGCATCTAACGAGGGGGCCGAAGGCAGGAAGTTTGTTGGTAGGTCCAGTTGCCATACACCCCGGCCGAAGGTAGCGGCTCGGATTGAGTGGCTGGCTTGATTGTATTTGATATCCA
>JAHQVL010000419.1 GCA_019634345.1 Rhodothermaceae bacterium
ACAAGTATCTTACACAAACCATAGCGATCGATGGTATCTGCCGTCAACATACTATTTTGAAGAGTTTCTACTCGAAGATTCTACCCACGTCCTTTTTGTATTTATGGATACGAATCCCCTTAGCGAACACAGAATCGACTCTACGGCAACTGATCCCGAAATAAAGGAGGCCGCGGTACAACTGAAATGGCTTAACGAGACCCTTTCACAAAGCCAGGCGGACTGGAAAATTGTGATAGGACACCATCCCTTGTACTCAGTAGACAATAAGCACCGCAACAATCCGGTTATGATTGACAATGTACAGCATGTCTTAGAGCAGCACCAGGTCCACGCCTACTTTAGCGGTCATGCGCATAGTCTCCAACATCTTAAGCCTGCAGGAACCGTCGAGTATTTCATCTCCGGGTCCGGTTCAAAAACACGAAACATCCATGCCAGCCCAATCGCCATGGCCGCAGAGAGTGTACCCGGATTTATCGCAGTCTCACTTACAAACGAATCGTTAACCGCTCAATTCGTGGACTTTAAAGGCGAATCCCATCACGAAGCGATTATTTATCGATAACAGGCCTTACTGCGCTGCCATCTCCTCATCGCTAAACGTCAGCCGGCTGAACGACATCAATGGATCGATCGGCCTGACGGACTCATTGGAAAAGAGCACATAGAGATCATGCAACCCGTCAGGAGCATTCAATATCGCTTTTGGTAACTCAGGTCGTGGTCCCCTAAAACTAAATTCACTAACCTCCACGTTAGCACTACCTATCAAAGCCCCATCCATTGCACCTATTCTAAATTCGATTGAGCCTCCTACTGTACCATTTCTGTTGTTCGCCATCGCATCCAATTCAACCTGCTTTACCCCTGTTAAATCGACCCCTTCAAAAACAAGGTATCCACCATGCATCGGCAGCGCATTCATAGGACCTGCTCCACGGCGGCCCACAGCGGTTCTTGTATTTTCCAGTTTATCTGCCTCTTCTACCATCAACACCGGGCTCCGCAGAATAACCGCATTCTCTACTGAATGTGCGGGCAGTTCCCCTGCCCCTCGATCCTTGTATGCTGCTCGGACAACGATACTTCCCTGGTTGTCTTCCTCGGATACCATTGGTGTAAACGCACCTTCCAGCGGCATAGAAGCCAGAGTGGTGTTTTCAATATTGAGGATATAGTCTACAATGGTCTGCGCATCATTCATCGTAATCGCAGGGTGCGCCGGCATATTGATTTCGCCCCAAACTCCAGAACCCCCTTCGATAACCTTCTTGGCCAGTTCAGCTTCTACTCCAGGTTGATTGGCGTATTTCTCAGCGATTTCCTTGTAGGACGGCCCGGCAGAACGCACATCCGGCTGGTGACACACACCGCAGTCCGTCTGGCTGATCAGCCCTTGCGCAACAGCGTACCGGGTGGTTGCATCCACACTGCGCTGGCCCTGAATCACTTCAGCATAATCAAAGCCGGCTGAAACGTAATCAATGCTCATTGCGATATGGGAGGGATCGATCCCCTCTCCATCTTCTGCATCCTTTACACTCGCCGTGTAATCAAAGGGCGTACCAGGGAAGAAAAACTGGGTATTTCCTGTCACGTTTAGTTCTACCTCAGGAGGTTCATTCCCAGCTATGATTGTAAGAGAACTCCTGTTCGAGGCCCCTTCAGCATCGGTTACAGTCAGGCTCGCTGAAAAGACACCTTCAGAATCAAAGGATACAACAGGGTTCGGCTCAGAGAAAACCCGGACCTCTTCTCCGTTCTCAGAAGCAACCTCCCAGGTATACTTCAAATCATCGCCGTCATAGTCAATCGTTCCTTCCGACGCCAATTGGAGATCAAAGGGGATAGCTCCTCCTTTTTTATCCGCAGAAACGGCTACCAGCGGTTTTCGATTGCCTGCGTTGTATTCCACACGAACGAGCTTGTCATCGTCACTGTCACGAAACCATCGACTGCCATACTCGAGAACGTATAGATCTCCTTCGGGGCCGAATTTAATATCGATAATTTCTGCAGGTCGATAGTCGGAAAACAGCCGCTCCATGCCTACATAGTTCCCCTCATCATCAATCTCAATGGACATGATCCATCCCCTCGCCAGATCCGCTGCAATCCATTTGCCTTCGAAATAAGTGGGGAAAGGACGGGCTCCATCTTTGAAGTCAGCCTTTCTATAAATAGGACCTCCCGTCGCTGACCTGCCACCGGATCCAACCTCCGGAAATTTCTCGGAGACGCCGTACGGATACGAGATAAATGCAGGCTGAGCCGGAGGCAACTCTTGCAAGCCGGTATTATTAACCGAGGTATTCATCGGCTTGCTGGGATCCTTCGTCTCCATCGGTTTATCCAGCGCATAATCGTAATACGGGAATGCGTGGTTTTCCCCGATGAAATACGGCCACCCAAAGAATCCGGGGCCTTTTGCCTGGTTTAGTTCGTCGTAGCCACGCGGACCAATCTCTGTATCTTCCCGTGCATCTGGCCCTACTTCACCCCAGTACATATACCCGGTCTTGCTATCAATCGATACCCGCCATGCATTGCGGTGGCCCATTGTGTAGATTTCAGGTAATGTATTCTCGGTACCGGGAGCAAACATATTGCCTTCAGGAATGGAATAGGTCCCGTCGTCTTCCGGATGGATGCGTAAAATTTTCCCGCGATGGTCGTTCGTATTCGAAGCACCACGCTGGTCATCCCAATTTGCACGACCAGGGCGTTCGTCGGTTTGGGCCGAAAGGTAATTCCCCGTATTGTTGCCCACCGTGATGTATAGATTCTGGTCTTTGTCCCAGGTCATCCCGCCTCCTGTGTGGCAGCATGTTTCTCTCTGGACAGGAAATTCCATCACCACAATCTTGCTCTCCTCAACCAATTTATTGCCATCGAAGTCCCATCGAGCCAGGACGTGTTTGGGTTCGTCTGGATCTGCATACAAGAGATACACCCAGGGATTTGTGTCAAACTCCGGGTGAACGGTTAGTCCGACAAGGCCTTCTTCTGCTTCCCGTGAATTACCCTCCGCATCGGTATAGATGGTATTTACAGGAATGGTAGCAACCGTCTTAACCGCGTTTGAGGAAGGATCAAACAACTTGACCCCCCCTTTCCGTTCAATGATAAACACACGCTCATCATCAAGGACCTCAAACGCCATCGGCTCATCTAGCAGAGGGCCTTCAACCAAAACGACTGGCGTAAACCGATTGTCGTCAGGCTTCGTCCCAGGATCATCATCATTGCTTCGCAAGACGAAAAAAACAGTGGCGATGGAAAGGATCAATGAAAGGAATAGGATACGCATGGGTGTCTTAAGTTATTTCAGGTGGGATAGACTGAGTCGGTTTCAGGTTTCAGGTTTCAGGTTGTTTTTGGGCCAGCTTTTCAACTAGATACCAGAAACAAGAAACTAGAAACACATCATCATTTCAAGGTCTTTCGAATGCCACAGCGCTATCGGATAAACGTATAGGTATATTTAAGCAGGACGGAGCGGCTTTCGAGTACGGGTAGGGCGGGGGTATCGCGGAAGCGGTCCATATTTCTACCTTCGGTAAATACAAGCCACAGGTCATTGCCTTCTCTGAAGTTATACCTGAATCGGAAGTTTGCTGATACAGCGTCGTTCGCGGTGTTGTATTGCAAGAACGAGCTGATCGACATTTTAGTGGTAAACCCTATTTGTGCTCGCAATCGGGCGAGGTGCACGTAAAACTCTTGATTCCGATCAGGGAAACGAACCCGGTTAAACTGGTAGGCCAGGCCAAGCTCTAGATTTTGGCTCACATTCCACGTGGGCTCCACTTCTACTCCTACATTCCATCCGTCAAAAAAGGAGCCGGCAATCACTTCGGCATCGGTCCGAAACAAACTCCCATCTCTCATACCGTATTGCCACACGAACGCATAATAATCGTAGGTACCAGCCGGCACTTCGGTCCCTTCTGGAAACTCGATGGGTTCGAGTAGATCTTCATACCTCGCCTCTACTTCCAGCGTGTGTGTATCTCCCGACATCATTTCGATATCCCAATCATGCCTCCACCATCCCGTCTCAAGGCTGCCGTCCCCATTCCTAAAATAGGTAGACGCCAGGAGCCCTGGGCGGATAAATCGAATCCCAGACGACTCATTTCCGGTAAACCATCCGTATTGGAGGCGGAAAAAAGGTTGGTAGAAATTGGTACGGGACACAAAACCGATTCCCGGATTAAATTCTTCCCCTTCCCAGGTAATAGAAGCGATATATGAAAGCCCGTTTTGTCCTCGCCGTTCTAATCGGAAGCGCCCATACCCGTTCTCTGCAGGTGCATTGCTGGTGCTTTCATCGTCGAACGTCTGTGCCCACTTCATTTCCAGGAATTCCCGCTGCCCAACACGGATGATCCCGTCTAATCCATACACCATGTTAGCGCTTCCGTCCTCACCTAGCCGGCTGGTTACAAGGGCACCTACGTAAGAGTTTGCATTAAACACTCTTCGCCGTAGCCGATAAACCCCAAAGTTCTCTGATGGGAGAACAGAGCTTCTTGCGGTTTGCATATTAATCAAGCCGACATCCCAGGAGCCTACGCGCCCAACAAGGCGTGTACCACCGATAATCGGAATCGACTCGCCTTCATATAACCCAATTTGACGGGTATGGAAGAGCCTATCAGACCGCCCTTGCGTTCGAAATTCGAAAATACCCGCTCGTTCCTGGAAGAATTGCCTTTTTTCAGGAAAGAACAACGAAAACCGAGTCAGGTTGACTTGCTGATCGTCTGCTTCAGCCTGAGCAAAATCTGTATTTACGGTAAGATCCAGCGTCAGATTGTTCGTCACGTTATACTTTAAGTCGATACCCAGATCTCCCGTAAAATCGTCGTCTTGCACGTACGCAGTTTCGGCATCGTTTAAGTCGTTGATCTGAGAAATCCCGCCGGTTGTATATGGGGTGATATAGAGCGGCCGCTGGCTTTTCGTTTCTTCAAGACGGATGGGAATAAACTGAGAGGGTTTTGCAAACGCCATATTCCAGTCTGGGGGTGTATCGGGAAACACGTGGCGTTCGTTTTTCCTGGAGATGTACCGGTATACACTCATACCCATTTGAACAGCACCATCCTCATCTTGAAACCCGAGGCTTGAAAAAGGGATGCGCATTTCAGCAAACCAACCTTCTTCTGTTCTATTGGTCACAACGTCCCAGTAGGTATTCCAGCTCGAATTCACTGAACGGCCAAACGGCCCCCCTCCTCCTCCTTCAAGATCATTAGAGATTGCCATATCTAAACGGACCCCATTGGGGTTCGTCATAAACCACAGGCCATTTTCCTGGTCATTAAACGTATCGAGCAGAACCGCAAAGATATCATCCCCACTGTATGAATCCCGATACATCGAATTTCCCCTGATGTTGTCAGGATCAGAATCATACATCCAACCCGCTGCATACAGATACTGATCGTCATACCCCACCTTGATTTGCGTCTGCTCCGTCATCGTCCCTTTATAGACCGGTTCAAATACGGTCAATTCCAGGGGTTGGAGGCTTCCCCAATCAGATTCATCAAGAACTCCGTCTAAAAGGATCTCGCCTGTGATTCGCTCAAGTTTTAATTCTCCGCGCAGCTCAACATTTCTATTTTGAGCCTGAACAGATTGCACAAAACCTGCCATTAATAGGCATATGAAGCATACAATAGAACAGCATGTAGTACGCATAAACCGCCCCAACCTAGATGAAACTCAACCCTTTGATTGACCCATCAAGATATTCGCCAGGGTATTATGAATGCACTAAGATGGTATGAAATGCACTTCCAAGGGATAAACGTTTCTTTCATAAGTGATGCCCTCATTAAGAAATAACTAATCTGATCCGATATCCTCAATACTTAGCATGCTCCATATTCATTACAACTCTTCGGATGAAAAACCTCTCTATTCGATTCAAACTTCTACTTTTAGTAAGTATCCCCCTTACAAGTGTTATTATTAGTTCTCTTCTGTCTATACAAAATGAACGTGAATCGTATCATACTTCTGGCCAGTTAGTACAGTTGACCGAATTGGCAGGGTATTCTGGGAATTTAGTTCATGAACTCCAGAAAGAACGTGGTGCTACGGCCATTTTTCTCCAATCCCAGGGGCGGACGTATAAAGAGGAACTCCAGCAACAGCGTCAACTCACGAATGCTGCACTCGACAGCATAAACACCTTTCTTAGTGGATTTGACGTGGGTAACTTTGACCCTTCCTTTGCAACCCATATGGGTGAGTTTCGGAACAAGCTGAACGCAATTCCTGACTTGAGAGAGTCGATCTCCTCGCTAAACATTAGCCCAGGCGAGGCTATTGCGACATATACAAGTACAAATGCCCATGTGCTCGAGACAGTAGGTATTATGATGACCCTCGGGGACGATGTAGAAATGTCAAACCTGCTTGCCAGCTACTTCTTTTTCATGCAAAGTAAAGAACGGGCCGGCATCGAGAGAGCCGTAGTGAGCCAGGTCTTTACCAAGGGCTTTACGACCCAGGCGGATATCATGAAGTACAGCCGGCTCGTTGAAGCCCAAGAAGCTTATATAAAAAGCTTTCAAACGGTAGCAACCCCTGCTCACATGACCTACTACGGCCAGCAAATGGAAAATGCATCCGTTAACGAGGTGCAAAGAATGAGATCAGTGGTTGTCGCTGGCCCCCAAAATGGGGGCTACGGTATCGACGCCCCTGAATGGTTTGCTACGATAACAAAGAAAATAAACCTGCTAAAGGACGTAGAAAATAGACTGGAGCACGATCTCCTTCTCAAAGCAACAGCGCATCAAACAGAAGCCTTTCAAGCGTTGTTGTTCACATCCAGTATGTCTCTGCTGATCATCATTCTGTCCATATTGATCTGCATTGTCGTTATTCGTTCCATTTCTAATCCCATTCAAGCGTTGGAAGCCGCGGCTGAAGAGGTCGCCAAAGGAAATGCAAGTGTTCAAGTACCGGCCCAGGGAAAGGATGAGATTGCTCGTCTAAGCGAGTCCTTTAATGCCATGGTGGTTAGTATTAGAGACTCAGCATCTAAAATTGCCTTTGAACAACAACAAACCAAGGAAGCCCTTGAATCTGCTGAAAGCTCAAGATTAAATGCAGAACTCGCTAAGGATGAGGCCCTGGCATCCAAGTCAAACGCCGAAAAAGCACTGAGAGAAGCGGAGATGGCTAAGGCACAGGCAATGGAAGCAATGCAAAGAGCAGAGGCATCAAAGAGTGAAACCGAAGTGGCGCTGAAGGAAGCGGAAGCGGCCAAAGCGGATGCCCTGCAAGCAAAAAATAACGCGGAAGCCTCCAAAAAAGAAGCGGAAAAAGCACTCGTTGAAGCGGAAGCCTCTAAAGCAGAAGCGCTGGAAGCCAAGAAGAATGCAGAAGCTTCTCAGGCTGAAACGGAAGCCGCTCTAAAAGACGCAGAGAAAGCCAAAGCAGACGCCCTACAAGCGAAGAACGACGCAGAAGCCTCTAAACAAGAAGCGGAAAAAGCGCTCGTCGAAGCAGAAGCATCCAAAGCTGAGGCCCTCGAAGCAAAGAACAACGCCGAAGCCTCTAAGCAGGAAGCGGAAAAAGCACTCGTTGAAGCGGAGGCCTCTAAAAAAGAAGCGGAGAAAGCACTCGTAGATGCAGAGGCGTCTAAAGCCGAGGCTCTTCAGGCGAAAAACAACGCCGAAGCGTCTAAAGTCGAAACCGAAGCAGCCCTAAAAGAAGCGGAAGCAGCGAAAGCGGATGCCCTACAGGCGAAAAACGACGCAGAGGCGTCAAAGCAAGAAGCGGAAAAAGCGCTGGTTGGCGCAGAAGCCTCTAAGGCAGAAGCCCTGCAAGCAAAGCACAGTGCGGAAGTTTCTAAACAAGAAGCGGAAAAAGCACTCGTCGAAGCGGAGGCCTCCAAGGCCAAAGCCCTTGAAGCGCAGAAAAAAGCAGTAGCCTCCAAAACGGAGACTGAAAAGGCGCTCAAAGAAGCGGAAGTTGCTCAGTCAGATGCTCTGAAGGCCAAAACGGGTGCTGAGGCATCTCAAAAAGAAGCGGAAAAAGCACTTATTCATGCCGAACGCTCGAAGGCCGAAGCCCTCCAGTCGAAGCATGAAGCCGAACAGGCGATGAAGGAAGTTGAAGCAACACAACAAAGAGTTCAAAAGGCCCATAGAGAGTTGGAAGGAAGTGTTGAACTCATGCTTAATGTGATTGACAAGTTTGCAAACGGTGACATGACCGTACGCCTCCCAAAAAATGACAACGCCACCATAAATCGTCTTTTCCGTGGCTTCAATGATGCAGCGTCGACGATCGGCGAATTTATAAACAAGGTCAACACCTCGGTGGCTG